>JANMQR010000079.1:0-4753 GCA_031370625.1 Burkholderiales bacterium | reverse complement strand
GCAGGCATCAGCGCAGACATGGCCCTACGTCTCGCGGCGGCGTTAGGCGGCACGGCGCAATCATGGCTGCACATGCAAGCGAATTACGATTTATGGCAGGCGGAGAAGTCGTTAAAGCGCGAGGTAGCGAAGATTACGCCGTTGAAACTTGCGGCTTAGTTCGTTTACATCGTGCCGCAAGAAGATGCAGGCACAGGCGAATTATCTTGATTCGTGCAAAGGTGGGGCGGTGATTGTGGGGAAATTTGGGAAGCAGGCGGCGTGAGATTGCCTAACTTGAGTCGCTTTCGACAAATTTAATAAATTGACTTTCACACCAACAAAAGCGGGTTCATGGGAAAACTATTCAACTTAAAAAAATGGCTGACTCTGCCAGATACTGCTCGCCACTTAACGCTTTTATTTGGTGAAGATGTAACGGAAGCAGATGTCCTGAGACTTGCCCTTGACGGACATCTTCGCCTGTCGGTAAATTTTGTGAATTCTTCTTTAGCTATGTCGGGAAAAACAGTACCAATCGCGGAAGCGAAATTTCAAGATGTTCCGTCTCTTGATGGTAATGGCATGGTTCGTTTATATCACGGGCCAGAATTATTTTTTAATGAGGCGAGCCACATTTTTCAGTACGAATCGACCGTGGGCCTTCACGGCGTTTACGATTTAACGATGTTAGGTGCGGAAAGGCTTGATATTGAGCACGAGTTCCAGCGTATGACTGACGGGCCAGAGGTTACATCGGTGTATTTGAACGGCGCTTTTGTAGAAGGAGTAGGAGGACAAATGTTTCAACTCAGGCAGAGTTCTAACGATAACGAGGAGGGGCTAGGTTCATACGCCAAGTTAATGGAGCTGAAGAAAGACATTGCAGATCAGAAATATGAACCAGCGGAGGCGGAAAGGCTTCTAAGCAAGCATGAAGAAGATAGAAAGAAATTTTTCGGAAAGAAAGAGAAGAAAGGCATAACCGATGGACACTATCCAACTAACTTGCCGGAAGATGGCGTTTTGGTAGTTCGAACGGATGCCTTGCGAAAGTTCGAGCAGGCGCTAATTGAAGAACAGTCTAAACCTGACAAGCCGTTGCATACTACCGAACGAAACACGCTGCTGACGATAATCGCGGCGTTATGTGATCACTCGAAAATTGATCGAAAAGCACATGGCTCGGCTACGCAAATAGCAAGGCTGACAGAAAATCTTGGGGCGTCGGTATCTGACGATGCTGTACGCAAGGCCTTAAATAAAATTTCGGACGCTGTAGAATCCCGCAACAAATAATCATCACAAAACCGCAAGCGGTTTTACTAATTCCGCTCGCGGCCATCGGATCGTTCGATAGGCGGAGCATTCGTTCTTTACCAACTTGGATAAGGACGGATGCAAATGAACCAACTTCCCGAAACCGGGTTCCTCCGATTAGCGCAAATCATCGGAAACCCAAACGCTTCGCCACCGACACCCGCACTAATTCCAGTACAAAAATCGTGTTGGTGGGCCGGATGCAAAACGGGCCGATTCCCCGCGCCAGTAAAGTTAGGGCCGCGAATTACCGCATGGCGATGCGAGGATATTCGCGCCTTTATTGATAGTCACGCACCGAAAGCGCAGGCGCTCAATGAATAGATTAAACGCTTCTTTTCCAAGCATTTCGCAGACGCTGAATGTATTGCCGGGCGCACTCGTATCGCGAATGGCGAATCAACATGGCTAATGGACGCAACCCCGAACGCGTGAAGCGCGATTCAAGCCGCGAGCCAGGCGGGTTTGTGGCTCTGCCGTGGTCAGTACTAGATAGCGTCGCCTACGCCCGCCTATCGCACCCAGCGCGCGCTTTGTTGCTTGAGTTTGCAAGGCAGTATTGCCGAGACAACAACGGACGCCTGCTTGCCTCTCGCGCCTATCTTCTCAAACGCGGCTGGAAAAGTAGCGACGTAATTTTCAGAGCCATTCGACAGCTAATCGCGGAAGGATTTGTTCACCAAACAGTATTGGGGCACCGGCCAAACAAAGCATCGTGGTATGCAATTACTTGGTACAACCTTGACAAACATAAAGGCTACGATGCAGGTGCCGAACTACTTTTTAAACGCGGTTCATATTCACGCGGCACACCGCTTATACCGCCTAAAGGTACAGCAAGAACCGCTATAGCACCGGCTAACGGTGTAGGTGGTCAGCTCACTACACCGTCGCAAGGTGCTGTCAATGCAGTTCTTAAGCCGTGCTCTACACCCTCTAGCGGACACCATCTAGAAATGCCATCTGCTGTGAAAGATGTTCGGGCCGAACTAGGGCGCGTTACAGCGTCGCCGCAATGTGAAGACGCGGATGTCCAGCGGCATACCGCGAGCGTTGCAGAACACGGGACGAACGATCAGGCTTTCGGGGCAAAAGCTGAAATCTTGAGTGAGATATTTTGATGGGCGCACTTGATGCTTTCTTAGCGAAGGGTATTAGTTTTGAATTACTCACTAGCGATCAGATTCGAGCACAAGGTGCGCTCGATGACTCGTCACGTGCAGCGATTAAAGCGGCAAAGCAGAACATCATCAACGAACTGCAATGGCGCGAGTTTGAATCGCTAATAGAAATCGTCGCGCCCACATACAACACCCCAGCGCATGAACTTGATGAAATTCGAGAGGCTGCACGCAATGACCTTGAATCAGCGCTGATTGCATACCGCCTCATGGCGAAAGAAATTGAAAGTCGTTGATATGGCAAATCGTGAGCAAGGCATTACGCCTAAACAAGAGAATTTTGCGCAGCACGTTGCGACCGGCAAATCGCTAACTGATGCGTACCGTCAAGCAGGATATGCCATAACCAATGCTAAAACTGCGAACGAAGCGGCAAGCCGATTACTTGCGAATAGCAAGGTTTTAGCAAGGGTGGAGTCCCTTCGCGTCGATCATATGTGTAAGCTGAGCGAAATAGTCTCGTACAGCTACCGTGACGCCATGAAAGAACTGGATGACGTTATTCTCTTAGCTAAAGAGGGCAAAAATCCGAGCGCGTATGTCGCGGCGCTGAATTTGAAACAGAAAATAAGTGGCCTGCACGTTGCCGAACGGCGGAACGAGCTTTCGCCAGTTTCGGGTATGACATACGCGCAAATGAAGGCGGCGCTTGAGGCCTTGGCCGCTTTGCGCAAAGCGAACGAAGATGAGTAAACAAAAGCGGTGCTGGGTTTCAGCAGATAGCTGGGCACGTTGCAATCTGTGCGCTTAAAGGGCCGAAGCATGGCCCACCCGGCTCCGCATAGCACGGGCCACCTGGCCCTGCATACGCCGGGCCACCAAGACCACTGTAAGCTGCGCCGCCTGGCCCATCATAGCGTGGCCCACCTAGACCAGCGTTACATGCACCTCCCGGGCCGCGAAATGCAGGGCCACCGGGGCCATCATATGCAGCCCCACCGACTCCAGCGAAACATGGCCCACCGGGGCCCGTCCAGCCTTGGCAGTTACAAATGTTTCTAGCAATAGCTGGCCCAGCGAGCGTGACTGCGGTCAAGCGCGGGAGTGCTTTTGTAGCAGGTTGAGGCAATACCGGACTATTGTCAGGAGCGGAGTAGGTCGTAGCCACTCCTTTTTTTGCTGCGTAATACGCCCCGGCACCAATGGCTGCTGCTCCAATCAGCACCAGCAAAACATCGCCCACGTTACTGGCAAGTTGTTTGCTGTCTGCAGCGGCTTGACGCTGCTCTTCTGCCCGACGAGCATCGGCATATGCTTTATCCTGGACTGCTTTTGCGTCCTTTGCTTCGCGGGTCATCAGGTCATGATTCGGTACTGCTCGACCGATGGCAACGAGGTTTGCGCGCGCGGTGACACTTCCATAATGAGCACCCATCTCGTGGGCGAACCGCGAAAGCTCTAGACGCTCAGTGAATCTTGAGTACACCGCGCCCAAATTATTCCACGATGCTGAGAGCTCCTGACCAGTAATGATAGCCAGGCGGAACTGTTTTTCTGCCTCAACCCAATTAGATGCTTCGAAGGCGGCAAGACCATCCTGAAAATAAGTTTGGCCTGCCTTGTACCCTATGGGCACAGGGGGTGCTGTAGCCACTAAATCCGGTGAGGGAATTGTCAATTTTAACAGACTTAACTGAGCCGCAGCCATGACTTCCCCGTAACGCGCTGCCATTGTGAGAGCGTCTGTTGCTTCAACTTGTCGGCCAGTTTTTTGATATAGAACCGCAAGGTTGTTCCAGCCAACAGCAATCCTATCGAGGTGGCCCTCATAAACCGCCTGTTTCAACTTCTTTTCGGCAGCAACGTAATCACCCTTGTTAAGAGCATAAGTCCCAATATTAAAATCTGTATTGGCTACGCGTGTTTGGAACCCGGCGCATCCTGAAAGGGTAAAAGTTATTAACGTGACGATTGCTACTATCTTATTTTTCATGTGATCTCCCTTGTACTTGTTATTGGACGCGTGCCTCCACATAAATGAGCACGCGTTTGATTATATGGTCTTACTTAATTTGGCTTCTGTGATTTCTCAACTGCGTGCGTGGTTTGAACCGGCTACAGCTCAACATAATTCGTCACTCAACATGCAACACTAATCGCCGCCCAAATGTCGCCAGCGCCTGCTCGATAGTCTCAAGTTTGGTCGCATGGCGAATATCCAGCAAGCGATCCACGCCTGACGGCACCAAATGCAATTCGCGGGCGAGCACAGTGCGCTTTTTACTCGATTGCACCATCTCGTTGTGTAACGCAATTTTTGCGCTGACGATGGC
>JANMQR010000046.1:0-4717 GCA_031370625.1 Burkholderiales bacterium | reverse complement strand
GCTGTTTAAGCCATTTATTGCCGAAAACCCTTGCCAATGCTAGGGTTTGCTAAATCAACTCTGCCGAAACCGATGCTGCCACGTCTGGCTCACCGCTAGCTTTTCGGCGCAATCTTTCAGCAGCACCGTCATCCCGCCCTCACCATCGCGTTGGATCGACGCCACGCGCGCGACATTGATAATCGTGCCGCGATGGATCTGCCAGAACGCTTCGCCATCAAGCTCATCGAGCAATTCTTTCAGCGGTTTGCGGATCAGCGATTCGCCTTTAGCCGTCATCACGCGCGTGTATTTCGCATCCGACTGAAAATAAAATACCTCTTCTACGGTGATGAATTTGATCGTGTTGCCGACGGAAGCCTGCAGCCAGCGCAACTTGCCCTCGCGCTTCGATGTTAGCTGCGAAATAAGGTTGCGCAAATCAGCTGGTGGCGCTTCGAGACGTGATTTGAGCCGCGCCACAGTCGCTAAAAACCGTGGCGGCTCAACCGGCTTCAACACATAATCCACCGCACCATGTTCGAATGCTCGGATCGCGTATTCGTCATAAGCGGTGATAAAAACAATATGGCAGCGCCCCGCCGCGTGACGCGCCACGTCAATTCCCGACATGCCCGGCATCCGAATGTCGAGAAACGCGATGTCTGGCTTCAGATCATCAATCATGCGTGCCCCAGCCATGCCGTCTTCGGCTTCGCCCGCGATGACAAGCTCCGGCCAGGTTTGTGCGAGGGTTTCTTTTAGTTGTTCTCTGAGGAGTTTTTCATCCTCGCAAATGATGCAAGTCGGCATTTATTTTCTTTCCATCGGAATAATCAAAATCGCTTTCACGCCACTTGGCTGATTCGCCTCCAGTTCCAGATGCGCGCGGTTACCGTAAAGCGTATTCAACCGTTCGCGAATATTCGCCAAGCCAATGCCCGTTCCCGAAGCCGCTGTTGAAAATCCGCCGCCGGTGTCAGCAACTTCAAGCCGCAAATCCTGCTCAGCTTTGCTCACGCATAAATTAATCATGCCACCGTCAGGCTTTTGCTCCAGCCCGTGTTTAATTGCGTTCTCAGCCAGCGTGATTAACGTCATCGTCGGAATTTGCACGTCATTCAAATCATCTGGCGAATCAATCGCAAATTGCAAGCGCGGCCCCATACGAATCTGCATGATGCCAAGATACGCGCGCACCAGATCAAGCTCTTCCGCGAGGCGGGCAGTCGCTTGCTTCATACGCGGCAACGCAAGACGCAAATAACGAATCAAATCGCTCGTCATCTCGCCTGCTTTGTTAGTGTCATTGCGAATCAGGTATTGAATGCTGGCCAACGTATTGAACAAAAAATGCGGTTCGATTTGGGCGGAGAGCGCGACCAGTTTTGCTTCGAAGAGTTGGCGCTCCAGCTCTACCTTTTCACGGCGGGTAGTAGCGAGGACACGCTGCTCTCGCTCGCTCTTCATGTCACGCAGGCCAATCGCTGTGAGCAGCAGGATTAAACCAGTCCATATATAAATGGAAATGTGTTCGCCAGCACTCCAGTCATTCGCTGGTCTGAACAAAATCATGAACAACACCAACACAATCCAGGAATTGTGCAATGCAAACTCAAACGATTCCTGGGTTTCAGAGCGCCGTTTTTTTAATACTTGTTGCCGGAATTTAAAGTAAACAAAAAGCTCGATGCAAATCCCGATTAAAAAGGCTGCCCACACGGCGTTAGGTGACCATGTGGTCGTTTCGATAAATGAAAGTACAAAAAGCAATAAGAGCACGACGCTTTTCGACAACACGCGCTGCCACGCACCGGCCATACTCACGCTCAGTGGTTTATCAATTTCAGCCGCTAGCACCACCGTCGCTAAGCCGTCCGGCGACAACGCGACTGGAAACGCACCCGTTGTCATTCTTGTCACCAGAGCCTGCATGTGCCGCCAACTATTGCCGTAGTCAGTAATAAATCGTGTCGCCACTATGAAGAACAGTGCGCGTACCCGCGGGGAGACATTAACTTCTACAGTGCACGGATTATTTCGCGACACTGAAATGGTTACCTTTCTGCCAAAGCCCCGCCACGTGTGTGCGGTGACTGCCTGAATCAGTCTGCCTTCATCGAGTCTAATGATGACCGCCCCGTATGCAATAAGCATTTCTGCCGCGTGCTGAAGGATATCAGTGGGCTCTTTTTCAACGATAAGCCTGCGCTCTTGCCATGGAAAAAACGTATGCCGGTCACATGCGGAATCAATATCAACATTAAAGCTTAACAGCGCTTTTTTCTCAAAGTGGGCGATCCAGAGAACGACCAATGCACCAAAACAATAATTCACCGCCACTTTCTGCCAAAACAACAACTCCACGGTAATTCTCGGAGATATCTCCGTGCGAGAAACTGCTGCTTTGAACCCTTGAACAAAACTACCAATGTCCAAAAACAAAAACCAAAATGCGAGCAGGAGCGGCGAGAATGCCCAAAGCAACCAATAACGCAAATGAATTCCCAGAAATTTACGTGCGGGCGTTTTCATCGCAATACTTTGATTCAGTGGTGAAGCAGAATTTGTCATGCAGCGAACTTTACATGCCCGGACAACTTTGCGCCAACGGCCGTGCGACCAGCGCGGCAGGGGTGCTCACCAAACCGGCTAAGTGCGGCATGAGCCAGCCACTGGTAGCGCGAGAATAGACTTCCTGAACGCGGATAAAAAGCTAAACCCCAGCATATACAACCAGTTCCAGCGATTTCCCCTCAACCCCGAACGGGGGTCTCCATCGAAAACACCCGTAAAATAGCGATCTACGCCGCAATTATCTATACACCATTAGCTTCGAAAAAGAACAATTGATTTGAACAAATAACAGAGACATTCGCGCGCGCTTTCTCTACTATGTTATCGCTGCGTTTTAATTCCTCATAGCATTTTCATAACCATAACCAATTGGATTAAATCTTTCCATGATGTCGAATGCCCCTGCCCCTGAATGTCGTGCCATGGTGCTGTTTGGTGCCACTGGCGATCTCGCCAAACGTATGTTGTGGCCATCGCTGTATGCGCTGGATCGCGATGGTTTGCTGCCGAAAGTATTTCAACTCATCGGCGCGGCGACTTCGGTTTTAACCGATGAGGCATTTATCGCGAAGGTGAAAGAATCAATCCAAACATCGGCAAATGCAAAAATGTTTGACGAGAATTTCTTCGCTACTTTCGCCAAACGAATTCGCTATGTCACCGTGAACGTGAAGGCCGCGGGAGGGCTTGATCCGATCAAGCAGGCGCTTGTGCCCGGCGACGGCGGCGTGATGTTCTATCTTTCCACCGGCCCACAATTATTCGGCCCGATTTGTTTAGCGCTGCGTGATGCCGGCCTGGTCGATAAACTTTCGCGTATCACAATTGAAAAACCAATCGGCACTGACACCGATACGGCGCGCGAAGTGAACGATGCGATTGGTGCGGCGTTTGAAGAACGGCAAGTATTTCGCATAGACCATTACCTCGGCAAAGAACCTGTGCAAAATCTGCTCGCGCTGCGTTTTGCGAATTCGATTTTCGAGCCGTTGTGGAATGCGAATGCCATTGAGCAGGTGCAAATCACGGTTGCTGAATCGGTCGGCGTTGAAGGCCGCGCACCGTTTTACGATGGCACCGGCGCGCTCCGCGACATGGTGCAGAGCCACATGTTGCAGCTGCTTTGTCTGGTCGCGATGGAGCCACCGGCAGGCTTCACGCCTTCTGCCGTGCGCAATGAAAAAGTAAAAGTGTTGTGGTCGTTACGCCCAATTACAGCCGCAAATGTCGCCACGCACACGGTGCGCGGCCAATACACGGCGGGGTTTAGCGGCGGCGAATCGGCGGTTGGCTATCTCGACGAAAAAGATGCGAAAGCCGGGAGTGATACCGAATCATTCGTCGCACTGAAAGTGGAAGTGGACAACTGGCGATGGGCAGGCGTGCCGTTTTATTTGCGCACCGGCAAGCGCATGCAAAAACGCTGCAGCGAAATCATGATCCAGTTCAAAGCGGCACCCTACAATATTTTCGCCGGCATCGGCGCGAAACTCGTATCGAACGCGCTGCTGATCAAATTGCAGCCCGAAGAAATGATCACGTTAACAGTCATGCACAAACAGCCCGGCATGAACGACGTGACTCTTTCGCAGGTGCCGCTGAATTTGTCGGTCGGCGATGCCTTTGGCGAAACCCGCCGCCGCATCGCCTATGAACGCATGCTGCTCGACGTGCTCAAAAATAATTCCGCGCTGTTCGTTCGCCGCGATGAGGTCGAAGCGGCATGGCAGTGGATCGACGGCATTATCGACGGCTGGAAATCGACCGGACAAAAAGTGAAACCGTATTCCGCCGGCAGTTGGGGGCCGAGTGCGGCGATTGCGATGACCGAGCGGCATGGGCATTCGTGGCACGAGTGAATTGGACAAACGCCAGCACTGGCGCGGCGTTTGAGGCATTTTTGCTCGGAGCAGGCCGCCAAATGGCGAGTATCAGCAGCCGATCAGCGCGGCGCGTCTTGCCAGTTCCACCATTTTAATTTTTCAGGGTCATGTTTTGCGTGCGAGGCGTAATAGACTGCGCAACGAAAAACATAGAGGATGCAGCGATCATGTTTTAGCCCGGTCACCGCACACAACTGATCGTAGAGTGCCTGCGGAGATTTGCCTTTTAAATCCTGGATGCGCGTAATGCCGATCCCCTGCAAATCGCCGGCGATGGA
>JANMQR010000022.1:0-2508 GCA_031370625.1 Burkholderiales bacterium | reverse complement strand
GCAACTGCGGTTGAAAATAAAAAAGTATCCAGCGTTGATGTGCCGTTCGTAGAAAGCGTCTTGGCGCGTGCGGCGAAACGATTTGATAAAGGCGGCGATAATTTTTACGATCAGATTTCAGCGCTGCATAAAAGCGTGCGCGGCTCCGATCCGGATGCATCGCTGTATTGGTTTTGCCGCATGCTAGATGGTGGTGCTGATCCACGTTATCTCGCGCGGCGCTTGATTCGGATGGCGACCGAAGATATTGGTCTCGCTGATCCGCGCGCACTAGATATGACAATGGCCGCTGCCGCCGTGTATGAACGCCTCGGCTCGCCCGAGGGTGAATTGGCGTTGGCGGAAGCCGTGATTTATTTGGCGGTCGCGGCAAAATCAAACGCCGTGTACGCAGCCTATAACGAAGTGCGCGCCTTTATCAATCAAGATGAATCGCGCCCCGTGCCGATGCATATTCGCAATGCGCCCACCAAGCTCATGAAAACGCTCGGCATGGGTGCCAACTATCGCTACGCGCATCAGGAGGAGGGCGCATACGCTGCTGGTGAAACATACTTGCCCGATGGCATCGAGAAACCAAATTGGTATCGCCCCACAGATCGCGGGCTGGAAGCGAAAATTGCAGAAAAACTTGCGCAATTGCGCGAGCTTGATTCAAAATACAAGAAATGAAAACCAATCCCACATTCCGATTGCCTGTTCACGCTTTTCAAGGCAGCAATCCTTCCAGCCGCTCCTCTCGGATCGCTCCTTCACGATCTAGTTAGCGCCGCCTGCGCCGTTGTAAGTTCCGAGCGAAGGCGTGCGCTCAACCAGTTCACGGTTCCCCACTTTTACGTTGTCATTCCGAGCGGCTGTTTGCGAGGAATCTGCTGTTGAATTTGCTACAGTTTTCACCGCACGAAAAGCAGATTCTTCGTCGCCTAAGTTCACAACTACGGCAAAGGCGCTCGTCAGAATGACAGTTTTAGGTGGTGGGGAAAATTAAAATATTCGAATTGAAAAACAGGAAATCACCATGCTAGATATTCAACAACTCCGCAAAGATTTACCCGCCGTCGTCGCCGGACTCGAGCGACGCAACGTTGTATTCGACGAAGCGCAATTTCGTGCCCTCGAAGACGAACGCAAAAAGCGCCAGATTGAAACTGAAGAATTGCAAGCCAAGCGCAACGCAGCCTCGAAGCAAATTGGCATGATGAAAGGCAAAGGCGAAGACACCACCGCCGTCATGGCCGAGGTCGCAGGCTGGGGCGACATCCAAAAGGCGAATGAAGTGGCGCTTGGCGAATTGCAGGAAAAACTCAATCAATTCCTGCGCCAAATCCCCAACATCCCCCGCCCCGAAGTGCCCGCCGGAAAATCAGAACTCGATAACGTGGAAGTGCGCAAATGGGGCACGCCGAAAACATTCGATTTCGCCGTCAAAGACCACGTGGATATTGGCGAAGCGCTCGGTGGCATTGACTTCGAAACGGCTGCAAAGCTAAGCGGGGCGCGGTTCTCGGTGCTCCGTGGTGGTGTCGCGCGGCTGCACCGGGCATTAGCGCAGTTCATGTTGAATACACACACGTTGGAGCACGGCTACACTGAAGTTTATGTGCCGTATATGGTGAACGATCATTGCATCGACGGAGTGACCGACCTCGAAAAATTTCGCGACGATGGTTTCAAGATTGAAGGTCGCGATATGTATTTGATCCCGACAGCTGAGGTGCCGGTGACCAATTTTGTCCGCGATCAAATTATCGATGCGAAGCAGTTGCCGATGAAATACGTCTGCCACTCGCCATGCTTTCGCGCAGAAGCGGGCAGCTACGGCAAAGACACGCGCGGCATGATTCGTCAACATCAATTCGACAAAGTTGAAATTGTGCAAATTGTTGCGCCCGAGAATTCAGTTGCGGCACACGAAGAGTTGGTGCGGCACGCAGAAACAATTTTGCAAAAGCTGGAATTGCCGTATCGCACCATGTTGCTGTGCACTGGCGACATCGGTTTTTCGAGCTCTAAGACGTACGATCTGGAAGTCTGGTTGCCTGCACAAAATACCTACCGCGAAATTTCATCATGCTCGTTGTTTGAAGCGTTTCAAGCACGGCGCATGATGGCGCGGGTAAAAAATGCGCAAGGCAAAACTGAGTATTTGCATACCATCAACGGGTCGGGATTGGCTGTCGGACGTACACTTGTTGCGATTCTGGAAAATTATCAAAACGCCGATGGTAGCGTGACGATACCAACGATTTTGGTGCCGTATATGGGCGGGGTTGCGAAGTTGGAAGCTGCAAAATAGTTTTCCATTTCGACGCCTCAACGAGTCGTCATCCCGGCGGAGGCCGGGACCCAGTCCCGTCGTAATAGTATTCCGAAGGAATCATTTTAGTTTGTAAAAAACTAAGCTTGTTCCCTACGGTCACTTATTACGACGGGACTGGGTCCCGGCCTTCGCCGGGATGACGAAGCGCCGGGATGACGAATCGACCACGATATTCATTTTGATTCGGC
>JANMQR010000007.1:0-19404 GCA_031370625.1 Burkholderiales bacterium | reverse complement strand
TGAACAACCCGACGTGAATCGCCCATGCGCGCCAAGAGCGCCCGAGCAACGGTGGACGCGGGCTCAACAGTTGCTCGATCACAATCGACAGCGCTAAGCCGATGAGGAGCGGCAGCAACAGTCGAAAAAATAGGACTGAATCACCCACCAAAGCCAAAAATTTTAACGAGACGTTGCGCGATGCTGGCCGGCGCGACCGACAAATACCAGCAGCCCAGATTTAGCGGGAATGGAAAGCTGATACGGGCGTGGTTGCGCTCGAGCCCGCGCCGGATAAAATGGGCGGCTTTTTCTGCTGTCCATAACATTGGTTTTGTACCCGGCATCTCGTCGCACATAAGCGACTCCACAAAACCGGGCATGACGACATTGACCTCAACGCCATCTACAGCAACACCGCCGCGTAACGCCTCGCCATAGGCTTTGATCGCGGCCTTGCTCGCGCAGTAAGTGGGTGTGACGGGCAAGCCGAAATAGCCGGCCAATGAGCTGAACAGCGCGATCTGGCCGCGCTTGCGTTCGCGCATGCTGGGCATCACCGCATCTGCCACCGCAATAACAGCCTTGATGTTGATGTCGATGAGCGCATCGATTTCACGCCACACTTCGCCCGCATGGTTCGGCCCGGTGTTGATATTGATGCCCGCGCAGGGAATCACCAAATCAAGTGGCGAGCTGGCGTTAGCAATATGCACCCATAAGACGAGCGCATCGATATCTCTCACGTCGATAACTGAGGTTTCAACATGCGCACCCCGCTTTTCGCAGCGCGCGGCAATTGCCGCCAGTTTGGGCGCATCGCGGCCTTGCAGAAATAAGTTCACATCTGTCGTGGCATATTCCAACGCTAACGCGCCGCCGATCCCGCCGGTCGCGCCGGTAATCAAAATGTTTTTTGGTGCGATCACAGCAATGCCTCCAGCGGCGAGCGTACTGATTCCAAAACGCGCACGCTATTCATCACCGCCAATTCAATGCCGGGTGCGGAATAAAATCCACCGTTAATTTGTGTGGTGTGAATCAATACGCTTCGAAATGCCCGAAAGAGGGTCGCGTCAGGTGGCGCGCCGCCGCGCCAAAATTGATCGAGCGTGCCACGAAATGTCAGCCCATCCATGTTGTAGATCGGGTCGCTTAGCGCAATGGTCGGGCAACGATGGCCGAGCGAGGATAACCCCACCGTGCTGTTCACCGTCACCAATCCGCGCGCTTTTTGTAGCATCGCCTCCAAGTCACCGCTCTCCAGATAATCGATTCGGCCCACACATTGAAATTCGCTTGCCAGTTTTTTGATCAAGCGAGGATAGTTTACAAAACCTGTGTCGAGTGGATGATTTTTAATCACCAAACGTGCATCAAGCGGCGCATGCTGCGCGAAAGAAGACACGGTGAGTTGAATCACCTCACTCATATCATCGAATGGCGAATGGTCACGAATTTGCGTATCGCTGTCGAGCTGTAGAGGCAATAAATAAAACGGCGCAGCGGTAGTCATCAAACGCTGAATCGTTTCACGATCACGCCGTTCGTAGAGGGGCATTTGCGCGAAGCGCTGGCCCCAGCCCGCATATTCCAGACCGGAGATGACGGGCCGATGGGTGCGGTAACGCGGAAACAATAACGGATTGGCGATATTCGATAAATGGTATGCCATGTCGTGTAGCGCGCGCGCGCGCAGCGTCGCGGCAAATGGTTGCCCGCTATCGTAAACCGGTATCGATTTGGCGACGTCCTGCACCCACACAGGATCACGCGGAAAAAGAGAATTGGCGTTTACGCCATCGCGCTCAAGCGTGACCCAGTAAGGCCGAAAATAACCCTCCTCAAAAACGTGGATGCGCACATTTTTGCGCTTCGCTATTTCAATCGCGGGCAAATGAATCGGGCGGCGATCACCGAACAACAAAATATCGGTGGCGTCGCAAGCGCTCATTTTCCCGCACAAAAAATCTGGCAGTGACTCAAGTCTGTCGCGAAACGCCCACGCGGTGCGTCGGCCCCAGTAAACGGTGTCACCGGCATTGAAATTGATACGCGAAACACGGTGGTCATTTTTGATTAATTGATCGCCCAGCTGCGCAAAAAATGGCGTGTTCACGCCTTGCAAAAACAAAAAACTGCGTCTCGCCCCTAGTATTTCCACTATGGCGCGCTTCGCTCAAGACGCTGCAGAAACGTATCAACTGCCTGGAAATGCTGATCCCAGGTTGTGGGTTTAAAACCCTTGATGCGTTCTAATTGCGCGGCGCGCGGCACGCTCTGTGCAACCGTGTAATCCGCGATGACTTGCTGCCACTTTTTGCCATCAAGCGGTTCGATAAATTCTGGCACGTCGCCGGCGATTTCTCGAAAAACGGCGAGATCGCTTGCGATCACCGGCACGCCAATCGATAGCGCTTCGGTAATGGGCATGCCATAGCCCTCCGCGAACGAGGGAAAGAGTAACGCCTGCGCATGATGGAGGTAACTTCCGAGCTCTTCATCGCTGCAATACGGAAGTTCGATCACCGACTGTTTGAGCTGGGTGGTGCGCTCAAGTAAATCCACCACGTTTTCGCATTCCCACCCACGTTGCCCAATCACCACCAGTTTTGGTGCAGATTTACCCATTGTCTCTACCAGCCGCCGCCAAATCTGTAGCAGCATCCAGTGATTTTTTCGCGGCTCAATCGTGCCGAGAATGACGAAATACGGCGCGCTGATGGGGCGAGCAGCGAGCGCTTGATCGGGAATGCCACCCGCCAACAACGCGACCAAGCTGGGTGGCAACGGCAAGCGATGGCGTCGCCCAAATTCTTCGAGAACATCGAGCGTGTGCTGTGAATTAGCAACAATGCCGGCGCTGATGTTGATCGCACATTTCATGCGGGTCACGTGTCGCTCGCGCTCGCCCGGTCGGCAGTATTCGGGATGGGTAACGGGGATCAGATCGTGAACGACCACGATTGGACGTGCGCCGCGGCGGCGCAGCCACCATGCGTAATTTTTGTCCTCAAGCCCCATATGACCGGTGTTAAAAAAATAACTCCCGCTGATATCTGCATCCGCTACTAGCCAACGCCACAAGAACGATTTTGCAATTGCGCCAAGCCCCAGGGTAGTAAAGGGGATGGTTCGGTCGGTGAGGGCCGCAAACAGTTTTGCCGAGTCGGCAGGCGTGAGCGTGGCGCTAAATGGGCCCAAACTCAGCACCGCGCGGGACTGGGCCGCGTAGTGGCTAATATATTCAAGGCTTACGCGGTCGATTCCGGTGGGGAGTTTTCCCTTCAGACGGCGATAGACGAGGCGGGTGATGTCGATAAGGATTTTTGACAAAGCGTGCGTGTGTGTCGATGTAGGGGTGGTGGGCGGCTATTACGTGGTTACCGTCGTTCGTTGTCGTTGAATTGCGACGAACATCCGCTGACAATTGTTCTGTTTCAGAATGCGCCTCGTTACAAAGCGCTCGAGAAGCGCTGCGATGTGCAAGGATTATCGCTTAAATTTTATGCGCTCTCGGTGCGGTGCTTACCGCAACGCATGATGCGACCCTTCTGATGGCCGCCGTAAATCGCTCACATCTGTGGTCAAGGCCAAATTCACGTAAAATTTGCGAAGAGTTTGATATCGTACTAATGATCGTTTCGCGGTCATGTTGCATGGCGTATTTTCGAATATTGATGGGCACTCGTTTTCCTTCCGATGAACAACACTAAAAATGGCTTACCAATGACTTTATTCGCGCGCTTACGAGCTGCGGTTTTCGTTCCGCTGTTGGGCGCCATGAGCATCCTGGCTGGCGGTTGTGCATACATCCCCACGAGCGGCCCTACCGTTAAGGAGGTCAATGCCAGCGCGGCCACGGGAGCGATTCAGGTCGTGGATGTTGATGCATCTGTGGTGCAGCAATTAGTGACGCATCGCAAACAAAAACTATTCTCCGAAAGCCTCACGCCCGCCGTCGAAAGCGGCTATCGCGTCGGCGCAGGAGATGTAATCGAAGTGTCAATTTGGGAAGCGCCGCCAGCGACGTTGTTTAGCAATAGTTCGGTCGATCCGCGCGCGCAAGCATCAGCCCGCGCCGTGACGCTCAGCGATTTGCTGGTAGATAACGAAGGCACCATTCGCATTCCGTTTGCAGGTCGAGTGCAGGCGTCAGGTCAGACGCTGGGCGCGATTGAAGCTCAGATTGTCAAACGCTTGACTGGTAAGGCGAATCAGCCAGAGGTATTGGTGCGATTGGTGAAGAATACGTCTTTGAATGCCACTGTTGTCGGTGAAGTCAATACCAGCGTGCGGTTTCCGCTTTCGCCCAGCGGTGAAAAGCTCTTGGACGCAATCGCCGCAGCGGGCGGAGTGCGGCAATCCGTAAACAAAATTACCATTCAACTCACGCGCGGCAAGGATGTGTTCGCCATGCCGCTGGATTCCATCATCCGCGACCCACGCCAAAATGTGCCGCTGATTCGTGGTGACGTTATCACCGCCCTATATCAAACCAACAGCTTTACTGCACTCGGTGCTACTGGAAAAAATGAAGAAGTGCCCTTTGAAGCGCAGGGAATTTCGCTAGCACAGGCGCTGGGTCGCAGCGGGGGCCTGCAAGATTCGCGCTCTGATGCGCGTGGCGTTTTCATCTTTCGTTTCGAACCCAAGCCAGCGCTTAAATGGGCGACCGAACCTGTCACCACAGCGGATGATCTGGTGCCCGTTGTGTACCGAATTGATTTGAAAAATCCGAACAGCTTTTTCGTGATGCAAGGCTTTGCGATTAATAACAAAGACCTTCTGTACGTCTCGAATGCGCCTGCTGCCGAGCTGCAAAAATTCCTGAACGTGGTGTTCTCGGTGGCGTATCCGCTGCTTAATGTGGTGCAGGTGACGAAGTAGTACAAAACCGTGTTTGGTACGGGCGGCGTCACCGTTATAATACGTACGTATTTTTGTAGGTCAGGGTATTTTTTGGTGATGGCAAACGCGAGATTCGGAGATCTGATTGGCGGTGCAGAGTGACTTGAGATCACGCAGTCGCAGATTGCTTCCCGGCTTGCGGATAAAACCCTGGACGTATGAAGTCTTAACGCTCTGGTTCTTATAGTTCTGTCGTCATACATTCATGATGTGGGATTTTTTACCGTCAAAAAAAGTTATGAAATCCTTTATCGCACTAGATTTTTATGCGTTAGTTTTACTGTATTCATTGATAAAGCTTTCATTGGGCTCGCATGGGTTCAAAAGTTGGAGTATCGGAAGTGCTTGTTTTACGCCGCCACGTGGTGTCGCAATGTTGTAAAGAGCGATGCTTCTTCACTTGATGCCATTGATAGACGCACTGCCTGCGTTAACTAGGCAGCGCTCAAAAGCAAGAGGGATCGTTGCACTGAATGCCTCTTCTAACGGATACTTTGTATCTGTACCCGCCGTGTATTTACGGCGCGTGTAAGTTTTTTACATTGATAGTTGTGCAAAAGTAAATTGTGCGGACGGGATGCAAGAAGTTGATATTGGGGATTGGAATGCACCAACTTGAGGGGACTATTTTTTTGCATTTCCTAAATTGGTCACGCTGCATTGCTGCCTATTGGGGTGTGCTTTGCCTATTCGAATAGAGTCAACATGCATTCGCTAATTTCTTACGCCCAAAATTTCGAAGATGTAATGTTGTGGCGTGCACTTGGGCACATTGAAAACGGGTCTTACATCGACATTGGCGCCCAGCATCCCGTGGTGGACTCTGTGAGCCTCGCATTTTATGAGCGAGGGTGGTGCGGTGTGAATGTCGAGCCCTCCTCTCACTGCGCTGAATTGCTCAGGGAGGCGAGGCCAGACGATTTGGTTATTCAAGCAGCTGTGAATTCCAAGGCGGGGGTCTTGTCGTTCTATGATGTCGCAGGAGGTGGGCTCAGCACATGTGATCTTCAGATTGCAAAAAAGTACATATCCGATGGGATTGAAGTAACGGAGAGGCTGGTTCCCTGCGTAACGCTAGATGATGTGTTCGCAAGTATGAAGTTTGAAGATGTTCACTGGTTGAAAATCGATGTAGAAGGTGCTGAAAAGCAGGCACTACAGGGTTGGCGAAAATCAAAAACACGGCCATGGATTGTAGTTATTGAAAGCACGCTGCCGATGACCCAAGTGCTCTCCCATCAAAAATGGGAGAGGTTGATTTTGCGTAAAGGCTATAAATTTGCATATTTCGACGGTCTCAATAGATTTTATGTGGCTTTAAATCACTCTGAGTTGCTAACGGCTTTTAGTGTAGGGCCAAACGTATTTGATGACTTTGGTTTAAGTGGTGTTGCGTGGTCATCGTGGTGCAAGGTCGTAAACAACAAAATGAGTATGGCGGAGGCCGCTCGAGAAACTGATCGGCTGGAGTTTGAAAGTAAGTTGCAGCATGCGAAGCTTGACCACGCCGAGAAAATCAGGTTGGCAAATGATGAGGTCGAAAAAAATGTGCGTGATCATGCGAGAGAGGTCGAGGAATTAACGCGACAATTATTGGCTGCGAAAGAGCACGCATATGATGCAGCGCGGGCCCATGCGGCGACAGAGCAGACGCTTGGGGCAAAGTTGACGGCTAGCTTACTTGATTTGACAAAAGCTGCAAGCGAGTTGGTATGTAGAGAGCGTGAATTTTCTGTTCAGCTTGCCGAGAGAGAGCAAACATTACGACTTGATTTCAGTCAGGAGGTGGCGAAAAGAGAGCGTGATTTGGGCGCTGTGATTTCCAAATATCAGTCCGAAATTGACCGAATTGACCAGTTGTTGACATTAAAGGTGGGCGAGGTTGAAATGCTTCAACTCGCGCATAGCGAGAAGCTTTTGAACCTTACTGAGGCGGCCAGCCAGCGCGAGCAAGAGTTTGGTTCGCAAATGCTTGCATTACAGCAGCTAGCGGATAAGAAAAAAGCTGAGTTGATGCTGGATCGTGATGAAAAGATTCGATTGATCGGCGATGAACTTGAAAAACGCAATAAAGTTTTTAGCGAAGCCCAAGAGCTTTTACAGCGGGAGCTAGCGACATCCTTACTTGCAGCCTCTAAGCGCGAGCAAGAATTAGTAACGCAAATGCTTGCCGGTCAAAGGGACGTTGATGCTCATCGAATTGAGCAAATGCGCCTACATGATGATCAAATTCGTCGGCAGGCAGGCGAGCATCTTGATCGGGAAGAGGCGTATATGAACTTGGTGCAATCCCTGAAGGGGGAGTTGCATACAGCCGACATCGAGCGAAGGAAGATTGAGCAACTAGTCGTCGAACAGCGGGATGCTTTGCTTCAAATGAAGGATCGATTATCACGCGATCTTTGTTCGCAAATTCAGCGAGCGGAGCAATTCGAAAATAGCTCAGTAATTGCGGAAAGCGAAGTGCAATCAATGCGTGAGTCGTTTTCCTGGCGGATTACGTCGCCATTCCGGACATTTTTTGGCAAATGTTTGTCATATGCTGCTGTTGATACGTTGCAGCATAAAATACTTAACGAGCCCGCGCCGCCAAACACCCCCACCGTGTCGCCACAAATGAAGACGAACAAAATGAGTACATCTAAGCCTACAAGGTTGCCGAATTCGGTGGTTAAGGAACTTTTGTCGCATGACGGCGGTGCTTTCATTGAACTCGCCTTTCAAACCCTGCTCGGGCGCCCGCTTGAGCAAGAGGCTTCGATTTACTATCTCGACCGTTTGCAGGCAGGTATTTCGAAAGAGCAAATTGTTAAAGAGGTTAGTGAGTCTAAAGAAGGCCAAGATTTCTTGCGGTCAATTCAAGGGATTTTTATGTGCGAAGAAAAGCGTGTCCACGCCGCGGCCTCTGTAAGCGAATTGTTGTCGCACCAGGATGAGGCTTTCATCAATTGTATGTATCAAACTATTCTAGGGCGCGATGCCGACGCCGATGGGCGAGCATATTATCTGGACAAGCTACGCTCTGGGTCTGAAAAAATACAGCTCATAACAGAACTCCTCTTTTCCAATGAGAGCAAAGGAAAACGCAAGCTGTTTCGCGATCTGAGTAATGCCGTTAACCCTAAAAAACAAAAGAAACTCCTAAGCCGAGAGCAGCTGTCGGTTTCAACTCTTGAGAAGGTTTCTAGTGGCGGTGCGAAATCTGACATCACGCCCGTTGAGGTAGGCACGCTAGAAGAATTTCTCACCTGTAATGACGAGCTTTTTGTTAAGTCGCTTTATTCGGCACTTTTAGAGAGAGAGCCTGATTTGCAAGGAGCAGATTTTTATAAACAACGACTTGTAACAGGGGTTCCGAGAATGCAGTTGATCTCGGAAGTTATTCATTCTGATGAATGCAAGCGGCGTCAGGCTTTATTTTGGAAACTGGACTCTGTAATCGGCTTGCCTAAATCAGTTGATGACTTCACAAGTTATAAGAATAAATCAAGAGTGTTGGCAGCTATGTGCGCTTGGCCATTGGTCGGCGGGGTTGTGAGACTAGCAATTGTCATTAACAAGCTCTCCCATCTTAATAGTCAACATGGTTTGGTGACGCAAGAAGAGATACCCCGACTGGTGCAGCACCATCTCGATTTTGATTACTTGCATAACCGTTCTGTGCTTGACAATGTGTCAAATCTGATCGATAAACATTATGTCGTGGATCAGCGCTTAAACTCTGTAATGGCAGAACAGCTCCCCGCTATTTTAGATCGGCTCAACGAGTTGATGCGTCGGCAGCAAGTAATGGAGACAGTGGAAATGCCAACGCTGTTGCAGCGATTGTCAGAACTCGGCGATCGGCAATATGTGCTCGAAACGGTTCATGTGCCGAATCTGCTTCAAACACTTTCAGACATTAATCATCGTCAGATGGCCGCCGACCACGCTAAGGACAACTTGGTCAAGGTCGTACCGATGGCATTGAGAAAGATAACCCGAGACATAAATGATTTAAGGGCTCAGTCGGGCATCGTGGATAAGCTTTAATATCAGTGCCGCAATAGTTATATAAATTGATTCGCCTACGATTTAAGCCAACTGTAAACGATTGTTCGAAGGCAACTTTTTTGACTGCATTTTTCTTTAGGTTTTTCTTTGAACTTGCACTGAACGAAGACTAAATATGGCCCGTCCAAAATCAGTAAGCATTGTCATCAATACATTGAACCGCGCGACTCTACTGCGCAAAACACTTGATAGCTTCTCTTGGTTGAATTACGACGCTTTTGAGGTTGTTGTCGTAAATGGCCCTTCAACAGACGAATCCGAAGCGGTTATTAACGAATTTGCGGGGAGAATCAAACGCGGTCGATGTCCCGAGGCGAATTTGTCCATGTCACGCAACATCGGCATCAACATGGCGTCCGGCGACGTAATCGCGTTTATTGACGACGATGCAATCCCGGAGCCGGAATGGCTGACTCAAGCAATTATCGCTTTTGACAGTGACGATGTAGGCGCAGTGGGTGGTCGGGTTTTCGATCCAAGCGGGTATGAGTTCCAATATCAGTACAGCACCGCAACGCGTTTAGGCAGTGCGAACTGGCGCCGAACAGAAGCGACGCCGGAGTACTGTTTGCCCTTCACCTATGAGTTTCCATACCTACAAGGAACAAATACTTTCTTTCGTGGTGACGTACTAAGGAAAATAGGTGGATTTGACGAGGAGTTTGAATATTATCTAGACGAAACGGATGTTTGTTTGCGTGTCGTAGATGCGGGATACCTTGTTCGCCAGCTACATAACGCGTACGTACACCACAAATTCGCACCTTCCCACATTCGCGACACCAATAAAATTACGCGCTATCGCTATCCGATAATCAAAAATAAGATTTATTTTTCTCTGGTCAACGGCAAAAGTCACTATCCGCTGGTCGAGATCAAAATGGATAACGAAAGGTTTGTTCAAGAGCAACTTGGTGATGTTGACTTTCATATTGCGGGTGGTCGCTTGACGGTAGAAGACCGGTTGAAGTTGGAGGACGACATCACTCGCGCTTGGCAGCGAGCAAATGCATCGGCACAAGAAGAGCGCAAATTCATTCCAGAAGAAAATAGAGTCCCTTCAGCGCAACCACTATTAGCGTTTAACGTCTTGACTCCGACTGACGGTGCGCCGTTAGTGCTTGCGTTGCTTTGCCAAGACTATCCGCCGAGCCATTTGGGGGGCATTGCGCGGTTTACGCACGATCTTGCAGTTGCTTGTGCGCAGCAAGGGCACCAAGTTCATGTTTTGACACGAGGAGATAGCCATCACCGAGTAGACTTTGAAGAGGGGGTTTGGGTGCATCGATTAGTGGTAACGGAGCACTCGAGAGCGCCGGACGCAGTTCGAATGAACATTCCACAGCATATTTGGAACCATTCGGCGACGATGCTAGCCGAACTTGACCGAATTGCTACTCATCGCGCTGTCGACTTGGTTGAAGCGCCAATTTGGGACTGCGAGGGTATTGCACCGCTGCTTTCTGCAAGATATAAAGTTGTCACCAGCCTACAAACCACGCTTGCGTTGTCAATCTCTTCGCATCCGGAATGGAATAATGATAATGCGTTCTGCACGAATTTTGTTGAACCAATGGTTGAGCTTGAACGTTATTTACTGGAACGCAGTTTTGGGATACATGCGATTAGTAGTGGAATTCTAAAAGAAATCGAAAAGATTTATTCAATGCATTTAATTGGCGCAAGAATAGGTCTTGCTAGGCTAGGTCTGCCTGACTGGAGCGCATCAATCGATAAAGCAAAGTCTAAAAACGAAGAGGGAGGGGCGGTTGGACGAAAGAAAGTGAAGGTGCTTTTTGTGGGCAGGTTGGAACATCGTAAGGGTATTGATATCCTGTTGAAAATTGTCCCGCGTTTGTGTATCCAGTACCAAAGTGTGGAGTTTATATTTGCTGGCGACGATACCATTCCCGCTGCTGACGGGACGCCTTATCGAAATAACTTTGAAGCAAGTAATCGCGAACTAATTGGTAAACAGGTTCGGTTTTTAGGGCGCGTGAGCGATGACGAATTGCGCGGTCTGTATTCTGACTGTGACATTTTTGTTGCCCCTTCGCGTTTTGAGTCGTTTGGTTTGATCTATGTTGAGGCGATGATTTATGGCAAGCCTGTCATAGGTTGTGATGTAGGTGGCGTTCCGGAAGTCGTAGCGCATGGGAGCACTGGAATGCTCGTTCCTCCAGACAGCGATTCGCGGCTTAGGGACGCACTTGAATCTTTGATAACTGATGTCGCGCTTAGAGAAAAAATGGGGCGTGCGGGCAGAGAGCGCTACCTAAAAATGTTTAGTGCAGAACGAATGGCTAGCGACTGCATAAAATATTATAGGCAATTGCTCAATCCTGCCTTGTCGATTAGAGCTGAGGCGCTTGGATAGTGCGAGTTGCGCTTGTAAATGGAATGTGTACGAAACATGACGCGATTTCAAATGCGGTCGTTGCGGAATATTCGTATCTGCATGAAAAGTTCGGATCAGATGGCGTGAAATTTTACGGGTATAGCTTGGATTACACCGGTTGGAATCACAAGATCGTCCAAAGTAGCGCGCAGATATTTGGAGACGACTACTTTTTAAGCGCTGATCTAGTTATCTATCATTTTGGAATTTTCTATGAATTGTTTAACGTCGTTTTATTAGGAAACGGAAAGGCTAAGCAACTAGCTTGCTATCACAATGTGACGCCCAAGAAGCTCTTGGGCGCTCGCCATCACGCAGTGATCGATAAGTCCATGGTGCAGCAGTGCAACTTGCATTTTGCAGATCATGTCTATTGCGATAGTCCATTCAATCGAGATTGCTTACTCGACATTGGGATACCAGCCGCAAAGTTGTCTGTGATGGGATTACCTGTCGAATTAGCCGGAAAGCAGAAATTAGCTCCACTTGACTCTGGCACACTCCAGTTATTGTTTATAGGGCGGATTGTTCCTTCGAAGGGCGTTTTGGAGTTATTGGCTGCGTTGCGGCAGTGCGTGAGCCGTGGCTCTATAAATTTCGCATTGAAAATTGTTGGAAATTTACGCTTCTCAGACGAGGCTTATATCCGCGAAGTGCATGAATTTTTGGACATGAATACGGACCTGGCAAAGCACGTTGAATTCATGGGGGAGGTTGATGATGTAACGAAGCTGGGGATACTTGCGCTAGCTGACGCTTTGGTGTTGCCTACCCACCATGAGGGTTTCTGTGTTCCCATCGTTGAGGCTATGGCGGCGGGTTGCTACGTGATCAGCTATAACAATTCAAATGTTTCCCACGTCATGGGGGGGCTGGGGACTCTAATTAATACAGGAGATGTCTCTGCCTTAAGCGACGCTATTTCCGTCCTATGTGCCGAGTGGAGGCGCAGTGCGCAAGCCGGTCGAGAACCAGTGTTTGAAAACAATCTGAGATCGTGGTCCCGACCAGAATTTATTGCAAATGCTCATAATTGGGCTGAACAATTTTCGCCATCACGGCATAAGTCCAGATTCCTCAGTCTTGTCGAACGCTTTGGCTCTCCTTCATAAATACTTTTGAACAATTATTTGTAGGTGACCAAGTGAGATGTCCCGCGCTCAAGGCAGATGATAGTTAGACACCGCAGTGGGAGATGATCGAATTTCTAAAGGGCCAATTTTTTTGATTATTTGGGTTCAAGAGCCAAATGCTAACGAAAGGTAAGCAATGAATTTGATAGCTGGGGAAGAGGCATTTGCGAAATTTATAGTCGAGGCAAACCACATAGCTCAGAATGATTATGCGAGGTTCGGGGATTTTGTGAATGCACACAAATACGTGCCGACTTCAGTGGCACCGAAGGATCCAGACTCCGACGACTTTCTGAATTGGCAATTGAAGCTTTGGCGAGAAATTTCAGGGCGAACGTCTTATCATCCGCAAATCGACGAGTTGGACAAAAACATGGTCGTGGAAGCAGTAATAGAGCGACCGTTTCCATTTTCAACTAATGATCCAGAGACAATTGGTAACTATTTAAGTGCAATCGGCCTCATTATTAAAGCGCTTGCTCTAAAACCAGGTGACAAAGTAATTGAGTTCGGCATAGGTTGGGGGCATACCACTTTGAATCTAGCGCGTTGCGGATATCAAGTGACGGCGATGGATATTGAGGGCAAGTTTTTGGAGCTGTTGCGACAACGCGCAAATCGGGAGTCCTTAAATATTGAGACTCTCCAAGGGGAGTTTCTTGAAATGCCCACGGTCGGAAGCAGCTTTGATGCAGCTCTTTTCTTTGAATGTTTCCATCATTGTATTAACTTCAAAGAGTTGCTGCGCAAGCTCCATTCCGCATTAAAACCGGGCGGGAAAATAGTGTTTTGCGGTGAAACATTTTGTGGCGATTGGTTTGATTATCCGTGGGGAGTACGTCTAGATGGGCATTCTATATGGGCGATACGTAATTTTGGCTGGATGGAACTTGGATTTCGGGAGACATATATTTCGGATGTTCTAAATCAGATGGGATTTGAAGTAAGAAAAATTGAATACCCTATTGGTGTTATGGGCACTATATTCATAGCAACCTCAAGAAAAACCGTCTAACTAGGCTTCAGATTCCCACTGCACGCAATGTGACTGCCTAGTCCTAGTGTTGGGTAGCAGCCTTGTAATGCTACCCAAAAAGTGTCATCAGTTGATTTAAACTATGCGCTTCGCAGAGCCATGTATTGCGTATGAGTTTTCTTTAGGGCCAAGGCGTAAAGAGCGGTGTCACGTATTAAACACGGAAACACTGGTGCGGCGCTGTAACAAGATTTATTGCTAGCTACGCATAACCGTATCTGCAAAAGACTTCATACAGTCAATCAGATCATTGAGAGTCGCGTGTTGTCGGAGTATTTGGGTTCGCGCTTGAGATAACCTATTTGATGAAATGACTTTTTTCCGCGGAAAGGGATCAACTGTTCTGCAAGATCGAATTTCTTACAGTAGGCTTTCCGTTTTTACACTGCATATATGAGTTGCATGCACAATTAAATTAATTTGGAGTCTCTTATAGATGGATAAAAACTTTCTTCAACTCTATGGGAATAGAACGCTTGAAAACTTAACCGCCGACTGGACTGATACCAGTTTAAGTGCAGAATCGGCACCTTGGTTGAACTTCCCTCCGAGAGAGTTTCTGGATTTTATTGCTCAGTATCCTCCAACGCCATTTGACAGCATACCCAGCACAGACAACCATTTAAAACCGCCCAGCTATTTGCACAGTCAAGCGCATCGAATGTGGCTAACAAGCTCGAAATTAGACATTCAGCTAAAGGCAATTGGTGCGAAGAGTTTTATCGATCTCGGTAGCTTCCCCTTCTTTGTCCCACTGATCATGCGTGACTATTTTCAGTTTTCTGGTGAGATTTACGTATCGACAAATCTTACCCTCACGGCAGAAGGACACGCTTTCCTAAAAAGAAAAAATATAGCCGTGTTCGAGTTGGATTTGGATCCTTACGTTAGCGATCCAGAGAACAGAGAGTTCAATCGCTTACCAGTTTCACTTCCGCTTGGTGACGGTACTATTGATTTGATTTTGCTCTCCCACGTAATAGAGCATCTGTACCATCCAAGGTCAATTCTCAAAGAATGCAATCGCCTGCTTCGACGCGGCGGGCAGATCGTCATCACTACCGATAATGCCATGATGATTGAGGCCTTTACCAACTTTATCGGAGGATACGGATATATATTTGAACCCGTCGAAAATACGGCTGCTATGGCGTTTACTTTCTGGCGGGGACATGTCCGATTTTTTACCGAGAGAGATCTTAGAACCTTGCTGGAAGCTGACGGCTTCTCAGTGCAAAAGGTGGATTTTGCTCATTGTTTTTATGAAGTATTGTTCAAAGACTTCTTTAAAAACCATATCCCAGTAATTGCTGGCTGGAAAAGTGTTCTTTTAGCAGAAACCCCTTGGTTACGAAACGACATCTCAGCCTGTGCGATTAAAAATTAATGGCCGCTATCTGAATCCACACCACATTTGCGAGCTAATTAGTTCTTTGCGAAACTTGAATAGGTTCGCAAGAAAGGCTGAAGAGTTAAAGGAAAGTTGCAGACTTGGATATTCTTTCCTGATAGTGGGGTGGCAGCTGAAATCCAAAGTGCCAGTGCTTTCTAAAGTAAATTAATTAATGTGACCAATTTCAGTAATGTAACAATTTTAGTAGAGGCGGTGGCGTGTTTAAGCAAACAGAAATAGATGGTGGTCAATCAATATGAAATCAGCATTGATAACCGGGATTACAGGCCAGGACGGTGCATATCTGGCCGAACTACTTCTCAACATGAACTACAAAGTCTTCGGCGCTTATCGTCGAACTAGTTCAATCAGCTTTTGGCGTATTGATGAGCTAGGAATTGCGAATCATCCAAACCTGAATTTGGTTGAGTATGATCTTACCGACATGAGCTCAAGTGCTCGCATCCTAGACATGAGCCAGGCAACAGAGGTGTACAATTTGGCGGCTCAAAGTTTCGTTGGCGTATCTTTCGATCAACCAGTAACTACTGCACAAATTACGGGTGTCGGTGCGGTGAATTTGCTGGAAGCTATTCGGATAGTGAATCCGACAACTCGCTTCTATCAGGCAAGTACGTCAGAGATGTTCGGGAAAGTTCAGGCGATTCCACAAAATGAAAGCACGCCGTTTTATCCGCGTAGTCCGTATGGTGTAGCGAAGCTTTACGCGCACTGGATGACAATTAATTATCGCGAGAGCTATAACATCTTCGGAGCGAGCGGCATCCTGTTTAACCACGAATCGCCGCTGCGCGGGCGTGAGTTTGTCACTAGAAAAATTACCGATAGCTTTGCTAAAATCAAGCTCGGCAAGCAAGATGTGCTGGAGCTCGGCAATATGGATGCAAAACGTGATTGGGGTTTTGCTAAAGAGTATGTGGACGGCATGTGGCGTATGTTGCAAGCCGATAAGCCGGGCACTTATGTTCTCGCAACTAACCGCACGGAGACTGTTAGAGATTTCGTAACGATGGCAGGCAAAGCGGCTGGCTACGATTTGGTGTGGCAAGGATCAGCTGAAAATGAGGTGGCGGTTGATCGCAAGAGTAGTAAAACGTTGGTGCGCGTGAACCCAAAATTTTATCGTCCCGCAGAGGTGGAGCTTTTGATTGGCGATGCATCGAAAGCGAAACGCGAGCTTGGCTGGGAACCGAAGACAACGCTTGAACAGTTGTGCCAGATGATGGTTGAAGCAGATATTCGGCGGAACGAGACCGGCACGTCTTTCTAAAATGCAACGGGTACTTATCACCGGAATCGAGGGCTTTACCGGGCGCCATCTTGCCGACGAATTGAGGTCGACGGGCTACGATGTGGTTGGCTTGGCTGCACGAAGCTCGTCAGTGCGTGCAGAGGGCGTTTTTAGCTGCGATTTAAATGATCTTGACGATGTTCATGTTGGCGTTTCCAAAGCGCAGCCGAATGTTATCGTACATCTAGCGGCCATCTCATTTGTGGCGCACGGTGATGTTGATGCGATCTATCGCACAAACGTCATAGGCACTCGTAATCTACTCGATGCGGCAGCGAAGTTGACTCTTGCGCCGAGCGCTATTTTGTTGGCTAGTAGCGCCAATATTTACGGCAACGCCCACGTTGAGGTGATTGATGAAACAGTCCCTGCGTCGCCAGCGAATGACTATGCTGTGAGCAAGTTGGCTATGGAATATATGGCGCGCTTATGGATCGATACGTTGCCTATTACCATCGTGCGACCCTTCAATTACACGGGATTAGGACAGTCTGGAAATTTTCTGCTGCCTAAAATCGTGGATCACTTTAAGCGTCGCGCACCAGTTATCGAGCTTGGCAATATTGATGTCGTTCGCGACTTTTCGGATGTGCGAACTGTAGTGAATTGTTATCGTCGCCTGCTACAACGTGATTCAAATTACATCAGTGGGGACGCATTCAATATCTGTTCAGGCGTTGGTCATAGCTTACTCGATGCGATTGAAATGATGAACGAAATTTCCGGTCACTCACCAGAAATCCGTGTAAACCCAGCGTTTGTGCGTGCAAATGAAGTAAAGAAGTTGGTAGGCTCCCGTGCGAAGCTTGAAAACGCTATTGGCGCTGTTGCTGCCATTCCGCTGCGCGATACTTTACGCTGGATGTACCAGGCTCTCTAGTCCTCTTGGCCCGCTATCCTTCACAAATATAACCCAATTGATAACGGCCATGTCACCTTCGTCCGAACTGCAGAACGATCATCAAACTCCTCGGAGAAAGCTTTTTACGCTGGCCGAATTACTGCATGGAAATGATCAGCAGTTTGTCAGCGACGCGTATTTGGCGCTGCTCGGGCGCACTGCGGATGAGGGCGGGCTCAGTAGCTATACTGACCTGCTCCTAGACGGCAAATCGCGCGTTGAAGTCTTGGTTTATCTGCATCGTTCTGCTGAGGGTAAAGCCAATCGGGTGGATATAGTTGGCTTAGCGCCCACCGCGTTATTGACTGAGTTGCTTGCCTATGACGATGCTACGTTTATGAGTTGCGCATTCCAAACGTTGTTATGCAGGCCGGTTGATGGTGCTGCATACATTGGTTATGGTGGGCAGTTGCGCAGAGGCATGCTGCGTCTGGATTTGTTACGTGAAATGCGCGACTCTGATGAGTTCCAATCAAAAAATGCTCTCGCACATGAAATAAGGCGAGTTAGCGAAGGTGGACAAGGCGCGCAGATTTTTACCGCGAACGGCACTGTGGCGGGGCTTTCTGGCAAAGCCGATGAAACTATCCTAGCACCGCCTGCCTCGGCGTCTGGGCTGGCAAATCTGAACGACGTCCAATTTATTCACAGTGCTTACCAGATATTGTTGGCGCGTATAGCGGAGGACGACGAGCTTGCGGATTATCACGCGCGGATTCGATCAGGGATATCGCGAATCAACATCATGCGCGCGATTAATCAATTGGAAGAGACGCGGTTCCGCCGAGTCATGCTGCGGGAATTGAACACCGCCATTGAAGACTCGACGTTAAAACTCCAGCCACTCCTCGGAAGAGCGGCGCGGTCACGATGTGAAGAGCTGGATCGACAGATCGACAAACAAAAAATAATGATGTTGCAAAAACAGCTTACAGAGACCACCCATCGATTTAAGGGGCAGATCGAAGCGCTGAAAATAGCGACCGTACAAGCCGCACGGAGTCGTTCGGGCAAAAAACGTGTTCTTGAGATTAATCAGCTGTCACCACTCGCTCAAGACATCTATTTCCAGATCAAAGACGGTTTGGAAAAACGCGGAGAAGAAGGCGTTTAATGCGTCTCGTTATTGATCTACAAGGCTGCCAATCAGGCAGCAAACGCGGCGGTATCGGGCGCTACTCGATGGAGCTTGCGAAGGCGATGGCGCGCGCTCCTCGCGGACATGATTTGTGGCTAGTGTTGAGTGCGCTTATGCCTGAAAGTATTGCCGAGATTCGCGACGCTTTTGATGGATTGATTCACAAAGACCGCATTCAGGTATTTGAGCTTCCACAACATATCGATATGCGGACATCCCATCCTTCAAGGGTGCGTGCGGCAGAAATTATTCGCGAGGATTTTTTGCATTGTCTTCAACCAGATTTTGTTCACGTCACCAGCTTGTTCGAAGGCTTTGATGAGGACGTGGCCACTTCTATTGGGCAATGTTTTGTCGGGAGCAAAACAGCGGTGACGCTATATGACCTGATTCCGCTAGTTCATAGCGCGCTTTATTTTGCTGATCGCAAGAGACGTGATTTTTATGAGCACAAAATCCAAAACATCAAAAACGCGGGACTATTGTTAGCGATTTCAGAATTCTCCCGCCAGGAAGCTATTGATCTTCTAAACATGTCCCCGGATAAGGTGGTCAACATCTCATCTGCGGTCGATGACCGTTTTGTTCCGGTCTTGGCAGACCCCGAGAAGTCTGCACGGACATTGAATCGCTACGGAATTCGCCGAAAGTTTTTGATGTATACCGCCCGCTTTGACTTGCTAAAAAATCAGACAAATTTAATTGCTGCATTTGCGCTATTGCCGCGCGAGTTGCGTAAAGATTATCAGCTAATCATTATGGGCAAGGGTTCGGCGGACACGCTTAAAAACCTGAACCAGCTTGCTGAAAAGTCCGGGCTTGACGCTGGTGAAGTGGTGTTTCCCGGCCATGTTGTGGATATTGATTTGGTGGCGCTTTACAACCTTTGCCACCTGTTTGTTTTGCCTTCGCTGGCGGAGGGATTTGGCTTGCCCGCGTTAGAGGCGATGTCCTGCGGCACCGCCACGATTGGTTCAAATTTAACCAGCGTGCCTGAGGTGATCGGCTGGTCTGAGGCGCTGTTTGATTCCACCAGCCCTGAGCTTATGGCCAAGAAAATCCATCAGGCGCTGACAGAGCCCGGTTTCTTGCAGGCGCTTCGTGATCATGGTGTCAGCCAAGCAAAAAAATTTTCGTGGAAGCAAACAGC
>JANMQR010000001.1:0-3156 GCA_031370625.1 Burkholderiales bacterium | reverse complement strand
GCCAAATGTTTTTGAGCTCAGCCTCGTTCGGCATATCCAGCGCATGCGGCAATTCAATGGTGACCACCGGCACGCCTTTGTGGATGCCGCCGTAGTTGCCGAGTGAGCCGGGATAAATGCCGACCGGCATCAAAATTAATGCACCGAGTTTATGCGGTGGATCGACCGGGCCATCAAAATCGAGCACGCCGAACGGCGCGTGAATCGAGATAATCACATCAGGTTTGAAGCGCTGGATTTCGGTGTGCAACCAACGTGATTCCGGCTCCGAGATTGCCATCTTCCCGGGATAGCGCCGCGGGTCGCTGCTGGTTTTCGCAGCCCAATATTTCGGTGCTTCTTTCGCCCAGTTCGGGGTCGGAAAATTGCGATTCAAATCGACCCCGTTCGCGTTCACGCGGGTGGCGGGCTTGGCCAGCAATCCGTCGGGGTTCAATACCGGCACAATCTGCCATTGATATGGTTTAGCTTCAGCTTGATCAATCCATTCAAGCCAGCGAAATACGATGGATGACGAGGTGAGCTCGTCACCATGAATGCCGCCAATCACCAGCACCCGCGCGGCTCCGCTTGTTCCCGTCACACCACCGGCCACACCGCGCGCCACCACCTCGCGCGCCATGATCGGCAGGCCTTTAACTGATTTCGCACCCGTCGGCGTGAGGCCCGCACGCATGCAAGGCTTTAACTTAATCGTGGGCAATACGCGCGTCACCGGGTCGCACCAACCGCGCAGGTCGGCGTCAGATTGGGCAACCACCGGCGCGGGAAGGGGAGGCGGTTTGGGCGTGGGCAATATTGCCGGTACTGTTGATTGCGATCCCGCAACACTTGTTGTCGGGAAAAGAGGCGAATTGGCAATTGCCGAAACAGGTGACAACGCAAACGCGGTGACAATAACTAATGTGACGGCGAATGCGACGGCGGCCCCGCGAAATCGGGCTAAGTTGAATATAAACATGGTGGACAATTTTAACGCAGGCGCGCGGTTATTCCGCAGCGCGGTCATTGCACGAATTCGTCAAGTACCGGCTGCCGCGACAAGCAACTATTTTGCGCTCGTGAGCCTTACATAATTCGGAAAAAACAACGGCTGCCCGTCACTCTTGTAGGCCGCAATCGCGGACTGACCCTCGGGCGACGTCACCCAATCGATGAATGCCTGCCCCATTTCTTTTTTTACATGCGGATGTTTGGCCGGATTCACCAGCATGATCCCGTATTGATTGAAGAGCTTCTTATCGCCTTCCACCACAATGCCAAGTTCACCGCGATTTTTGAAACTCAGCCAGGTGCCGCGATCCGTGAACGCATAGGCACCCATCGCGCTCGCGGTATTTAACGTCGGCCCCATGCCGGAACCGGTCTCGCGATACCACGTGCCTTTACCGGTTTGCGGCTCAACATCAGCCTGTTTCCAGTAGCGCAATTCTGCTGCGTGGGTGCCGCTTTTGTCGCCGCGCGAAGCAAATGGCGATTGGCTTGCCGCAATTTTTTTGAGGGATTCAACGACATCTTTGTTACCCGAAACCTTTGCCGGGTCGGCCTTTGGTCCGACGATCACGAAATCGTTGTACATCACCTCACGGCGATCCACGCCAAAGCCTTCTTCCATAAATTTTGCCTCGGCAACTTTGTCGTGGACAAACACCACATCCGCGTCGCCTTTGCGCGCAGTGGCGAGCGCCTGACCGGTGCCTTGCGCGACCACGCGCACATCGATGCCGGTTTTTGCTTTGAACAGCGGTAGTAAATATTTGAACAAGCCCGAATCTTCAGTTGATGTTGTGGATGCGACCACAATAAATTTTTCCTGCGCGAATGCAGGCGTTGAAATGATGGCTGCTGTGATCAATAAGTTACGGATTAAAACCTTCACCATAAAAGCTCTCCTTTGACAAATGCCGCCGCTTCCAGCGATTGTGGCGATTCAAAAAATTTCTCTGCAGATGCGTCTTCAACCAATCGCCCGCGATGTAGAAACAACACGCGATTGGCAATTCGTTTTGCCTGACCAATATCGTGGGTGGTCATGAAGATAGTGGTGCCGGTTTTGTTGATTGCGCTGATTACTTCCTCAATCGCTTTGGTCGCGGTCGGGTCGAGGCTGGCGGTAGGCTCGTCGAGAAATAGAACCTCTGGTGCCAATGCCCATGCACGTGCGAGAGCTATGCGCTGCTGCTCGCCGCCCGAGCACAAGCGCGCAGGCCGGTCGGCCAAATGTGCCAAGCCCACGCTTTCAAGTGCTCGGCCCGCGGCGCTGGTAATGTCGCTAGTGCGGCCCGCGACATGTAGCGCAAATTCAATGTTTTCGCGCGCAGTTCGCCTCAGCATCACGGGGCGCTGAAACACCATCGCCTGCTTGAATTTTGCGTCACTGCGCGACCAGTTAATTTTGCCGCCCGATGGTGGCAGCAAGCCATGCAACAAACGCAGCAACACACTTTTGCCCGCGCCGTTCGCACCCAAGACGATATTGCGTGAGCCGCGCTCAATCTCGAACGACACATCGCGGACAACTTCCGTGCTGCCCACCGAGTAGCAGAGTGATCGTACGGTCAACGGCAAGATCGAATCAACCATAACGTTTCATTGCCGTTGTTTTTATGATCTGCGCAACGGCGTTTACCAGCACCACAATGGCGATCAACACGATGCCTAGCGCCAGCGCCAAGGCCAGATCACCCTTGCTGGTTTCGAGCGAAATCGCGGTCGTCATCACGCGTGTGACGCCATCAATATTGCCGCCGACAATCATCACCGCACCGACCTCCGCAATCGCGCGGCCAAGACCTGCCAGCACCGCCGTCAGCAGCGTAAATCGCATATCCCACAGCAATGCCTTCATCGATTGGCTGCGGTTGGCGTTGAGTGAAATGAGCTGCTCGCGATATTCACCCCACGCATCTTCAATCACCTGCCGCGTCAGTGCCGCGATGATCGGAAAAATCAGCAGAGTTTGCGCGACCACCATCGCCGACGGCGTGAACAGTAAACCCAGTGAGCCTAATGGCCCCGCGCGTGACAGCGCCAGATACACCAGCAAGCCGATCACAACAGGCGGCAAGCCCATCATGCCATTGAGGATCGCGATTACGGATTGGCGGCCCGGAAAGCGCACCAGCGCCAGCCACGCGCCGAATGGCAGCGCGAGTG
>JANMQR010000398.1:0-33447 GCA_031370625.1 Burkholderiales bacterium | reverse complement strand
GTGTGGCGGCATCGGCGTCGCGCCCCACACGCCGACTCCGCCCGCTTTTATTTTGGCACTTAGCTTGCTACTAGCCGTCGCGTCATCTCTATACTTCGCCGCAATATCCGTAAAGCTTGGGCCCACCAATTTGCTGTTTGTGGCGTGGCACGCGGTACAGGCATTTTGCTTCGCCAATTCAGCGGCGTCCACCGACACAGATGCAGTTTTTAGCAATACGGTTGATGCTGCTGCTTCGCCGGTATTGATACCGCGAACCGCGCCGATCAACCGGTTTTGTTCAGCCAGATTACCGTGCTGGTTCCTCGCGAAATCGGGTATTGAAGAGCTAACGCGCGCCTCTTGCGCACAGTTGACCATGCACGCTTGGCTTGTCACATCCGGCTTGGCCTGAACATTCCACAGCCCCGCAAATTCGATCATGCCGTTGCGATTCGGCAGCTTTGCCTGCACCTCACGAATATTTTTATCCGACAACACAAAATTCGCGGGTACGATTTCGCCCAAATTCAAAATGTACGCCGTCACCGCATACACCTCCTCCGTGGTGAGCGATTTCGGCGCATTCCACGGCATCGCGCGATTGATGTAGTCCCACAACGTTGAAAGCTGTGAAAGCTTCATCAACGTGCTGCGTTGCGGAAAGTCGGCGCGCTTGAGCGTCGCCACGCGGCCCGTCTCCATATCCTTCGCGCTCGTGCCACCGGTCATTGGCGTGAAAACCTCGTTGGATTCGCCAAATGTCCCGTGGCAGGATTCGCATTTTGATTCCCACACCTGCTGGCCCTTGGCTACCGAGCCGGAGCCCGCCGGCAGACCTTTGAAATCGGGACGCACATCGATATCCCATGCTTTAATTTCCGCGGGAGTTGCGGCGCGACCAATGCCGGAAAATTTTTCTTGCGCAATTGCTGCGCCATGAAACGCAGCAGTTGTGGCGATCAGCAGTATGAATTTAGGAAACCTGAACATTTGCCACCTCGCCATTTTCCGCCACACGCCAGCTCTGAATGGCGTTGTTGTGATAAATCGACCGGCGACCGCGCACCTCGCGCAACTCGTTTAATTTCGGCTGTACATATTCGGTGTCGTCAATGGCGCGGCTTTGCAAAATAACCGGTGCGCCATCCCACTGCCAATCGACATTAAAACGCGTCAAACATTTGCTCAAAATCGGCGTTTCCAGTCTTGCGGTACGCCAGTTTTTTCCGCCATCTGTGCTCACGTCCACCCGTTTGATTTTTCCGCGTCCCGACCATGCGAGTCCGCTAATATTGTAGAAACCTTTATCCAGCAATTTCTGTCCACCGGAGGGCGATGTAATCACGCTCTTGCATTCTTGAATCGAGGTGTATTGCCGATGCGTGCCATCGGGCATCAGATCGACGTAATGCAGCGTTTCATCTTTGGTCGCATACGGCATGTCGCCGACTTCAATGCGTCGCAGCCATTTCACCCACGATACGCCCTGAATGCCGGGCGCGACCAGCCGCAGCGGATAACCATTTTCGGGGCGCAGCATTTCGCCATTCATCGCATAAGCCACCATGCAATCGTCGAGCGCACGATCCATCGATATCGTGCGCGTCATGCTGGAACCATCAGCACCCTCGGCCAAAATATATTTGCCTTTTACTTTGTCGAATCCGCAATCATCGAGCAGGGTTGATAGCGGCACGCCGGTAAATTCGCAGCAGCTCATCATGCCGTGCGTGTATTGCACGGTTGGCACCGCCGCGTTGCCCCATTCCATGCCGGTATTTGCACCGCATTCGATAAAATGCATCCGCGACACGGGCGGCAGACGCATCAAATCATCCATCGTATAAACCTTCGGATTTTTGACCAGGCCGTTGATCATGAAACGATGCTTGGTCGGATCAATATCCCACCAGCCCTGATGGTGACGCTCGAAATGCAAGCCACTCGGCGTGATGATGCCGAACAAGCCTTGCAACGGCGTGAACGAGACACTTGATGCGCCAACGCGGGTGAGGCCGGGGCTTTCGCGACGCTGGAGATTTTTTTCCCATACCGACGGCAAACCATAACCGCGCTTAGCGACTGCTTGACCCAAGCCCTTGGTGTGCTCGGGCAATTCGAGAATATTTGGGTCGCCCTTGGATTCGGCGCGCAACGAAGGCGATGCTGCTACGGCAGTCGCGCCAGCCGCCGCCAGGAATAAATTTTGCAAGAAACCACGTCGGCCGGCAGCAACTTCAGCAATGTGCGCAGGATTCAAAAACCCTTCAGGCGCACGCACCAAGCGGCCAACTGCTCCGCGCGGTGAGACAAATGAATCGTGACCTGAATCAGGTACAGATTGTTCCGCCACTAACTTCTCCTCGTACGATTGTTTTTTTGGGCACACTCAATTGGCGCGCTTTGGATTCGGTATGTACATTAGCGTCCGCTAATATTAGAGAAGACTAATGGACAAACGATCACCGCGTCAAGTAATCTGATTACTTACTCATCTTGAATGCCGAATCGCAATGGCAAATGCTCCCGTGAAAAAGCATGGCTCGACAAAAAAATCTGTTGGTGCGCTCGTGAAGAACGCTGCCGCGACCAAGGCGCTGCCGACTGAAGATTTGCCGATGGATATATTCGCGCTTATTGGTAAATCAGAAAATATCGAGCAAGCCGCTGTCGCCATGCAGGCGATGTCGCACCCGATGCGCATCAAGATTCTCTGCCTGTTGTCGTCCGGCGAACTGAGTGTGCAGGATATTGTTGATGCGGTAGGCACCACCCAGAGCAATATCTCGCAACATCTCGCCATACTCAAAGCCTGCGGTATGATCGACGGCCGCAAAGACGGCACCAAAATGTTTTATGCGATTGAAGATGCGCGGATCTTGAAAATGATTACACTAACCCGAGAAATATTCTGCGCGGTCTGATGCAACGACGAGAAGTGACGAAGTCTAGCAGCGACGCGCGTCTTCGAGCATTTATGCTTCGCAACGCGCTTCCAGCCTGCACCTTTAACATCTTTGGGAGCGATAAGGGTTCGGGTTTGAAAAATCCGCCTCATTCATTCAAACTGCGCCCACCATTACGCAAAATAGCAAGATGCCGCTCGCAGCGGGACAAACAAATAAAAAATACGGGGATAAATTAAATGGGGTTTTTCAGTTTTTTCAAGCGTCCGCCGACTGTAACAACCGATACTCGGGACCGGCAACTGGAGCGCCGCACCAAGCCGCGCAAAGACCCGCATGTGGGCACGCGAATTTTGGTGATCGACGATTCACCGACGATTATTGCGGCGCTGCGTAATATGCTGACGCAACAAAATAAACATATTGTGCTGGAAGCGCTCGACGCGGAAAAAGGTATTCAGATGGCGATAAGCGATATGCCCGATATCATTTTCCTCGACCTCATTTTGCCCGGGATGAATGGCTTTACCGCGCTGCGAAAGCTTCGTCAAAACGAGATCACGCGCGAGATTCCGATTATCGTTATGAGCGGAAATGAGGCGGCGATTGAAGAATTTTACGTGCAACGAATTGGCGCAGATGATTTTATGAAGAAGCCATTTTCACGCGCTGAGGTGTATGCCCGGGTGGAGCGATTAATTGGCAGTAACGGCGCGTTGCAGCGTCCACCGAAAGCGGCGGCGGAGTAGATAATCAGGTCGGCGTAGGTCACGTTGAGAAACTACGTGACATCGGAAACCAGTTTTACGTTCGGCGTCAGGTAGCTGCGCAACCTGACCTACAAAAATTCTGCCTTTGGTAGCGCGTTTCAGTAGTTGTAGGTCACGTTGCGAAGCTACGTGAAATCGGTATGAAAATTGAGAGCAAAGTCAGGTAGCCTTCGGCAACCTGACCTACGAAAAATCAAGACCCGCGCCCAACTTGCCGTTTTCGACGGAGACACCCGAACGGGTGAGAGCAAAACCGGCCTTAACTCCGCGCCAGCGCTAGGGTTTGCTATTCTGACACAACATCCGCACCCTTCGGCGGCACGAATATAAATTCCTTCGCATCGACCTTGGCATTGCGCTCAAGTTTGGAAAAAGTAATGCGCGTGCGGTTGCCGAATGCGTCGAACAACTCCATGGCGGCCAGTTGGTTTTTCGCAAATCCCAAACGCACTTTTTCAATGCCCGCATCTTTGGATTTCGGCTCAGCGATGACCCAATCCATGCCTTCGGATTCACCACCCGCCACGAGCGTAAATGCAGCTTCCACTTCGGCTTTGCCCGCAAGCAATGCGGCCGGCGTTGAGGCAAATGCTTTTTCGGTTTTGCGAATCGTGACCTGATTTAAATCCTGGTCGTAAAACCAAACTTTGCTGCCGTCGCCAACAATGGTTTGCGCTGGTTTTTCGTATTGAAAACGAAATTTGCCTGGCCGCACAAATGAGAGGTTGCCCTTGGTTTGTTGCGTGGCTTTGCCTTTTGCGTCGAACACGCTTTGCGAAAACTCTGCGCGGGCCGATTGCGCCCCCGTCATGAAACTGCGGAAATCGTCCATTGCATTCGCATGTGCCACACCAATGCTGAACGCAAAAAATAAAATACTTTTTATAAAAAATTTCATGGCAGCTGGTTACCTAAAAATGGGCGATAAGATTTCAATATTGAAGTAACGCGTCGAGCTGTCATTCGCTGACGCTGCCAACGTTTAGTTATCCCGATTTGGAATAATAATTTCGCGATTACCATTGGATTGCATGGATGTCACCAGCCCCGATTTTTCCATGTCTTCCAACAATCGCGCGGCGCGGTTGTAGCCGATGCGAAGGTGACGTTGCACGAGCGAGATTGAGGCTTTTTTGTTTTGCAGCACAATCGTGACCGCTTGATCGTAGAGCGGATCAGCTTCGCCACCGGCATTATTACCGGCACCGCCGCCGTCAAGCATCGCCTCTTCCGGCGGATCAAAAATACCCTCGATATATTGCGGCTCTCCCTGACGCTTCAGATATTCGACCACGCGATGCACTTCTGCATCACTCACAAACGCGCCATGCACGCGCGCCGGTATGCCAGAGCCCGGCGGCAGGTACAACATATCACCCTGCCCCAACAATGCCTCAGCGCCCTGCTGATCAAGAATGGTGCGGGAATCGATTTTGCTCGATACCTGAAACGCAACGCGCGTCGGAATATTGGCTTTAATCAGGCCCGTGATCACATCCACGCTTGGACGCTGCGTGGCGAGCACCAAGTGAATGCCTGATGCGCGCGCCTTCTGCGCCAAACGCGCAATCAACTCTTCCACTTTTTTGCCGACCACCATCATCATGTCGGCCAATTCATCGATGATGACCACGATCAGCGGGTACGGCTCCAACGGTTCCGGCGCATCGGGCGTGAGCGAGAATGGGTGCGTGAGCGGCTTGCCTTTTTCTTTTGCCTCGCGCACTTTGGCGTTGTAACCCGCCAGATTGCGCACGCCGACGGCCGACATCAATTTATAGCGACGATCCATTTCCGCCACACACCAGCTCAGCGCATAGCTGGCGTTTTTCATGTCGGTCACGACTGGTGCCAACAGATGCGGAATGCCTTCGTAAACAGAAAGCTCCAGCATTTTTGGATCGATCAACACCAGCCTGACTTCATTCGCTGTCGCTTTATAAACCAGCGACAAAATGAGCGCATTAATACCCACGGATTTACCAGAGCCGGTCGTCCCCGCGACCAGTACATGTGGCATCCGCGCCAAGTCCGCCACGACCGGACGACCGGCAATATCTTTACCCATCGCACTCGCGAGTTTCGAATGCATATCGCTATAAACGGTGGAGCCTAAAATTTCCGAAAGCCGCACGATTTCGCGTTTCGGATTTGGCAATTCCAAACCCATGTGCGAGGTGCCCGGAATAGTTTCAACGATACGAATACTGACCACGGATAGTGCACGCGCCAGATCGCGCGCGAGGTTCACTACTGTCGAGCCTTTCACACCGACCGCCGGCTCAATTTCGTAGCGCGTAATCACCGGGCCGGGATTGGCCGCGACAACTTTGACCGACACATTGAAATCCATCAATTTCCGTTCGATCAGGCGCGACGTGAATTCAAGAATCTCAGCCGATGGCCGCTCCACAATCTTGTCCGGCGGATCGAGCAAGGCTAACGGCGGCAAAGGTGAATCCGGCAAATCGGCAAATAAGGTCTGCTGCTTTTCGCGCACCACGCGATCCGATTGCGGCACTTCCAGCACTGTTGGCTCAATGCGAATCGGCGGATGATCTTCGATGATGCGCTTGAATTCTTCGACCTTCACTTCGCGCTCGGCGACCGCCTGCTCGCCGACTTCGCGATCACGCTTGGCTTCGATTTTGCCGCGAATACGGTTATAGGTCACTTCAACGAGGGCGCCTACTTTTTCAGACAAGCGAATCCACGACAGCCCGGTGAACACGCTGAACGCCCCGGCGCACAACGCGAGCAGCAACACCGTGCCGCCCACAAAACCCAATGCGGTCTCGAAGCCACTCGCAATTCCTGAGCCAATCCAGCCGCCTGCGCCATTGGGCAGTGCGGCTTTCAGACTATACAAACGCAACGCTTCCAGTGCGCTGGACGACACCAACAGCACCACAAAACCGATCAGTGCGATGGCCGTATTCTGGCGATGAAACATGCTCCACGATTCCACGCGGCGGAATAATCGCACCACCGCAAAACCCATCAGCGCCACCACCCACCAAGCGGACAGACCGAATAAGCCCAGCAGGAAATCTGAAAGCCAAGCCCCCGTTACACCACCTTTGTTGATGACCGCTTCGCCGGTATTTTTTCCACTGAAGAAATAACCGGCATCGGTTGCCGCGTGCGTCAAGAAAATCAGCGCAAGGTAAATGCCCAAAGCCAAAAATACGATCCAGCCTGCTTCACGGAGCAAGCGCGGCAGGCGGGTGGATGCGGAAGTTTCAATTTTCGCCTGCATCGCGGCTTTGGCGCGCGCCGTATTGCGGGCACGCGTGGTCGCTGGAGACGCCCGCTCGCCGTCGGCAAAACTGTCGTCTACAGCGTCGTCAAAAGGATCACGTGGATTTGCACTCATAGCCTGCGATTATAGCTTTGCTATGGGTAAGTTCTACGATTGAGCCTGATTGATCAGCCCGGCAATCCAACGTAGTAGAAATGCAAAAGCCCTTCTCCCGCGAAGGCGGGAGCTTAATTTTGTCATCTGGAGTAAGCGACGAAATGGGATCCCCGCCTGCGCGGGGACGGGGACTGTTGGAAGAAAATCGCAATAATTAATTGGGCTAATTTTGAGATAAAAGATCACAACCCAGAAATATGACTAAAACGATGGCGGCAATTTCTCGTCGTGAATGGTGATGGTTTTGGATTCAATGGTGATGTAGCCGCGCTCGGATAAATCCTTCAAAATCCGGTTCACCATCTCGCGCGATGCGCCGACCATGTTGGCAATATCCTGCTGCGATAATTTCTCGCCGACCACCAATTTGCCTTCGTGATTGATCGCGAGTTCGAGCAGCGTATTGGCCACACGTCCATACACATCCATCAGGGCGAGTGTGGAAATTTTACGATCCGCCTCGCGCAGCCTGCGCGCAAGTGCCTGCATGACCAGCGTGGAGATGCGCGGCGAGCGTGCCAAACACTCCTGAAAACCATTTTGCGACAGCACCCGAAACGTCGAAGGCTCCACCGCGGAAACAGAAGCAGAACGCGGTTGGCTGTCGATCATCGACATCTCGCCAAAAAAATCGCCCGGTCCTAAAAACTTCAGAATAATTTCGCGACCATCCTCGTCGCCAATAAACACTTTCACGCGGCCCGCCGTGATCGTATACAAGGAATCACCGACCGTGCCCTCAGTCAACACCACCGTGTTTTTTGGAACCGTTTTCTCGACGGTATGATCGGTGATCACGACAAGATCTTCGTCGGTCAAGTCTTTAAAAAGCGGGATGGAACGTAACATGAATGCTCCTATGTCGGCTGCTAATTGCTTACGCGAATCATTCGAATTTGTTGCCCTAGCGAATATCAACTCAGAGATTTACGACCTTTGATTTCATTTGAATTGTCGCATACCTATTGCCGATCATACGATCTCAACAGAATCCGCGCGCCAATATCGCTCTCGCTTCGCTTGCGCTTCGCATTTGCATTTGAGATGCCATCAATCGTCCTCATATAAAGTTTTAATCAAAGATTCAACCTGAAGTGATCTTGGGCTTTGCTAAAATGCGGGCTCATTATTGTGTCCATAACAATTTCAACATCCCGAAAGTAGATCATGTCCACCCAACACCACCCTCTCATCATTCTGGGCTCAGGCCCCGCAGGCTATACCGCTGCCGTCTACGCCGCGCGTGCCAATTTAAAGCCGGTGCTCATTACCGGTATGGCGCAGGGCGGGCAATTGATGACGACCACCGACGTTGAAAACTGGCCGGCAGATGCGGATGGCGTGCAGGGCCCGGACTTGATGGAACGGTTTTTGAAACATGCAGAACGGTTCGACACCAATGTTATTTTTGACCACATTCATACGGTTGATTTCAAGAATAAACCATTCTCGATGATTGGTGATTCAGCCACCTATACCTGTGACGCGCTGATTATCGCGACTGGTGCCTCGGCGCAATATCTCGGTCTCAAATCAGAAGAAGATTTCATGGGCAAAGGCGTGTCCGGATGCGCGACCTGCGACGGATTTTTCTACAAAAATCAGGATGTGTGCGTGGTCGGCGGCGGCAATACCGCCGTGGAAGAGGCGCTGTATTTATCGAACATCGCCAAACACGTCACGGTGATTCATCGCCGCGACAAATTCCGCTCGGAAAAAATTCTCGCCGACCGATTATTCGCCAAAGAAAAAGAAGGCAAAGTCACTATCATGTGGAACCACACGCTTGATGAAGTACTGGGCGACAAAACCGGCGTGACTGGTGTGCGCGTGAAGTCCACAGCCACGAATGCCACGACCGATCTCGCACTAAAAGGCTGCTTCATCGCCATTGGCCACAAACCAAACACCGATATTTTCGAAGGCCAGCTGGACATGAAAGGCGGCTACATCATCACCAAGGGCGGGCTGTCTGGCGATGCGACGGCGACCTCCGTACCGGGCGTATTTGCGGCAGGCGATGTGCAGGATCACGTCTATCGCCAGGCCGTCACCAGCGCGGGAACCGGCTGTATGGCGGCGCTGGATGCGGATCGTTATCTGGAATCGTTGAGATAGCAAACGCTAATACTGGCGAGCATTTCCGGGACTTTTTGCCTGTAAAAGAGCGCCAGCGCTTGATTTACCTCCTTGGATAGCAGGCGCTGTGCAACAAAAGCAAATAGTCTCGCAGGCAAAGCCGCTACGTTCGAAAGTAAAACCAACCTTGCTTGAGCCGCGCCACAATTAAATCTACCGCCGCATTATTGGCGTCAACATCGGGCAGCAGAGCAACAGGGGTTCCGTTTTCTTTGCGGCGCTGTACCGTGGTGGAACAGGCGAATAATTTCAAATTTGAATATTGCGCTTTTAAGCTCAGCAATCTTTGCCCCACCCGGAAGCCCTTCTCCAAAATGGACAGGCTCTGACCGTTCGCAACCAATTCTATTTCGACAACATCGCCTGCGGCCCGGGATTCGCGCAGCAGCTGTTCAGTTTGATCAAGCACGCGATAAATTTCTGAATTCTTTACGTCGCTAATATGCACGAGCACGCGATGCGGCGCGCGTGCGGCTTCAGGCGTTAAAAACGCTTCACTCAAATTGCCGGAAACGAATTGACTGGCAGACGCGCTGGGGGCGCCCTGTTTGGAAAAATAAAATCCGCCAACGCCCGCCAAGGCAACGAGCAAAACGGTCGAGAGGGCGGCGGCCGATGATCGGTGCGTCTTCTTGACTTGCACCGATGATAGCGGCGGATCACCGGGCTGCACCAACGAGTGTTTCACCAGCTCTTTCATGTGGTGAAGCGGGCAGACGTATTGCGCCAGCGGCGGATTTTGTTCCATGGCTTTAAAAATCCGGTCACATTCATGCCATTCGAGTTCGCCGTCCACGAACGCGTTAAGTTGCTCGTCAGAAAAATCCGAACTATTTTCATTCATGATTTAGCTCCTTCGATGCTCTTCGTTGTGTTGCCGCTCGACCCCTGCGCTGACCTGGAATGCTGCTCAATAACGATCCTCAACGGTTGCCGTCCCCGTGCCAATCGGCTCATCACCGTGCCTGCTGGTACGTCCAGAATCCGTGCCACTTCAAGATAGCTGAATTCTTCCAAATCCACCAGCGTCACCACCTCGCGATGCAAAACGGGCAGCGACGCCACGGCTAACCGAATTCTGTCAACAACTTCACGTGCCTCATGAATAAGTTCCGGCGTTCGCTCATCAATCAAAAAATCCTCCGGCACATCAGCCAAAGATTCAAATTTTCGCTGGCTGCGAAGGTGCATTCGCCAACAGTTGGTAAGAATACTGAAGAGCCATGCGTCAAGCTTCGCCGGATCACGCAGCGTATGCCAATTTGACGCTGCTTTAATGAGTGTGTTCTGAACTAAATCGTCTGCACGATCACGGCTTCCGCTCCAAGCGAGCGCGGTGCGAAACAACCTGAAACGCCGCGCCGCCAAAAGATCGTCGACGAACAATTGCCACTCGTCGGCAGCGTCAGTGGTGCCGATTCGCTGCGCAAATTTCACCCCTATGTGTTCCATTTAAAAGCGCGATTCGGTCAGGAAATTGACGTGCTCGCGCGCCATCTCGACTCGCTTTGGCAAAAAAACATCGCAGTGGTTGCCATTAACCTGCCCATCGGTAACGAGGGCACCGCGTCTCTGGAAAAAGCGTTGGCCGGCACGCTAATAAAATTAACGAAAGTCAAAGTGGCGCAAGATTTAGCCGATCTGGACAAAGCAATCGACACTGTTCGCGCGGCAAATCCGCAAGCCACGCTGATCCTTAGCCCGACCGGACCGGGCGTCAAAATTATCAAGAAAATGCTGGATGGCGGTATTTCAACGCAAATTTATTGCTTATCCGTGATGAGCTCACAAAACTTGTTTGCGGCGCTTGGCGACAAAAGTCGCGGCATCGCGATTACGCAGACGGTACCACCGTCGGGTGGCCAATCTTCTGCGTCAGCCGGGAGTTTCAGCGCCTGATGAGCGACGCAAAAATCGCCAATGCGGGCGCGGATCATATGGAGGGCTTTGTGAGCGCGAAAGCGCTGATCGAAGCGCTACAGCGCACCAAAGGCACGGTCTCGCGAAGCGCGCTCGTTGCATCGCTGGAAGGCATGCGCAAGGTTGATCTGGGTGGCTATTTCATTTCGCTTTCCCCCGACGATCACGAAGGCTCAGACTATGTCGAAATCACGCTGATGAGTAAGCAGGGGAAGCTGATTCGTTGATGGGGTGCCGTGCGAACGTCAAACACATTGACAGGCGAGCGTTTCCGGCAAGCTTTTGCGTGGAAACGCGCACCAATACTAGGCCTTGGCATTCTTGAACAACGTAAAAAAATTCGCTGTCGTCGCCTCTGCCACTTCCTCGACACTAATTCCGCGCAGCTCGGCGATGTGTTCCGCCACGTGTTTTACATAACCCGGCTGATTCATTTTGCCGCGGTAGGGCATCGGCGCGAGGTAGGGAGAATCAGTTTCGATTAACATTCGGTTGAGCGGCACGTGTTTCGCCACTTCCTTCAGCTCTTTCGCGCTCTTGAATGTAACGATGCCGGAAAACGAAATGTAGAAATTCATTTCCATCGCGGCATCCGCCACCGCTTGCGTTTCGGTAAAGCAATGCATCACGCCACCTACCTCACTCGCGTTTTCTTCGCGCATCAGCCGCAGTGTGTCAGCGTGCGCATTGCGGGTGTGTACGACGAGCGGTTTGGCGCACGCCCTTGCCGCACGGATATGAATGCGAAAGCGTTCACGTTGCCAATCAAGTGGTTCAGCGAGCCGAAAATAATCAAGGCCAGTCTCCCCTATCGCCACCACTTTCGGATGCGCAGCCATGCCCAGTAATTCGTCCACCGTCGGCTCGTGATCGTCCACCTGTTCATCAGGATGTACACCGGCCGAGCACCAGATATTGGCATTCGCCTCTGCCACCGCACGCACGGCGGGGAAAGTTTTAAGGGTGGTCGAGATCGTCAGCGCGTGCGTGACCGCATTCTCACGCATGAGATTGAGAACATTATTTTGATCGGCCTGAAGCTCAGGAAAATCAAGATGGCAGTGGGAATCGATAAACATATTTGTATTATCGCAGCACCGGTTGCGTATGAACTAAATTGATACAAAAAACGAGCTTTAGCGGCAGGAGGACTATCATTTACCATCGTGCGATAAACGTCCGTTTGTCACAACCCAGGCCACATCCCTCGAAAGCAGCCATGATTGAAATCCACCATCTGAACAACTCTCGTTCGCATCGCATTTTGTGGCTGCTCGAAGAGCTTCAATTGCCGTACGACATAATCGCCTATCAACGCGATCCTGTCACCAGTGCGGCACCACCTGCGCTTTATAAAATTCATCCGCTGGGCAAATCACCGGTGATTAAAGATGGAGATTTAGTGATGGCCGAATCGGGCGCGATTGTTGAATATTTGGTGGGAAAATATGCCAACAGATCGCTCTCGCCTGCAATCGGTACACCTGAGCATGCCCAATATTTATACTGGCTGCACTTCGCGGAAGCCAGCGCGATGACACAACTGATTTTGAAACTCTATTTTTCTCGGATGCCTTCTGCACCGCCAGCCTTGCTCGAGAGAATAAATGGACAGATAGCCACGCAGCTTGATTACATGGAGTCTGAGTTGGCAAAGCATTCCTATTTTGCCGGTGACAAATTTTCAGCCGCTGATATTCAAATGAGTTTCCCCATCATTGCTGCGACAGCGCGCGGTGGACTCGATCAATCCCGCCCCAACTTGATGAAATATTTGTCGAGCCTGCAATCGCGCCCTGCGTTTAAGCGCGCTAATGAGCGTGGTGGTGAACTAAGTTTGGGGGCTTAACAGCTCGCACTGCATCGTTTCAAAAGCGGGCTGAAGCACTGGATCAAGTAAAATCGCATTTTCGAATAGATTTGTCATGCTTCCCATCCTCCAGCGCAAACAAAAACAACGATGTGCGGCCTGAGCGGTTATTTTATTACCTCTAACGCATCGCAGAATTACAGCCATGCCGAGGTTCTGCGTCGCATGAATCGTCGCCTCGACCATCGCGGGCCGGATGCAGAGGGTTACTTCGAATCAGGGTCGATACATCTGGGCCATCGTCGTTTGTCGGTGATCGATATTGCAGCCAGCATTCAGCCGATGCTGACGATAGATCAACGCCACGCACTGGTGTTTAACGGCGAGGTCTATAACTTCAAAAAGCTTCGCGCAGAACTGGAGTCAACAGGACGAGTATTTCGCACCGCTGGCGACACCGAAGTGGTACTACAAGCCATCGCACAATGGGGCGAAGAATCACTCAACAAACTCGAGGGCATGTTCGCCTTCGCGGCGTGGGATGCGGAGAAAAAATCACTTTTCTGCGCGCGCGATCATCTGGGTGTGAAGCCGCTTTACTATTTTTGGGATGGAAAAATATTTGCGTTTGCATCCGAACTCAAAGCACTGCTCGAACACCCGCAAGTCACACGCGAAATTGATCTCGATGCACTGGGGTTATTTTTGGAATGCCAATACATTCCCACGCCGCTGACGATTTATAAAGGCATTCGCAAACTCGCGGCTGGGCATGCGTTGAAAATTGAAAACGGCACACTGCGCGAATGGCAATACTGGAATCCGAGTTACGCGATTAAGCCCAATTGGAATGAAGAAGAATCGCTCGCGAGGCTCGATACCGAATTGCGCCGTTCCGTTGAATCGATGCTGGTTGCGGATGTGCCACTAGGCGCATTTGTCAGCGGCGGCATTGATTCAAGTTTGATCGCAGCCCTCATGACCGACATCACGGGCAAACCAATTGAGACGTTTAATTTAGGCTTTCAGGGCAACGATAAAGTGAGCGATGACACCCAAAGCGAACACGCGCATGCTGCACGGGTGGCGGCGCATATCGGCGCAAAACATCATGCGTTGATGGTGTCGCCAAATGATGTGTTGGCGGCGTTTGATAGCTGGGTCGATGTGTTCGATGAACCGTTTGGCGATCAGGCCGCACTGCCCACGATGCTGCTCTCCAAACTCACCCGCCAGCACGTCACGGTTGCACTCACGGGCGAGGGCGCAGATGAACTTTTTTCGGGTTACGGAAATTATCGAAAACGCGTGAGTGAGGAACGATTGACGGGCGCATTGGGCGCAACACCATTGGCGGCATTAGTGAAACATTTACCACCGGCAATCGCGAAAGATCGGGTAATGAAAGCCATCGGCCAGCCGCTTGAAAAACGTTATGCAACGATCCCGAATGTGTTCGATCAATCCACGCATCGCTCACTTTTTTCAGATGCGCTGTTGGCCGCACAAAAAACACATATCGCGGACTATGCTGCCGCGCAATTCGCGCAATGCGATGCGAAAGACTATCTGGAAAAAATCATGTACGTCGATATGCGGCTGTGGCTGCCCGATGATTTATTGACCAAGGTGGATCGCGCAACCATGGCGTATTCACTGGAAGCGCGTGTGCCGTTTCTGGATCACAAGTTTGTTGAATTTGTTGCGCAGCTTTCGCCTGCGATGAAACAAAATGGTAAGACGACAAAATATTTATTAAAAAAATTGGCGGAGAAATATTTGCCGCGCGAGATTGTTCATCGCGGCAAGCAGGGTTTTGTGATGCCATTGTCGCCCTGGATCGAGGGCGGATTAAAGAAGCATGTTGAGAATTCGCTTGGGCACGATGGACTTGGCAAACGTGGGCTGTTTCGCGAAGGCGCACTGAAAAAATTATTGGCCGACCATCGCGCCGGACGCAGCAATCACGCCGGTCGTTTGTGGACGCTGACGGTTTTGGAATTGTGGTTTCAACGCCACGAACCGAATTTTTCGCTATGAAGAAACCGCTCTCGATTCTGCATACCGAAAACTCCACCGGCTGGGGCGGACAGGAAATTCGTATCCTCACCGAGGCGCGCGGCATGCTGGATCGCGGGCATCGCGTGATGTTACTCACGCTGGCGAGCGCAGAAATTTTGCCCGCCGCAAAAAAAATGGGTGTGCCGGTGACAGCAATTGATATTGAAAAAAAGCGCCTAGGCCCATTATTCACTTTGCGCAGATGGCTCGCCACGCACGGACACGAATACGATGTCATCAACACACACAGCTCTACCGATAGTTGGTTGAGTGCGGTTGCATGCGCTACGCTCGGCCGCGCGCCACCCATCGTGCGCACGCGCCATGTGTCCACACCGATCAATAATCATTTTTCAACGCGCTGGCTTTACACCAAAGCGACAGCACATATCGCCACGACGGGCGAGGCACTGAGGCAACAATTGCATCGCGACAATGGTTATCCGCTGGAAAATATGACGTCAGTGCGCACCGGCATTGATCTCAACTATTACACGCCGCACAACCGCGTCGAGATGCGTTTGAAATTGGGCATCGAAGATCGCCCTGCGCTCGGCGTGCTGGCGACCTTGCGCGACTGGAAAGGTCATCGCGACTTGCTGGATGCGTGGGTGATTTTGCGTAAAACTTTTCCGGAATGGCGACTAATTATTGTTGGCGATGGCCCTGAGCGCGAGCGACTCAATATGCGCATCGCCGAGCTTGATTTACAGAGCGCAGTACGCATGGTCGGCAATCAGGAGAACGTGCCGCAGTGGTTGTCCGCGCTCGATTTATTAACGCTGCCGTCCTATGGCGCGGAAGGTGTGCCACAGGGAATTATGCAGGGCATGGCGTGTGGATTGGCGGTTGTTTCAACCACTGTCGGTGCGATAAATGAAGCAGTGCAGCACGATCTCACCGGCTACATGGTGCCGCCGCGCGATCCAGCAGCACTCGCCACGGCATTGGGCAAGCTGATGCACGACAATACACTCCGCGAGAAAATGGCGGCTGCAGGACTCGTCTATGCGCGTGCTAATTTTGGACTTGATGTGATGCTAGACAAAATGGAAGAAATTTTTTATCGCTGCACCAAAATTAATAATGCAGGCCGTGCATGATTAGCGACGGCTCTGCGCGCAACGCAAAAAGTATTCTGATTATCAACGTCACCCGCATCGGCGATACGCTGCTGAATACACCTGCGATTCGTGCCATTGCGGCCAAATTTCCGAGCGCCGCCATCACGTGCCTGGGCCACGCCAAACGCGTCGAGGTGTTACAGCACTTGCCCTATCTGACGCATGTAGACAAGATCGATAAAAAGACGGCGCTATGGCGTGGACGCATTGGCGTGCTGACCGGGAAATCCTACGACTGGGCATTTGTTTGGGGCGATGATGCCGCACTGCACCGCTACGCGCTGCGCGTCGCAAAACATGTCGTCGCTTATCGTCAAGAAGATGATGCGCTCAACGCACAATTTTTCCATGCTGCAGCAGCACCGGCACTGTATTCAATGCATGGTGTTGCGATGCAGCTTCAATTGCCGCGAGCCGTTGGTATTGATACAAAAAATTTCAGGCTGGAGTATGTGGTGACCGATATTGAGACGCGCACGGCGAAACAACGTCTCGCCAAAGATGCAGGCAATGCAAAACCGTTGATCGGTTTACAAGTCGCGAGCTTCCCCACCAAGGCTTATCGGGATTGGCCGATTGAACATTTTATCGAGTTGGCGAAACGCATCATCGGCGAATACGCAAATGCAAAATTCATCATGTTCGGCGGCACTGACGATGTCGCGCGCATCGCGCCGTTTCGTGATGCGTTACCGGATCACACCGTCGTGTACGCTGGCGCACTAACGCTGCGCGAAACAGTGGCGGTGATGAAAGAAATTGATTTGTACATCGGCGTCGATACTGGCCCCACGCATCTCTACGGAGCGCTGAAAAAGCCAATGGTTGCTATGTATCACTCAACACTGCCCAGTGCTCTCTACGCGCCGCTGCAGCATCCGGCGCTATATGTTGTGGATCACCCGATGGCCGGGGAAGTGCCAGTTGGCGCGGGCGGTGATGCGGGTGGTGGTACGGGCTTGATGGCCGATATTGGTGTTGATGTTGTTTGGGAGCGGGTGGCGGATGCGTTGATGGCGAAGCCGTCGCGGTTTCTGGCGATGGTGCCTGTGGGCATTGAGGGGCAATTCAATTAGCGCTTCTGCCCTCGCCTGCCAAAATTCAACGCCTTCCCTGCCAAAAGCGTTTCGCCGAGAAAACAAAGCAGCGCCAAGACGAAGAATAGAACGCCGCCTAAAAATGTCCATGGCACCACCACACTCGAACGCAACGAAACATTTTCAACCAGGAATAGCGCCATCACGGTCGCGCCGATTAACGTCGCGGAGAGCGTGAGCAAAATCATGGAGGTGTTGACGATGCGCGCACGCTTTCGCAATAGTTTGAGCTCGCTGTAGATCTCAGCTTCGTGTTTGATCACATCAGCCTCAAGTTTTTCCTCGAGCGCACGGGCGCGGTCGATGATGCGCGCAAGGCGGGTGGCGAGCGCACCAAGTAGCGCCGCCACGGCGGTGAGCATGAATACGGGTGCGACGGCGAGTTGAATACTGTGCGAGATTGCGTCAAGTGCGGTGACTGGCATGGTTTTAGAGTTTGTTTAGACGAAACTGTTGAACACTTCATCAACATTGATGAAGAAGTATCCCATGTTGGCATTCGACGGTCACGTCAAATAGTTACTTTTTGCTGCCACCAGCTTCGTCGCCCCATAGCTGTTTAAGCTTCGCATCGCGGCCACAGCCGGAACGATAAAACTTGTACTGCAAAGCATTTTTCTTATAATAATCCTGATGATATTCTTCGGCCGCCGTGAACTCGGTCGCAGCGGTGATCTCGCTCACGATGTCCCCTTTGAATGGCTTTGATTTCAGCAGAGCGACTCTTGATTCATCGGCCAGTTTTTTCTGGGCATCGTCGTGATAAAAAATACCAGAGCGATATTGGCTGCCGACATCGCAAAATTGTTGATCCTTGGTGGTTGGATCAATATTGCGCCAGAAAACGTACAGCAGCTTTTCATACGTTATTTTTTTCGGATCGTACACAATCTGCACCGCCTCGGTGTGGCCGGTAGCGCCTGACGAAACTTCTTTGTAGCTCGGGTTTTTGGTCTTGCCGCCGATGTAGCCGGAGGTGGTTGAAATCACGCCATCCAGCACATCGAATGGGCCTTCCATGCACCAGAAACAGCCACCGGCGAAGGTGGCTTTTGCGGTAGTGGGCGCGGCGGCTGGCGCTTGTGCGCCAGCAAGAACAGGTAGTGCAAAAAAAGCAGCAATCACAAATGATCGAATCTTGAACACGTATTTCTCCTTGGAAAATTTCTTGAAACTTTATACCCGTATCGTATTAGTCAGCGAGCAATATCAAAGCTTACAATAATACGATTCTCAACCCATATCGGTTTCACCAACATCATCATGGCCCAATATCACTATCGCATCGTCAACGTTTTTGCAGAATCCATTTTTGGCGGCAATCCGCTTTGCGTGTTTGAAGATGCGCGTGGATTGGAGTCAGACGCGATGCAGGCGTTGGCGTTGCAATTCAATTTATCTGAAACGACATTCGTACTGCCCTCTTCCACGGCCACGGTGCAGGTGCGAATCTTCACGCCTTCGTTCGAAATGGCGTTTGCCGGGCATCCGACGCTCGGCACGGCACATGTGGTGCGAGATTTACATTCGGCGGGCGATTCATTAACGCTCGAAATGAAAGCAGGCATTATTCCCGTTAACGCAGCCGCAGATCGCTGGACATTGAGCGCGAACGCACCGACGTTTCGCAATTGCGACATGTCGACAGCGCAGATTGAGGCCATGTTGTCGCTCAATGTTGGCGATGTTCTTGGCGGCGCGCGCTGGATCAATATTGGTACCGAACAGCTGATCGTGCCGCTGGCGAATGCGGGTGCGGTTCGGCGTGTGCAAGTGAAGGCAGATTTACTATCGGCGGTCACCAGTAACATTGATCGATCCATGGCGTATGTGTTCGCACCCAATGGCGACGGCAAATTGCTGTCCCGATTTTTCTTTTTGAAAATGGGCAGCGTTGTCGAAGATCCGGGCACCGGTTCGGCAACGGCGAATTTGGGTGGGTGGCTGATCGGCGCAGATCGCAAATTACCGCTTGAATATTCGATTGAGCAAGGCGCAATGGTAAATCGGCCGTGTCATTTGGGGCTGCGTGTGGACGTGGATAAACAAATTTTTGTCAGCGGACGCGTGATTGAATTGGGGCGGGGAACTATAACCATTTAGTGGCAAAGCCCGGAATTGGCGGGCTGCTTTGAGACAAACACCCGAACGGGTGCAAGCAGATTTGCCTGTAAACACTCGCCAGTGCTGAAGCCTCGAGAATTACCGGATGCCGACGTATTACCTGACAATTCTAGTAGTAACATCAACACCATGCATATAAGCCGATTCATTAAAAAGACCGTTGCGCTATTCGCCATAGCTACTTTGCTTTTGGCGAGCGGGGCAGTGTCGGCCTTCGCTTGTCCGATCCAGTTCGCCGCGTTAACTGCGCAAACTGCGCAAGCTGATGGCACTGCGCCGGATTGTGACGACATGGACATGGCGCGGTCTGGATTGTGTGAACATCACTGCAAGAGTGGGCAGGAAATTCTCAACGATGTGCCGCTTGACTTGACACCAGTTGCGTTTGCATCTGCAATCACCATTGATCGGTTCGCACTTCCGCAGCCAGTATTCGCGATCAGATTAGCACCGTCCTATCCCGCGCTTCACCACGCCACCTCGCCGCCCAGCACCATTCGGCACTGCTGCTTCCGTATCTGATTTGCCACCCGCATTAATCGCCTGACTTTTTTCGAGTCCGGCGTTTTGTGTTGCTTGTTTGTATTGGGTAAATCTTTTGTGCGGAGGCACCATGCGTTTTACTTTATTTGTTTTCTTCGTTGGCGCTGTTTCGTCGCTAAATTCATCGCAATCCTCGGCAGCCCCTGCAACGCTTTCGCTGGCGGAGGCGCAACGTATTGCCGCCAGCGATGCGCCGCCGCTTAATGCACAAGCCGCAGCGCTGCGCGCGATGCAGCAGTCCGCCATCAGCGCCAACCAGCAAGCCGACCCGAAACTCATTATCGGCATTGACAACCTGCCGGTGGACACATCAGATCGGTTCAGCTTTACACGCGACTTCATGACCATGCGCAAAATCGGTTTCATGCAGGAATTCACGCGCAGCGAAAAACTGAAACTGCGCGAGGAACGTGCCGCGTCAGAGGTGCGCAAAGAAGCGGCAGTGTTATTGCTTGTTGAAGTCAATCTCAAGCGCGATGTGGCGCTCGCCTGGATTGATCGCTATTTCGCTGAGCGCCAGCGTGAACTCTTGAAGGAAATGGCGCGAGAAAGTGAATTGCAGGTGACCGCCGCCAACGCCACACTCGCGGGCGGTCGCGGTCAGGCCAGCGACCCGCTGGCCGCACGCATGGCGGTGGCGCTGGTGGCAGACCGCACCATTGACAGCGAGCGCGCCAATGCGCGTGCAGTGGCCAATCTGGGGCGATGGATTGGTGCTGCCGCGCGGCAGCCGCTTGATGCACCTCCCGCGTTTGACCAGCTATCAAAACATCACGCCGATTTGATCGGGAATATCGACTCGCATCCGCATTTGGCGATGTACGCGCCAATGGAGGCAATGGCGGAAAGTGATGTGCGACTGGCGGCGGCCGCCAAGCATCCTGATTGGAATTTGGAAGTGGCCTACGCGCAACGTGGCTCAGCATTTTCAAACATGTTGTCGATTGGCGTGCGCATTGATTTGCCTATTTTCCAAAGCACACGCCAGGATCCTGCCATCGCCGCAAAAGTCGCGCTCGGTGCACAAATTCGCGCCCAGGCCGAAGATGCCAGACGCGCCCATATTGCCGAAATCGAATCGATGCTGGCCGACTGGGACGCCGCCAACGCGCGCCTCGCCCGCTATCGCGCAGATTTGTTGCCGCTGGCTAAATCACGCACCGAGGTCGCTCTCGCGGCTTATCGCGGCGGCAAAAGTGATCTGTCCGTCGCGCTTGAAGCGCGCAGAAGCGAAATCGATACCCGCATGGGCTACCTTGCCGCACAAAGCGAGCAGGCTAGAGCCTGGGCCAATCTCAACTTTTTGGAATCCGCAAAGAAGGACACGCCATGAAATCGAAAATCTTAATAATCGTCGGCGTAATGGTCTCGCTTGCCGCAGGAATCGGCGGCGGCTATTGGTTAGCCATGAATCGCATGATGGCGGAGATGAGCGCGCAAGCGGACGCTACCGTCGCTGCCGCGGGCGATAAAAAACCACTCTACTACTATGACCCAATGTATCCGCAACAAAAGTTCGACAAGCCTGGTAAGTCACCGTTTATGGACATGATGCTGGTGCCGGTCTATGGCGACGGTGGTGCGGATAACAGCTCAGTCCAGATCAGCTCACGGATTGTGCAAAATCTGGGCATTCGCTTAGGCACCGTCACGCGTGGAACACTGGATAAAAAAATTGAGGTGGCGGGCTCAATTGCGTTCGACGAACGTGCCGTAGCGGTGGTGCAAGCGCGGGTGAACGGATATGTTGAAAAGCTATTTGTACGCGCGCCGCTTGATGCGGTGGTGAAAGGCCAGCGGCTGGCTGAAATCCTGGCGCCTGACTGGGTGGCCGCGCAAGAAGAATATTTGGCACTGCGCAAAAACACGCTGGCCAATGACGATCTGCGCCAAGCCGCACGGCAACGCTTGATTCTGCTTGGCATGGCAGAGTCGACCGTTGCGGGTATTGAGACGGATGGTCGAGTGCGACCGCGCATCACGTTGTTTGCGCCTGTATCGGGCGTGGTCAGCGAGCTTGGGGTGCGCGAGGGCATGGCGGTCGCACCGGGTGCCACGCTGTTTCGCATCAACGGGCTCTCGACTGTTTGGATCAACGCGGACGTGCCCGAAACCCAAGCCGCCGAGCTGAAACCGGGCAGTACAATTGAAGCGACCGTGCCTGCCTACCCTGGCGAAGTATTCAAAGGACGCGTGCAAGCGCTGCTGCCAGACGTGAACGCGATCACACGAACCCTCAAAGCCCGTATTGAAGTCGCCAACCCGCAACAGCGACTGACGCCGGGCATGTTTGCGACCATAGCGATCTCATCATCGGCCGTAGCGGAAATGCTGCTGGTGCCCACCGAAGCCGTGATCGAAACCGGTAAGCGACGCGTGGTGATCATTGCTGATCAGGCGCAGGATGGTAAGCAACAGTTTATTCCAGCTGATGTGGTGATCGGCATGGAAGCCAATGGCATGACCGAGATCACACGCGGTCTCAAGCCGGGAATGAAGATCGTCTTATCAGGACAATTCTTGATTGATTCCGAAGCAAGCCTAAAAGGCACGATATCCCGAATGAGCGATGCACCAGTGGCAGCCGATGATGGCGAGAAAAAAACTGAGGCAAAAAAATGATCGCGGCGCTCATTCGCTGGTCAATCTATAACCGCTTTCTGGTGTTGATAGCGACGGTGATCATTGCCGCGTGGGGCGTGTGGTCAGTCAGCAAATCGCCGCTGGATGCGTTGCCGGATTTATCTGATGTGCAGGTAATTATCCGCACCACGTTCCCCGGTCAGGCACCGCAGATTGTGGAAAATCAGATCACTTATCCGCTCGCCACCACCATGCTTTCGGTGCCGGGCGTGAAAGCAGTGCGCGGGTTTTCGTTCTTTGGTGATTCGTTTGTTTATGTGCTGTTTGAAGATGGCACCGATCTCTACTGGGCGCGGTCACGGGTGCTGGAATATTTGAATCAGGTGCAATCGCGGCTGCCGCAAAACGCGAAAGCCTCGCTCGGCCCGGATGCCACCGGCGTGGGCTGGATTTATGAATATGCGTTAGTGGATCGCAGCGGCAAACACGATCTGGCCGAGCTGCGCGCGTTGCAGGACTGGTTTCTGAAATATGAATTGAAAACCCTGCCGAACGTAGCGGAAGTGGCGTCAATTGGCGGTATGGTGAAGCAATATCAAATCGTGCTCGACCCTGATCGGCTGCGCGCCTACAACATCCCGCACTCGAAAATTATTGCCGCGATCAAAAACGCTAATCAGGAAACCGGTGGCTCGGTGTTGGAACTGGGCGAAGCGGAATACATGGTTCGCGCAGGTGGCTATCTAAAAACGCTCGATGATTTTCGGACCATTCCAATTGTCACGTCCGAGGCTGGCGTGCCAGTGCTTCTGCGGGATGTGGCGCGTATTCAAACCGGTCCTGAAATGCGGCGCGGCATTGCTGAACTCAACGGTGAAGGCGAGGTGGCGGGCGGCGTGATTATCATGCGCTCAGGCAAAAATGCATTGGAAACCATTAACGCCGTAAAAACAAAATTAGCCGAACTCAAAGCGGGATTACCCGCGGGCGTGGAAATCATACCGACCTATGATCGCGCTGATTTGATCAAGCGGGCCGTTACCAACCTTCGCGGCAAATTGATCGAGGAATTCATCGTCGTCGCAATTGTGTGCTTCGTATTTTTGTTTCATTTGCGATCCGCATTGGTCGCGATTATCTCGCTACCGCTGGGAATATTGATGGCCTTTATCGTGATGCGCTATCAGGGCGTTAATGCCAACATCATGTCGCTGGGCGGGATCGCGATTGCCATCGGTGCCATGGTCGATGCGGCGGTGGTGATGATTGAAAACGCGCATAAACATATTGAAGCGTGGCATCACCAAAATCCAGACAGCAACCTGGGTGGCGACGACCACTGGCGGGTGATCGCGGTCGCCGCAACCGAAGTTGGCCCTGCCCTGTTTTTTAGTTTGCTGATCATCACGTTGTCGTTCATTCCGGTGTTCACGCTGGAGGCGCAAGAGGGGCGGCTGTTTGCGCCCTTGGCGTTCACCAAAAGCTACGCGATGGCGGCGGCGGCCGGACTCGCCGTCACGCTGATTCCGGTGCTGATGGGCTATCTGATTCGCGGCACAATTCCTCAAGAAAATAAAAATCCGCTGAACCGGATTCTTATCAAAATCTATCGGCCGATGCTCGATTTCGTGCTGCGCTGGCCGAAGGCGACGCTTATCGCCGCCGCGATCATTCTCGCCAGCGCAATTTTTCCGTTCCTACAAATTGGCGGTGAATTTATGCCGCCGCTGGATGAAGGTGATTTGCTGTATATGCCGTCCGCGTTGCCGGGATTGTCGAGCGGAAAAGCCGCCGAGATCTTGCAGCAAACAAACAAGCTCATCATGCAGGTACCAGAAGTAAAACGCGTGTTCGGCAAGATTGGACGCGCCGAAACCGCGACCGATCCCGCTCCGCTGGAAATGGTCGAAACCACGATTCAGTTCAAGCCGCAAAGCGAATGGCGGGCGGGTATGACGCCAGAAAAATTAGTGGAAGAGCTGGATCGCACCGTGAAACTGCCGGGGCTGTCGAACCTGTGGATTCCGCCGATCCGAAACCGTATTGATATGTTAGCCACAGGCATCAAGAGCCCGGTCGGTGTGAAGGTGGCCGGTGCCAATCTCGCTGAAATTGATCGGATTGCGGGCGAAGTTGAACGCACCGTGAAAGATGTGCCCGGCGTGACTTCAGCGCTGGCCGAACGACTCACCGGCGGGCGCTACATCGACATCAATATCAATCGCGCCGCAGCAGCGCGCTACGGCATGAACGTATCGGATGTGCAGAGCGTGGTCTCGGCAGCAATCGGTGGCGACAATGTCGGCGAGACCGTGGAAGGATTACAGCGCTTCCCGATCAACGTACGCTACCCGCGTGAGATTCGCGATTCAGTTGAAAATATTCGCAATCTTCCGGTGGTCACAGAACGCGGTGCGCAGATTACGCTATCAACTGTCGCCGAGATCAAAATCACCGACGGCCCACCGATGCTGAAAAGTGAAAATGCGCGGCTGTCAGGCTGGGTGTACATCGATATTCGCGGACGTGATTTGCAATCAGTGGTGCGCGATATGCAGCAAGCGGTTGCGGCCCAGGTGAAATTAACGCCCGGTTATTCAATCGCGTGGTCGGGTCAATTTGAGTATCTGGAGCGCGCCAACGCAAAGCTGAAAATCGTGGTGCCGTTCACGCTCATGATTATTTTTGTACTGTTGTATTTGACCTTCAAACGCATTGACGAAGCGGTGTTGATTATGGCCACGCTGCCATTCGCACTTGTCGGTGGCTTGTGGCTAATGTATGCGTTGGGCTATGCCATGTCGGTGGCGAGCGCGGTGGGTTTCATCGCGTTATCCGGGGTGGCCGCCGAATTCGGCGTGATTATGTTGCTTTATCTAAAACAGGCGTGGGATAAAAAACTCGCGGTGGGCGATACGAATTTAGCCGCATTACTCGCCGCCATTCGCGAAGGCGCAGTACTACGCGTGCGGCCCAAGGCGATGACGGTTGCGGTCATTCTGGCCGGGCTGATTCCGATTATGTGGAGCAGCGGCACGGGTTCCGAAGTCATGCAGCGCATCGCCGCGCCGATGGTGGGCGGCATGATTACCGCTCCGTTGCTATCGATGTTTGTGGTACCGGTGGCGTATTTGTTGCTGCGGAGAAAAGGGCTACGATCTTTTCACACCGCGAATTCCGCATCAACCTCTGATGAGAAATAATATGCGTGCAAATTATTTCGCAGTAATTTTTGCAACATTATTTTCAATATTATTTGCAGGGTGCGCGACGGTGCCACCACCAACGGAAATTGACGAGCCGCCCGCATCGGTTGCCGCAAAGCCGTTTCAAATCGGGCGCGCGCCGGTGGCGCTGGTGCTCTCCGGTGGGTCAGCCAGAGGCTTTGCGCACATCGGTGTCATCAAAGTATTGGAAGAACAAGGCTTGAAGCCGGACATCATTGTCGGCACCAGTGCAGGTAGCATAATCGGTGCGCTGTACGCCTCTGGTTTGACTGCGGCTGAACTGCAGACCGCGACGCAGCAAATGGATGCCACCGTGTTCTCTGATTTCGCAATGCCCGCGTTTGGATTTTTGAAAGGAGAGATGGGTTTTATTCGCGGCGACAAACTGCATCGGTTCATCGATGCCCGCCTCAAACATCACCAAATCCACGATTTCCCGACCCGATTTGCAGCCGTCGCCACCGATCTTGCCACCGGCAAACCGATTGCGTTTAATGCCGGTGATGCGGGGCTGGCCGTGGTCGCCTCATGCGCGGTGCCCGGACTCATCAAGCCGCCGGAAATTGGCGGCAGGCGTTATGGCGATGGGCAAATGACCAGTCCCCTTCCGGTGATGATGGCACGTTCACTGGGCGCCAAAATCGTGATCGCGGTTGACGTCGTGTATCCGCCGCAAGATGCGGTACTTTACAGCCCGGTCAGCGTGCTTTTTCAGGCGTTTACGGTTTCCGTTCACCAATTGAAAGAGAATGAAATGGTGATGGCTGATTTGATTATCAAACCTGATATTGCCAAATCATCCGGCCAACTTAATTTTGACGACGCCGATTGGCTGATCGCCGCAGGCGAGGCGGCTACGCGGGCGGCGTTGCCCCAACTCCGCGCCCTTTTTGGCAGATGAATTAAGGATATCTAAACATGATGTCCTCAAGGTCCGAGGCGATTGTTATGGCGACATCGCCACCTATTAACACGCGAATGAAACAGAACAGCAATGACAGCACGGAAGGCAAACCCTAGCACTGGCGCGCCGTTTGGAGCGGAAGTGCTTGTACGCGTGCGGCCGTGTTCACCGAAAACGCCCGCCAATCAGCGCTCGGGTAATTGGGTCATTTGATAATTTGTAGATGTTAATGCGTGCCAGCAACGTGGCGCTTGGCGGCTTTACGTCCCACCAGCGCGGCATCGTTCCCGATCTCGACAAGAATGCCGCAGTCTTTTGCCTTCAGTGCTTTACGACATTGTCGCCTAAGCCGACGCAGCTCTTTTTCGAGCAGCGTGAGTGTTTCGATGCGCTCTGTGACGTGGCCAATATGTTCATCTAGCACTTGATTGACGCCCGCACAATCTGATTCAGGTGCATCGCGAAATTGTAGCAATAGACGTACTTCATCAAGGGTCATATCCAGCGCGCGACAATGGCGCACGAATCTGAGCCGATCCACATGTGCGCCTTTGTAGTATCGATAGTTGCCCTCAGTGCGTGCCGGTTTGTGCAGAATGCCGATCTTTTCGTAATAGCGAATCGTGTCCACGTCCGATTGTGCGGCGATTGCCAGCTCACCAATACGCATGATTTTTCTCCTTGAATGTTCTGGCGATTACACGGTTCTGGGTTGAAAGGCGATTACCATCGTGCCGGCGAGCGTTAACGCAACACCCGCGTAATCCCATCGCCCTGGCACCACGCCGTCGACCAGCCACAGCCACGCTATCGCCACCGCAACATAAACGCCGCCATAGGCAGCATAAACACGGCCTGCCGCCTGCGGATGAAGCGTAAGCAGCCACGCGAATAGCGCCAGCGATATCGCGGCAGGTAACAGCAACCAAATTGATTTGTCGTGCCTCAGCCATAAATAAGGAAGGTAACAGCCGATGATCTCTGCAAATGCGGTCGCTGCAAACAACAACATAATTTTTATGTAGTCCATCATGCCCTCAAAGAATTGCTTGACTCTGGAGTGGCTCCAGTGTTTCTAATTCAATATAAGCAACTAGCTCAGGAAAATCAATGTCCGATCATAAGCACGACCACGAGCATGACCATGGCAAAGTCGCCGCGCCACAAACTGGCAACGCCGCGCGTCCGACCGTTGTGCCTGCTTGTGCATCGGTACTGCGTCTCAACATTCAGAAAATGGATTGCCCGACCGAAGAAGCGCTAATCCGTAAAGCGATTGCCAACACACCGGGCGTGGTGAGTCTGGATTTTGATTTGGTCAATCGGGTGCTGACCGTTAATCACACGCTGACTCAAACCAGTTCAATCGATGGCGCGCTGGACAGCATTGGCATGGCGGGCGTTCCGATTGACGATAAAAATGTCGGTTCAAAAACGCAAGCGATTGAAGAACCTCCCAGCGTTTCGCGCCGCCAATGGCTAATGATGGGCATCGCGGGCGTGGCCGCGATCAGCTCTGAAATTGTTGCATACACGACCGGCAACGAAACTTCTATCACCGTCGCGGTATTAGCGTTGATCGCGATTTTCACGGGCGGGCTCGATACAATTAAAAAAGGCTGGATCGCGCTTAAAACATTTACGCTCAACATTAATTTATTGATGGTGGTTGCGGTATTTGGCGCGGTCGCGATTGGCCAATGGCCTGAAGCAGCGGTTGTGATCTGGCTCTTCGGTATTGCAGAAATGATCGAGGTGCTAAGCCTTGATCGCGCGCGCAATGCCATTCGCAGCCTGATGGCGCACGCACCAGAAACCGGCACCGTGCGCCTACCCGATGGCGAGTGGCGTGAAGTTCAGGCAGCCGAAATTAGCGTCGGTCAAATCGTACGCGCACGACCGGGCGAGCGCATCGCGCTCGATGGCGTGGTCACTGCTGGTCAGTCGAGCGTGAATCAAGCGCCGATTACCGGCGAAAGTATTCCTGTGCAAAAAACCACCGATGATATTTTGTTTGCGGGCACCTTGAATGAACGCGGCGTGCTGGAATATCGCGTCACCGCCGCCAAAGGTGAAACCACGCTTGATCGCATTGCGCGCTCAATCCAGGCCGCGCAAGGCCAGCGCGCGCCGACGCAGCGTTTTGTCGATAAGTTTGCGCGCGTGTACACGCCATGCGTGTTCGTCATCGCGCTACTGGTCGCACTGGTGCCACCGTTGACGTTTGGCTTGCCGTGGTATGACTGGATTTACAAAGCGCTGGTATTGCTGGTGATTGCCTGCCCGTGTGCCTTGGTGATTTCCACACCAGTGACCATCGTCAGCGGGCTTGCCGCCGCCGCGCGGCGCGGCATCTTGGTAAAGGGCGGCGTCTATCTTGAGCAAGGGCGCGAACTCAGCGTTGTCGCGCTTGATAAAACCGGCACGATTACCCACGGCAAGCCTAAGCTGACTGACGTGGTGCCGCTCGCAACATTGTCCAAAGATGAAGTACTGCGCATCGCCGCGAGTCTGGATGTGTTGTCCGAGCATCCGGTTGCGACGGCCATTGTCGCGGGCTACAAGGGAACGCTCGCCGTTGTCGAAAACTTCGAAGCCCTGCCCGGTCGCGGCGTGAAAGGAACGATTGATGGCGTGACGTATTTTGTTGGCAATCATCGGCTGATGGAAGAGCTAAAAGTTTGCACGCCGCTGGTTGAGACAACACTGGTTCGATTCGAAATCGAAGCGAAGACCGCCGTCGTATTAGCCAGCGAACATGAGTCGCTTGCGGTGCTGTCAGTTGCCGACACTGTTCGTGATTCCAGCAAAGCTGCTATTGCCGATTTGAAATCATTGGGTGTGGAAACCATTATGCTCACCGGCGATAACGACAAGACGGCGAAGGCGGTTGCGCTGCAAGTGGGCATTGCCGATGCGCGCGGGAATTTGCTGCCTGACGACAAACTTAGCGCCATCAACGCGCTGCTCAACCGTGGCTTGGTCGGCATGGTCGGCGATGGTGTCAACGACGCACCCGCATTGGCGCGCTCCAGCATCGGCTTCGCCATGGGTGCCGCGGGCACCGATACCGCGATAGAAACGGCAGACGTGGCACTGATGCAGGACGATCTTCGCAAGCTGCCGGAGTTTATTCGCCTGTCGAAAAAAACCGCCAATATTCTGTGGCAAAACATCGCCTTCGCACTTGGTATCAAGGTGATCTTTTTTGTCCTGACGCTGACTGGGCAAGGCACGTTATGGATGGCCGTGTTCGCGGATGCAGGCGCGAGCCTTATTGTGGTGGCCAATGGGCTACGGCTGCTACGACGTGAACCTAAATCGAAACTTGCGCTCAAAACCCAGCAGCTGTCTTGAAAAAGATGTAATTTCTTTGCCCAATTGGTCTGGTATGATTCGCAACTTATGACACGTCTGTTCACAATTTTTTTATTGCTTCTGCTGCCGCTACAGTTTTCACTGGCGGCGGCGAGTGCTTATTGTGTGGACGAAACCGAAGTGAGGTCGGAACATTTTGGACACCATGAGCACAATGGTGACAAAGAGCTGGCCCTCGATAATCAGAATATATTCGATTCGGATCCGGTTGAAAAATTGAGCGCTGACACGAGCTGCCATTTGTGTCATGCAGCGTTCGCAAATGTACCAGTGATATTCGCAGCGCTCGGCAGTCTCGGGCACGATCTGCCTAAAGATGTCTCACCATCTCATCGTGCCCCTCAGCATCAAACCACGCCACTCCAACGACCTCCCATCACATCGCTCGCCTAACCCGGCGGGCCATGTTTTTTCGTTGATGCCCTAGTTCGGCACCACTCGGTGCCCGCCGGATTCGTCCATGCTTTTTCGGAGAATTCGATGCATCGTATCTATTTATCTGCTGTAGTCATTACAGCTTTCATCAGCAACCCAAGCCATGCCGCACCAACGCTTAAAGATGCGGTGGAGAGCGCGTGGGCCAAACATCCGTTGACACAGGCGCGTGGATCAAGGCTCGACGAAGGTGCGGCTAAACGTGATGTTGCTGCCTCGTGGCTGGCGGATGCACCGCGCATTTCGGTAGGCCAAAAAACGGATCGCCTCAATCAAAATAACGGCGCACGCGAGTGGGAAGCCGAGATTGGTGCGGCGATTCAATTGCCCGCTGTGCGCAACGCACGCACAGCATTGGCTGAGAACGAGGCGGTGGCCTATGATGCGCAGTTTTCTGCGGAAAAGTGGCGTCTTGCGGGCGAGGTGCGCGAAGCCTACTGGATGGTGCAGATCGCCGCGACCGAAGCAACGCTTGCAGAGCGAAAAGTGACACAGGCGCGCGCCTTGAGTAGCGATGTTGCGCGCCGTTTTAAAGCAGGCGATGTTGCACGGACTGATTCGAACCAGGCCGAAGCAAATGTGAAGCTTGCCGAGCTAACTGACGCCGAAGCTCAGGGAAAATTGTTTCGTGCAAAGCGCAACTTTCTTGGTCTCACCGGCTTGTCGCAAATGGCTGAAGGCGATGAGCGCCCGGCAGAAAAAGCGCTGACACTCGAACAACACCCGCACATGGTTGAATTAGCGCGCAATGCGGATGCCGCGCGCACGCGTCAACAGGAGGCAAATGCGAATCGCCGGGATCCACCCGAGATTTCACTCGGCATGATCCGCGAGCGCGCGGGCTACGGCGAATCCTCGCTCGGTAGCGTGGTAATGCGCCTCACGATACCGCTGGCATCGGGCGCACGCAATCGCGTCCGGCAAGCCACTGCTGGTGCTGAAAGAACCGAAGCCGAGACGCGCGTACCGCAAACGCGTGCGCGTATCGAAGCGGACATCGCAGCATCTCAGGAAGATGTCACGCAATCGACTCGCCAGGTTGAGTTCGCAGAAGCGCGATTCAAACTTATTAGTGAAACGCACAAATTATTCGAAAAAGCGTATCAGCTAGGCGAACTCGATTTGCCCGCGCGCCTGCGCGCTGAGGCCGACCGATACGACGCCGAGCTATCGCTTTCGCGATCACGCATTGAGGCCGCCCGAAATATTTCCCGACTCAACCAATCTTCTGGAGTTCTGCCATGAAACACATGCATTTTTTATTGGTCGCGTCCTCAGTCATTGTCGGGATGCTTTACGCAACCACCGCATTGGCTGGGCCCGGTCATGACCACGGCGATGCTCCTGCGGCGGCAACCGGCAAATCTTCTCCGCGCTTCGAAGCGCATTCCGATTTGTTCGAGGCAGTCGGTGTGCTCAGCAAAGATGAACTCTCACTTTTTATCGACCGATACAAAAACAATGAGCCACTATTCAACGCAAAAGTTGAGATGGAAAGCGGCACGACGAAAGCACTGGGTAAATTTCACGCGGATCACGGCGATTACAGTTTCGAAGCAAAAGCGTTTGAAAAACCCGGCTCGTATCCCATTAGTCTGACCATCACCGCTGGTGCTGAGGTCGATATCCTGGCGGGCAATCTGGTGGTGCCTGATCCCATGGCCGGTCACGATCATGCGAATGACTCGCTGCCGTGGAAGCGCTGGCTAGTCATTGGTGGTGCCGTCGCCGCTGTCTTGATTGTCATCGCAATCATATTCAATACACGCCGTAATTCACGTCGTCATTCACGCCAAGACACCCAGAAGGCCAGCCATGTTTAAGCGCTATTTTTTATATTTTATTTTGTTTGCATTGTGTGGCCCAGTGTGGGCGGGACCAGGCCACGATCATGGCGACGAGACGCCTGTTACAACCTCTTCCGACGCGCCCAAACGCCAACCTGATGGCAGCATATTTTTGCCAAAAATTGCGCAGCGACAATTGCAAGTACGCACCTTGACGGTTGCTGCGGCTGAGTTGCCGCAAACGGTAGAACTGAGCGGGCGCGTAATGGCAGACCCGAATGCAGGCGGCAAAGTGCAGCCCACGCAGACTGGGCGTATTGAGCCGGGCCCACGTGGGCTTCCATCAATCGGCCAATCGGTAAAAAAAGGCGAGGTGCTGGCCTATGTGCGCGCATCAGAAAGTGCCACCCCTGAATTAAAAATCAATCTCGAACTCGCGCGCAAAAAACTGGCGCGGCTTGAACAGCTGGAGGGCACGGTACCGCAACGCGAAATCGAAACCGCACGAATCGAAGTGCAAAGTTATTCGCAGCGCTTGTCACCAGGATCCGGCGGCGGTGCATTCGTTGCGCGTGAGGCATTGTTGGCACCGGTTTCGGGCGTGATCGCCGCGATCAATGTCGTTGCGGGTCAGGTGGTCGATGCGCGCGAAGTTTTGTTCGAAGTCATTGATCCCGCACGCCTGCAAATTGAGGCACAGGCGTTTGATGCCACGCTACCCGCCAATATCGCCGGTGCCGCCGTCAGCCCGTCGGCAAATGTTCGCGTTGCGCTCGAATTTGTCGGCGCAGGTCGGGTATTGAAAGAAGGTGCGATTCCCGTCGTTTTTCGGATCAAGCCCGACGCTGCCAGCACCGTGGCACTTGCCGCAGGCCAGCCGGTAAAAATATTTGCACAAACGCGTAGCAAGGTAAAAGGGTTTGCTGTGGTAGCCGCATCGGTAGTCAAAAATCCGGCCAATCAGGACATCGTCTGGGTGCATACCGCCGCCGAGCGATTTGTCCCGCAAACGATTCGCTGGGTCGCGCTTGACGGTGCGACTGTTGCTGTGCTCGATGGCCTCACCGAGGGCGCACGCGTGGTGATTGAAGGAGCTTCACTCATCAATCAGATACGATAGTGAGAGTCCTCCATGTTTAATTTTTTGGTAAAAGCCAGCCTGCACAATCGACTTATCGTGATGGTGCTGGCGGTGATGATGATGGCGTACGGCGCGTTCACGCTCACGCGCATGCCGGT
>JANMQR010000389.1:0-5152 GCA_031370625.1 Burkholderiales bacterium | reverse complement strand
CCCGCTGCGGCACTGCCTTTGGCGTGCGCAACAGAGGCCGCGAACATCGGCAATGCTGCCACCAAAAATAAGCCAAAAAAATATTTTTTCATTTTCAATTTCCGATTACTTTTCAATTTGTTTTGCGTTAACTCGTTTTACTTTGCTTTACCGAAAGCCGGATCAGCGTAATACGCGGCGATATCCAATATTTCTTTTTCCGATAGCGCGCTCGCGAGGCCGACCATTGTTTGGTTATAGCGATTACCTTCGCGATAGCCCTTTAAAGCCGCGACCAAATAAGCTTCACTTTGGCCGGCAATTTTTGGCACCAAATAAACTTCGGGATACGCCGATTTGGTGCCAGGCATGCCGTGGCAACCGGAGCAAATCGCAGTGGCTTTCGCCTTACCCGCAGCCGCGTCGCCTTTGGTTGCTGCTGGAGTCTGCGCTGAGGCCCCAACGGAAACAAACATGGCGGCAAGCGACAAAATAACTGAAAGTTTTTTCATATTGTTAACGAGAGTGTTGAGCAAAAAATGTTGAGGAGTCTGACGCAAATTAACCGCATTTGTTTGCCTCGCGAAGGCAAAGAAGACAAACAAACGGGTGAGAATTTATACACAAGTCATCACTTTCGCGGCCTGATGAAATGGCAGCGTAGAGTCAAAAATTGCGAGATGCACCTGATTTGTAACAGAAATTCGAAACGGAATTTCGTAGAAACTCAATAACGAAATCAAGCACTTGCGGAGTATATCATGCAGCCTTGAAAACCCATAGCGCAGAACCCAGGAAAACATATTTCGCTTCGCAACGTACTCATTAAACCTTCGCCGCAGCCGCCAGCACATTCCAAACCGCTTTACCGCCGCTGGCCTTATCAATTCGGGCAATGTGTTCCGCATGAAGCGCTACTTCATCCGCATTTGCGCGAACCACTTTCAATGTTGCAGGACGCTTCGTGGGTTGCCCGGCTTGTGTGCCTGCCGCACCGCCCGCGCCAGATGACGCATCAATGCCAATCGCCAAACTGTCCTGCCCACGCGTCATTGCGATGTATACGTCGGCCAGCAATTCTGCGTCCATCAGCGCGCCGTGAAAGGTGCGCGCGCTGTTATCGACTTCATAACGTTCACATAGCGCATCAAGCGTATTGCGCTTGCCCGGATGCAATTCACGCGCCATCGAGAGCGTATCGGTCACCGTACACATTTTCGTGATCGGCGGCTTCGCGACACGTTTTAATTCTGCGTTCAAAAACCCCACGTCAAACGGCGCGTTATGAATGATGAGTTCGGCCCCATCAACGTAATTCAAAAACGCTTCAGCAATCGCGGCAAATTTTGGCTCGTGTTCCAAATGTTCCAGCGAAATGCCATGCACCTGCGTCGCACCTTCATCGATTGCGCGCTCAGGGTGAATGCGCTGGTGAAACGTATTTTTCGTCAGGCGACGATTAATCATTTCCACGCAGGCAATCTCGATAATACGGTGCCCCTGATTCGGATCGAGCCCGGTCGTTTCTGTATCGAGAATAACTTGGCGGCCGCTCATACTTTTGCGTCGGATTTCAATATTAATTCCACGCCACGATTCGCCAATTGATCCGCGCGCTCGTTTTCCGGATGTCCTGAATGACCCTTGACCCAGCGCCAATCAACATCATGCATGGCCACTAATTTATCGAGTGTCTTCCACAGATCATCATTCTTCACCGGCTGCTTGGCGGCGGTTTTCCAGCCCTTCGCTTTCCAGCCTTCAATCCATTCCATCATGCCCTTCATCACATATTGCGAATCGGTATGAATCAGGACTTCGCACGGGCGCGTGAGTGCGGTGAGCGCCTGAATCACGGCCGTCAACTCCATGCGATTGTTGGTCGTATTGGGTTCACCACCAAACAATTCTTTTTCGGTTCCACCCATGCGCAACAACGCGCCCCACCCGCCCACACCGGGATTGCCCTTGCACGCACCATCGGAAAAAATTTCAACTGCTGCCATTACTTCACCAATCGTAAATGCGGGCTACTTTTATCGTCGCCGCCATGTTTAGAAAACTCTTCGTGAAAATTTGTGCGCCCGCCGTTTGAAACGGAATTGGCAACTGATGCAAATTTTCGCTCAGCCACTTTTTTATCGTTCCACGCCGGCGTAATCAAGCGCATACCCTGCACGCGCTTGATCGCTTCGAGCATATACACGCCGCCAGTAACACCCCACCAGCGCTCGCCCGGCGTTTCTAGAAAGTCCCAACGTGCCTGCCATTTCGGCGTTTCGCAGGGCGGAATATAGCAGGCTAATTTACCCGACGATGGCTCAAAACCGAGCAACTGCAACCAATCTTTCATCCGCACCAGCGATACAAATTGGCCCTGCCACGGATAGCCTTTCGACGACCATGCGCGACGCACACCAAACAAACTCCAGGGATTAAAACCGATGATGAGAATGCGCCCCTCAGGCCGCATCACGCGATCAACTTCACGCAAAATTTCGTGCGGATTCTCGGTAAATTCCAACACATGCGGCATCACACAAAGATCAATCGATTGTTCATCAAACGGCAGCTCATGAAATTGCGCGAGCACCTTGGTGGTTTCCGATTCTGATGGCGTTAGATTGGGTGCTGCCACCACGCGATGGACAATCCGTGATTCGCGCAGCAAATCAAATTGCGGCAAGCCCAACTGAATCGCGTGATAGCCAAAAATATCGGGCGTAACACTATCGAGCCACGCGCGTTCTCGCTCGAGCAGATATTGCCCGAGCGGCGCTTGAAACCAGTCATGTAAACTTGGTTGTGTCATATTTTTATTTTAACCGATTGGATGCAAATCTCATGAATAAAGTCGCCATCGTTCCGGCATTCAAGGACAATTATTTATGGGTGATTCATAACAACACGCATGCCGCAGTGGTCGATCCGGGTGATGCGACGCCGATCATCGATTTTCTGACTGCGAATAATTTGCAACTCGCGGCGATTTTCACCACGCATCATCACGCGGATCACGTCGGTGGCGTGGAAGCGCTGCTCGATTTTTATCATCTGCGCGGCAAAATTCCGGTGTACGGCCCAGCTCATGAGCGCATTCCTGCGCGCACGCAAGCGCTGGTAGAGGGCGATGCGATTACCGAATTGGGAATCGTATTCGATATTATCGATGTGCCCGGTCACACGTCTGGCCACATTGCCTACTATGCGAAAGAAGAAAATTGGCTATTCTGCGGTGACACATTATTTGCGTGCGGCTGCGGGCGATTATTTGAAGGCACGGCGGCGCAAATGCAATCCTCCCTCGCCAAATTAAAAGCACTGCCACCACATACGCTGGCCTACTGCGCGCATGAATACACGATGGCAAATATCAAATTTGCATTGGCGGTCGAGCCCGATAATTTAGCCCTGCAACAACGGGCAAAAACCGACGCCGCCAAACGCGAAAAGAATATTCCTACGGTGCCGTTTACGATTGAAAATGAAATTGCGACCAATCCTTTTCTACGCTGGGATTCGCCCACAGTAATTGAATCTGCCAATATGAAGGCCCGCTCCAAGAGCGGCGTTTCAAGCAAAAACCTTTCAAACGGCACGCCAGCGCTGGTGTTTGCCGAAATTCGAGAATGGAAGAACAACTTTTAAAATATGAAAAATAATCTATCAATACGCCCTGCCGCCCCCGCTGATGTTGCGACAATTTTCGATCTCGTCAAGCAACTCGCTGTCTACGAGAAGTTGGAAAACATGGTGACCGGCAATGTCGCGATGCTGCATGAATCATTGTTTGGCACTAACAAATCTTGCGAATGTGTGGTCGCGTTTGAAAATGAAAAGCCCATCGGCTTCGCGCTTTACTTCAGCACGTTCTCTACATTCTTATGCAAACCGGGTTTGTATCTGGAAGATCTGTTTGTCGTGCCCGAAGCGCGCGGGCATGGCTATGGAAAACAGCTGCTGCAACACCTGGCACAGTTGGCACTTCAACGTGGCTGCGGTCGGTTCGAATGGCGCGTACTGGACTGGAACACGCCATCGATTGAATTCTACAAATCATTGGGTGCTTCGATCATGCCAGAGTGGCATTTGGTGCGGATGACGGAGGGGGAAATTTTGGTGCTGGCTGCAGTTTAATTTTTCCGTTGCCACTCAAGCAAGCACCCCCTCTCCCTCGACCCCTCTCCCGCGAGGGGAGAGGGAAGCGAAGCATCTCTTCCTCGACGGGAGAGCGCTTGGAGAGAGGGTGGTGGTTAAATGGTTACCGAGCTAAATTGTGCATTAAGTGATTAAAAATCAGCAAATCACTTCTCACTACTCTCCAACACAAACCCCGCACCCGAATCACGCCCCAAAACCTTCACCAAAAACGGCATCACCTCGGCCAAGGTTTTGCGTAACATCCAAGGCGGATTAATCACAAATAGCTCGCTGCCGTGCATACCAAATCCATCGCTCGCCGCTTGTTGAACCGTCAAACTCACATGCAACCAATTCGCCGAAAGCCGCATCAATTTCTGCGGTAGCTGGCGCGATTCCAGGCGCGATAATTGCGGATACCACACCACATAAACGCCGGTCGCAAATCGCGTCAATGAATCTTGTAGGGATACAAGCACATTGCGGTAATCATTTTTATCTTCATACGACGGATCGATCAACACCAGCGCACGGCGCGGCGGCGGCGGCAACAGCGCCTTGATGCCTGCGTATCCATCGGCGCACTTCACCATCACACGTCGCGGAAATTGCCGAAAATTCGCGTGCAACAATTCCGCATCCGCCGGATGCAATTCAAACAATCGCAACCGATCCTGCTCCCGCAATACTTGATGCGCAATCCACGGCGAGCCCGGATACGCTTTTAATTTTCCGTCCGGATTTACTTCGCGCACCAGCTTCACATAATCGCCAAGCGACTCAGGTAAATCATCTCTATCCCACAAGCGCCCAATGCCATCCACATACTCCGCCAGCTTCGTCGCATAGCCAATATCCAGCGAATAAAGCCCCGCGCCCGCATGCGTATCCATGTAGTAAAACGGCGCGTCTTTTTGACCTAGATAACGGGCGAGTTCCGCGAGTACAAGATGTTTCAACACATCGGCATGATTACCGGCGTGAAAGGCGTGGCGATAGCTGAGCATGGGGTGGTGGGATGGAGATAAGGCGA
>JANMQR010000331.1:0-39105 GCA_031370625.1 Burkholderiales bacterium | reverse complement strand
CCAGCGCATTCACTTCCGGTATGAATGTTTGCCATACTGAATTGCTGCGCGCCACGTGCCCACGCAAGGTGCCAAACTCACCGCCCGCAGGATCATGACTCGCGTCCACCATCAACGGAATGTGATTCGCGTTAAGCCCATCCGCGGTCATCGTAATAAGCGTTCCCAACGGATGATGGGCAATCAGCTGATGCAAAACATCGATTCGATCTTCTTTGAAATGTGCGGGGGTGTACATGGCGAATTTTCTGGCTTGTGGATTAATCAAAGATTTTAATGGTGAACGACTTTAATATTATGCAGTGACAAATAAAATTCGTGACTGCGCATTAATCCGCCCGACTACTTTTTAATCGCCGGGCTTTTTTACTAAATTCGCGCTACGATTTGCCTGCGCAATTAATGCAAACATCCCGGACACCGCATGATTTTGATTATTCACGCTCATCCCTATCCCAGCCGCTCACGCGCGACTCATGCGCTCCTGCAAGCGGCGCTAACGCTGCCGGAAGTGACGGTGCATTCGCTGTATGAACGCTACCCTGATTTCGATATTGATATTGCCGCCGAGCAGGCTGCGCTGACGCAGGCGCACCTGACGGTGTGGCTGCATCCGCTTTACTGGTACAGCGTGCCGGGACTGATGAAACACTATTTTGACAAGGTGCTTGCGCTGGGCTGGGCTTATGGTGGAAAAAACGATGGCGATGGTCGCGCATTGCACGGCAAACACTGTTTATGGGCACCTTCCACCGGTGGCGATGGCGAGGCTTACAGTACGAGCGGCATCCACGCGAATGCGTTCGCGGAATTCGTCACACCCGTTGAAATGACAGCGCGTTTCTGCGGCATGTTTTGGCAGCCACCGTTTGTGGTGCATGGCGCGCATGTGATTAGCGATGAAGCGTTGGGCGCGAAGGCCGACGCATTCAAATTGCGATTGCAAAATTGGTTGCACGTACATCGAAGTGCCTCCGCCGCGCAGGAGCAAACATCATGATGCGCGATGCGCTGATTTATTTGGCTGCGGCGGTGGTGATGGTGCCGCTCGCGAAAAAACTGGGGCTCGGCTCGGTGTTGGGTTATTTGATCGCCGGGGTCGTCATTGGCCCGTGGGGATTTCATCTGGTGTCGGATGTGGAATCGATCATGCACTTCAGCGAGTTTGGGGTGGTGCTGATGTTGTTCGTAATCGGTTTGGAGCTGGAGCCGAAGCGCTTGTGGTCAATGAAGCGCGGGGTGTTTGGCGGCGGCAGCTTGCAGCTGGGCATCTGCGGTGTCGCACTCGCGGGTGGTGCCATGCTGTTCGGCTTGCCGTGGCAGGCCGCGCTGGTCGCGGGGTTAGCGTTGGCACTGTCATCGACGGCGATTGCGGTGGCCACGATGACCGAGCGAAATTTTTTGCCCACGCCGACAGGTCGCGCGGGATTCGCGATTTTGTTGTTTCAGGATATTGCTGCGATTCCACTGCTCGCGGTTATTCCGTTGCTGGCGGTCGGTGCGGCGGCGTCACCTGATCCGTTCTGGTTGAACGCGTTAAAAGCGGTCGCCGCCATTGTTGGTGTGGTGGTGATCGGCCTTTATCTCACCCGGCCGGCGCTGCGCATTATTGCCTCCGCCGATTTGCGCGAAGTATTTACCGCGTTTGCGTTATTGCTGGTGATCGCGATTTCACAGCTGATGCTGTCCGCCGGATTATCGATGGCGCTGGGCGCTTTTCTGGCGGGCGTGTTGTTGGCAAGTTCTGAATATCGTCATGCACTTGAGAGTGACATCGAGCCGTTTAAAGGATTGTTGCTCGGCCTATTTTTTATCTCAGTCGGCATGGCGATGGATTTTGGTTTGCTGAAAACGGCACCGCTCACCATCGCCGCATTGGTGGCAAGCTTTCTGATCGTGAAGCTCACCACGCTATGGATTGTTGCGCGCATCATTGGCATCACCAGCAAGCAACGTTGGCTGTTTGCGATATTGCTATCGCAAGGCGGTGAGTTCGCGTTTGTGGTGTTCGGTGCGGCACGGGTGGCCGGGGTGCTGCCACCAGAGTCGGCATCGCAATTGGTGATGGCGGTGGCGTTATCAATGGCCGCGACGCCGCTGCTGCTGCTGGTTCACGACAAGGTAATCGCCAACCAGGCGGAGGACAAACGTGAGGCCGACGTTATCGATGAGAAAGGCGAAGTCATCATCGCAGGCTTTGGCCGGTTTGGGCAGATCGTCGGACGCTTGCTGCTCGCCAATGGCATACGCCCGGTGGTATTGGATCATGATCCCGACCAAATCGACATGCTGGCGAAATTTGGCTACAAGATTTTTTATGGTGATGCGTCAAGACTCGATCTACTCGAAGCTGCCGGCGCGAAAGATGCAAAACTGATTATCAATGCGATAGACGACATGGAAGATTCCATTGCGCTCACTGATCGCGTGCGAGAGCATTTCCCCAACGTCACGATCATCGCCCGCGCGCGCAATGTGTCGCACTACATTGAGCTGTATAAACGCGGCGTCACTGTAATCGAGCGCGAAACATTTGAATCCGCGTTAAAGATGGGGCGCCATGCGCTGGAGGCATTAGGCACAGACCGATTCCGCGCGCGCGAAATTGCGGATATTTTTCGGCGGCACAACATTACGTCAATGCACGCGCTTATGCCAGACTTCGATGATGATGAACGGCTGAGCTCGGGTGCTAAAGCGGGCCGGGCGGAACTGGAAAGACAGCTGGCCAAAGATCAAACGCAGTTTGATGAAGAGCATGGCACGGGTTGGCGATAGTTGGCAATAGTTGGCAATAAGGCCGCGTAGCAATCAGTACCTGTCGGTGCGCAAACGCGCGGCTCTGCTTTGGGAAGTCATTGGGCTAACTTAAAAAGTCACTTCAGAATTAAAAATGTAGCCCGCGCCTCGCTCTGTTTTCACCAATTTCGGCTCGTTCGGATCGGCCTCAATTTTCCGCCGCAGCCGTAAAATTTGTACGTCAATCGAACGGTCGTAAATATCATCGTGTAAACGGCTGGATTCCAGCAGTTGGTCACGTGATAACACTCTCATCGGCGATTTCAGAAACGTGACCAGCATCGCAAATTCGCCGTTGGTTAGCTCAACCCGCGCGCCTGCTGGCGAAAGCAAACGGCGCGTACCGGTGGAAAGTTCCCAGCCCGAAAATTTGTAAGTGCGAAACTCATCGCGCCGCGATGGAACGTCGCCTGCGCGCCGGTCTCTGGCCTCACTATCGGCCGCCGCTTTTGCCGCGCCCACTTCGTAACGTCGCAGCACCGCTTTAATGCGCGCGAGCAACTCACGCGGGCTAAAGGGTTTGGTCAAATAATCGTCAGCACCTAATTCGAGGCCAAGCACGCGATCTACCTCGTGATTCTGGCCGGTCAGCATGATGATCGGCACCGCCGATTTTGAGCGAATTTCACGCGCGAGCGAGAACCCATCCTCGTCAGGCAGTTTCACATCAAGCAACACGAGGTCCACCTTCTTGGCGCTCATCGCGGCGTGCATCTCGGCACCGTTTTGTGCCGCCGTCACCGTGAAACCCTGCTCCGTCAAATAGTCCTCAATCAAGCTGCGAACTGATTCATCATCATCAACTGCTACGATATGGTGCGTCATTGACCGTCCCTAGCTGAGTGGGGTGCGTTCGGCCCCCCGTGTTTCTTTGAATAACCACAACCGATGTACCATATTGGTAAGCTCAGTCATTTTATTGTAATCGTAATTGTAAGCGCCCCACACGCGCAATGGCGCGACTATTTTTTTCGTACGCACTCAGCTAAAAATTAACGGCCAGACTAACGACCGCACTGCCACCACCGCACGCAACCATGAGCCTTCTTGCCCCTGAGACTACCGACACCGGCGTTACCGCTGGTACCGCGTTGCTTCCTGCGCAAAAAAACACTCGGTCCCGTCGCTCGTTAGCGGGCGCGCTGTTGCTCTGGTTTTTAATTGCGCTTGTCGGTTATTACGCGCTCGTATTTGCGTCAACCTGGTTATTGCCGTCCGGCATTGAGGCACAATCGGTGTGGCTGGCAGACGGGTTCGCGCTGGGTATTTTTATCGCGGCGCTCAGATGGTCGCCAAGCCGACTCGTTCCGGCTGGCGTACTGCTTGGTGTTTCGTGTGCAAATCTGATATTTTTTAGCGCTTCACCACTTGGCGGGATGTCGGTTCTCGTTGGTGCCACTATCAATGGTTTTCAAACTCTGTTAGCGGGTGTTTTACTGCAACGAGCTTATCGCGTGACCACCCCGCTCGTGGTGATTCGATTTGCGCTGTTTTTACTGATTGCCGTGTTCGGCGTGAACGCAATCACAGCCACGCTGCATGCAACCCAGGCATCGGTTGAATTGGGTGTGCCGGTTGCCACCACCTTCTGGACTATTTTTATCTCTGACGGTTTGGGCATCATGCTCATGACCCCGCTCATCGCCGCGTGGACGGTTCGTTGGCGCGCGCGCGATCTTGAGTTTTTGCGTAGACGCACGGCAGAAATCTTGTTGCTATTGATTGGCTTGATTGCATCCACTTGGTGGGCTTACGCAAGATGGCCAGATGGTTATGGCGCAACGCCACCCTACTTCTATTTCGCACTGCCGTTTATTGTCTGGGCGGTTGCGCGATTCAGCTCGCGTGGCACGACGTTGGCGCTGCTGATTTATGTGTTGATGGCGGTCTATTACACTGGGCGCGAACAGGGCCCGTTCATGAACGGGCTGATCCCGGTCAGTACGGCCTTGTTGCGGCTTCAGGAATTTCTGTTTATTTTTATGGCCGCGATTTACCTTGCTGACGCGACCCTGCGCGATCGGACGCAGGCACTACGCGAGAAAATCGATCTTGAGCGCCGTTATAACGCCGCGCTGCGTGCCAGCGATAATCTGATTTTTGAAATTGATCAGCGTTCGGGGCAGATCATTTGGGCGGGTGACACCATCGGCGTGCTGGGTCTTTCGCCCGTTGAGATTCGATCAGTAAATAGCTGGGCGCGCCGAATTCATCCGGATGATCGCAACCGCGTGGCCGGCGTGCGTGCGCAGCTCGCATCGGGAACCTTGCAAATGGCGGTGCTCGAATATCGCGTATTGCGGCATGTTGACGCCACGAAGCAGCAGCATTATGTGACCGTCGGCGTCAACGCTTTTGCGCACGATACGCGCTTGGTTGATGGCGTTTCCAGTGAACGGCGCATCATCGGCTTCATCAAAAATATTGGCGAGAAAAAAGAAGCGGAAGCCGAGAAAATTAAACTGCAAGCCGCACTTCATCAAGCGCAAAAAATGGAGGCGATTGGACAACTTGCGGGCGGCATCGCGCATGATTTCAATAACATTCTTGCGTCCATCCTGGGCTACGGCGAAATGGCGCGCGCGAAGGTTGAGAACGGCAGCCCGATTGCCAAGAACATTGATGCAATTGTCAAAGCGGGCGAACGCGGACGGGTGTTGGTGTCGCAGATTTTGACCTTCAGCCGCAAGTCGACCAACGAGAAGCGAATTGTCGATATTGCCGATCTCACCGAAGAAATTGTGACCCTGGTACGCGGATCCAACCCGCATGTAATCGAATTCACCCAGCGAGTCGCGCGCTATGGCGCGCTGGTAAACGGCAATGCAACCGAGCTTCACCAGCTCATCATGAATTTGGCAACCAACGGTTTGCAGGCGATGAAGCCCGATGGAAAACTTGAGATTGAAGTTGAACTACGCGATTTGCGAGATCGGACCGAACCAAAAACAGTGTTGCAAGGCCAACTGCAGCCGGGGCGTTACGTGGTCATCGTGGTGCGTGACCACGGCACTGGCGTGAATGCGGCTACTCGCGAGCGGATGTTCGAGCCGTTCTTTACGACCAAACCAGCGGGACAAGGCACCGGTCTCGGACTATCGCTCGCCATGTCGATCGCGAAAGCCCATAACGGCGGCATCGATTTGGAAAGTGAAACGGGTGACGGCTGCAAGTTCACTGTTTACCTGCCCGCGGTCGGCGAAGATGAAACAGAACGTCAGCTGACGCTCGGCGATTTGCCGCGCGGCAATGATGAGTGCATATTGCTGGTCGATGATGAAGCGCCGCTGCGCAATCTTGCGGCAGAAATGCTGGCGAGCTTGGGGTACCAAAGCGCCAGTTATGCGACCAGCGAAGAGGCGTTTGCCGCGTTTGAGCGCCAACCAGACCGCTTTGACGCTATTTTAAGCGATGAGGTGATGCCCAACCTGTCCGGCACCCAATTGGCGGCGCGCATTCAGGCCATCGCGCCGCATATCCCGGTGATCATCATTACCGGTTACGGCGGGCCCGGCTTTGAGCTACGCGCGCAAAACGCGGGCGTTGTCCAGGTGCTGAAAAAGCCGTATGAGAAACGACTATTGGCGATCACGCTCGCCGACGTGTTGTCCCAACGCGATCATCAAGACGAGTAATTTCCTAAATTTTATGCCTCGGCTTAAGTATTACAAATCGTAATATTCTCGTTGCTCAATTGCCAAAAATAGCGTTACGAGAGAAAGTTACAATCGTTTTCATTTGTGCGTTTGTTCACATTTCACGGTGCGGAGTGAGCGCTCTCTGTCGGCAAAAGAGCTTTTTAGATGGGCGTAACACGCAAGGCACACTTTTCACTGCGCAACAATCACCGTTGAAACGACTAAGCTGCCAAAATTCGATTACAGCAGTAGCCCAATTTGTAATATTCGTCATTGATAGGTAACCCGCCTGATCAAGAATCCGCTTCGTTCTGTTTCGTCTTTTCACAAACACCGAGGATTCAAGATGCAAGCCCTAGTTCGCAAACTCGCGACAATTCCAGAAAACGTCATTCCCAATATCAACGCCCAAATAGCGTTGGGCAATGCGGCGACGCGAATTTTTTCCAACCTTCCCAAAGGGTTTGGCTGGGCGAGTATTCCATTCAACACGCTGACCCTGAGTTCGCAATATCAACCCATTTTTAGCTTGGAGGAGAAGCGCGCAATTGGTTACGAAGCGTTGGTGGTGGGCACCAATCTCTCCGGCCATGAATTTCGCGCGGATACCGTTTTCGCACTTTCCGCGAATGACGATGAAGAGTTATTTCTCGATTGGCTCTCCCGCGCACTGCACCTCCGCAATTTTTCCAACATGGGTGCGGCACGCGGGCAGCTATTTCTAAACGCATACCCCGCCGCCGCGGTGGAAGACCCGCACCATCCGGAAGTGTTTGCGCGGATGATAAATTTCTATAATGTGTCGCCAGAAGATGTCGTTGTCGAGATTCTGGAAACAGGTGTTGATGACGAAGTGCAGCTGTCAGATGCCGCCAAGTTGTATCGAAAAATGGGCTGCAAAATCGCGATTGATGATTTCGGCGTCGGGTACTCGAACTTTGACCGACTGTGGCGTTTACAGCCCGATATTGTGAAGCTCGATGGTTCAATCATCCACTCTGCGGCGCGCGACAAACATGCGCGCATCGTACTCGCCAACATGGTGAAATTGGTCAAAGAATGCGGCGCGAAAATCGCCATAGAAGGCATTGAGGACAGTGCTGAGGCAAAGCTTGCCGTTGATGTTGGTGCCGATTATTTGCAGGGCTATTTTTTCGGTCGTCCTGGAAAAAACGCCACGCCACGCGAAATCACTGATCGGATTTTTGATAGCTTGTCTGATGATTTTTCCGACATCAACGGAAGTCTCTCGGCGGCGAGCGAGCAATGATCGTGGGTGCGTGCTGTCACCGGCTGTAAACCCAATTGAGCAACGCGTCCTGCGCGTCCTGCGTGAGCGGCGCATTGGCATGGTTCACTATCATCACCACCACCCAGCGTTTCCCTGCGCTGTCGAGCACATAGCCTGCCATCGCGCGAGCATCGCTAAGCGTGCCGCCTTTGATGTGTGCCTGCCCTGCCACCAATTCACCGCGCGCGCGTTTGCGCAAGGTGCCGTCAATGCCGAGCAATGGCATTGACGATACAAACTCAGGCATAACACTTGATCGCCATGCCGCATCCAGCATCAGCCCCAAGGTAATCGCGCTCGCACGTTCGGTGCGCGATAGGCCTGAGCCGTTTTCGAGCACCAACTCGGGGGCCGCAATATTTTTTTTGCGTAGCCATTCTTTGATCACATCACCGGCCGCGCTCGACGTGGCGGGCTGCGCGGCCTTTTCTGCCGCCAGCGTCAGAAACAGCTGACGCGCCATGGTGTTATTTGAGTATTTGTTGATGTCGCGAATCACTTCGGCCAACGGCGGCGATTCGGTGCTCGCCAGCAGTTTTGCATTCGCTGGGGTCGCCGTTAATTTGACCGCACCTTTCCATTCGCCACCCACATCTTTCCACAAGTTCGCGAATACGCCACCGACAAAACGCGGGTGATCAAGCAGCGAAACATTCCACACTTTTTCGCCGCAGCTGCGTGGATAGTTTCCGCTAAACGAAATTTTGAGCTGTGTTGGCGTCACGGTTTGCAGATCCAGGACGACCCGTTCACGCCAGTCGCCACACGGCGCTTCAATCAGCTTCACGCGATTCACAATTTCAATTTGCGCGGGCTTCACATCGGGCGAAATTGAAACCGATTTTCCGTCCAAAGATTGCGCAAACGAAAAACGAACCGTCTTGAAATTGAGTAGCAGCGCATCGGGCGCCACGTTATATGCGCGCAACGGCTCTCCGTCAAACTTTGCCGGATCAAACGCAACCGCTTCAAACAAAGATCGATCCAGGATCAAGTCGCCGCGAACCGATTGCAGACCACGCTCGCGCAGTTGTTTAAGCAGCAACCAGAAACGCTCGACCGTTAATTTTGGATCACCACTGCCTTTTAAGATTAGATCACCATTGAGATTGCCGTTGCGAATTTCACCACCCGCATAGACTTCAGTTTTCCACGTGTAGCCCGGCCCCAATAATTCCAAACCAGCATAGGTCGTAAACAGTTTCATGACTGATGCCGGGTTCATGGATTTATCGGGATTGATCGACAGCAATGGCTCGCGCGCATTGACTTCTTTGATGTAAACCGCGACGTTCTCAATCGGCACATTGGCCCTTTTAAAAACATCGATCACCGATGGCGGCAGCGGCGTTTGCGCGGCACAAAGGCTGCTGGCAGTGAAAAAAATGAAGGTCGTAAGGCAGGCACCAAATAGTTTCATCATTTATCCGCACAGCTCATTAATGACCGCAAGAGTTTGCGTCACCAAATACTGAAATTCCTCGTCGTCGACAATATAGGGTGGCATGAAATAAACGGTATTGCCAATCGGTCGTAACAGCAAACCCCGCTTTAGACCTGCCGCAAAAAACTGTCGCGCAAAGGTGGGCTCGTTTGAGTCAACTTCAAACGCCCAAATCATGCCCAGATGCCGAAAGTTTTTAACGCGTGGATGCGCCGCAAGCGGTTGCGCGAGGCTGGTGAATCGCGTCGCCTTGATGTGGTTGTTCTCAATCACATTATCTGATTCGAAAATATCCAGCGTCGCCAATGCCGCGCGACACGCCAACACACTTCCGGTGTACGAATGTGAATGTAAAAATCCACGCGCAGTATCGTCTGCATAAAACGCTTCGTAAATTTGATCTGTCGACAGCACGCATGAGAGCGGCAAATAGCCGCCGGTGATGCCTTTCGACAAGCACATCAAATCCGGCCGCACAGCGGCTTGTTCGCATGCAAACATTGACCCAGTGCGGCCAAAGCCGGTCATGATTTCATCGGCGATTAAATGCACGTCATATCTCATGCAAAGTTTACGCGCTTTTTTTAAATAATCGGCGTGATACATGCGCATACCGGCAGCGCCTTGCACCAGCGGCTCGACGATCAGCGCGGCGATTTCGTCCGCTCGCGTTTCGAATAAGCGCTCAAGCTGAACGCCAGCATCCACAACACATTCAGGGCAGCATGCCCCGAACGGCAAGCTGGGTAAGGTTTTGGAGCCATTATGCTTAGAGACGCCCGTGGATATTGGCTTTTCGACGGAGACCCCCTTTCGGGGGCGGGCCACATAACTTGGAAAATCAACAATCAGATTATTGTTAAGCAACGGTCCATACGCGTCGCGAAAAATCGCCACATCCGTCACGCTGAGCGCACCGAGTGTTTCGCCGTGATAACTACCTTTGAGACTCACAAATTTTTGCTTCGACGATTTACCGCTGTTGCGCCAAAAATGAAAACTCATTTTTAATGCAATCTCCACCGCACTCGCGCCATCGCTCGCATAGAACGCATGACCGAGCCCGGTGAGTTTGGCCAAACGCTCAGCGAGCTCAATCGCAGGTTCGTGCGTGAAGCCCGCGAGCATCGTGTGCTCGAGATTATCGAGTTGATTTTTGAGCGCCGCGTTAATGCGCGGATTCGCGTGGCCGAATAAATTCACCCACCACGAACTGACCGCATCGAGATACCGATTGCCATCAGCATCAATCAAATACGCGCCTCGCCCGCTAACAATGGGAACCATTGGCAGCGATTCGTGATGCTTCATTTGTGTACACGGATGCCACACGCTCGCGAGAGATCGCGCGGCCAGCGTGGCGTTTTTGGAAGTCGTGGTCATCGCGGTGCAATTTAACACACCGCGCATAACAGCTTGCGCCAACAAAAATCTACGCCATGAATCCTAAATTCGCCGATGCAAATCGATTCAAATTCGGGAACACCAAATTAAGCTCTGTTGACGGCACGCCGAACCACGTCGCCAAGGTCGCTGCATATTGATCAACAGACGTGGTTGGAATCCACGAGCCATTATTGGCATCGTCCGGGCCGTCAACAATCTGGGTCGGGAATTTGCCGTACATCGCATTGCCTTTGACCGCACCACCGACGACCATGTGATGACTGCCCCAGGCATGATCAGAGCCGCGCCCGTTAGTAGGGAAATTGCGATTGAAGTCACTTGCGGTAAACGCGGTGACGTTTTCGCTCAAGCCCAGTTCATTGGTTGCAGTGTAAAACGCGGTCATCGCGCCGGACACTTCACCGAGCAATTCCTGCTGGCGTTGCATTTGATCTTCACCATGCGTATCAAAACCACCAATGCCGGCAAAGTAGACTTGGCGCTTCGCGCCAAATGTTTTACGAACCGAAATCAAACGCGCCACCATTTTTAATGCGTCACCCAGATTGCTGCCAGGAAACACAGTTTGAAACACAGGCGCGCCACTCAAGCCGGCCGACAATTGTTTTTGATTCACAATCGCGCCGTTCAAAATCTCCAGCCAAACGTTTTCCATGATGTTGGTGCGTGCATTTCCCAGCATGCGCGTCACCCCCGCTGAAAGTGCCGCGGTGTCGCTTCCACCATCAATAAAATCAAGCCCAAAGCGACCTGATGGCGAGACCGGAAAGGGACGAATCGTGTCGCCGCTCAAAAACGAAGAATTGCCAGCGACAGATAAACAGGTGGTCAGATTGCCCGATTGATTGCCCGCCGCGAACCGGTCGCCCACACGCCCGCCCCAGCCAGTGCGGATGGTGTTGTCTGCCGCGCTTGTGTGCCACAGAGTTTGCTGATCACTATGCGAAAAAAGATTGGTCGGACGAAGCGCCGTCCCGCTTTGGTACTGCGCCTTGGTGAGCGGTTGCGCGAGCGTGCCAACGTTGGCAATCACTGCGGCTTTACCCGTATTAAAGAGCGACTGAATCCCGCCCATCGCCGGATGAAAACCAAACTCACGGCCTTGCACATTGGTCGGTTTAATCGATAACAAGGTATCGCGCGGAATCGCGAGACGTCCTCGCGGACCTGAATAAGTTGTCCAATCTGCCGGATCACGCGGCACAACCATATTGTTGGCGTCGTTTCCCCCAAACATAAAAATGCAGACGAGTGCGCGATAATCTTCAGTGGGCGCGGCGTTGGCGATAGTTGCAATATTGCTGAGCGCGGTGGTAGCGCCGAGTGCCACATTGCTCTTCATAAAAGCGCGACGATTTATGGTCATGATGATCTCCTTGGTTTGGTCGCGGATTACTTTTGAATAACAAAGTCAGACGAAAGTGCCAACAGCGTTAGCGCCGTTCGAATTCGCAGTGTTTTAGACCAATCGCTGGTGTCATAAGGCACTTCTGCCACGCTCTGCGTCATTACTTGACGCATCGCCGGTGACAGCTGACCATAGGTGAATTTGGCTTCCAGATAATCAACCAACTTCACCGCGTCATTCGCCACGGCTTTAGCGCCCGTGAAATCAAGCTCGATACGACTGTCACCGTAACCGTAGCCACCATCACGCACCAAGTTGTAGAAGAAATTTGCCGTGCCAATCGTCTGGATTTCATTGGTGATCTGGAACTCAGGCGCCACCATGCTCGCCGCTGCGAGCTTGCCGGGTCGGGTGTAATTCGGCGAGAAGAAATTAAATACTGACGGTGCCAGCAGCGGGCTTTGGCCCAACGCATTGTCGGCGCTATCCAGATAATCGATACCGTTGATGCCGTTTTTGGACTTGCCGTCCAAGCCGCGCAGAATGTTGGCAAAACGAATCACAGGCTCGCGTTGCTTGCCGCCGTTTGCTGTTGTGGGCGGCGTTCGCGCTTCTCCATCCATTAATATCGCTCGGATGACGGCGGCCAAATCACCGCGTACGCCTCTTCCATTGTTATCGAATACTGCGGCGATTCGCGCAATATAGGCCGGGCTTGGATTGGAGGTGACGAAACGCTGGATTAATTGTCGGCCAATAAATGGGCCAACGTTCGGATGATTGGCAATATTGTCCAGCGCCGCTTTCATATCGGCCTGCGGACTTTGCCCAGCAGCCAATGTCACACCGTTCAATAATTTTTTCGTGCCGACGGAGTGTTTGGAGGGCCATGCCTGCAGCGGGTTGCGCCAATCTTCTTTATGGTTGTAAAACGAATCAGGATTAGTCGTGTCGTTCCCGGCAAAATTCCAACCTGAAAATGCCTGCGCAAACCCCTTTACGACGTCTTCATCGTAGGATGAAATGGGTTTGCCTGCACCGTCAAGCTTACGGGTGCCATCAAGATTAAGTTGGTACAACCCGATTGAAAAAAGCTGCAAAACTTCCCGCGCAAAATTTTCATTTGGCCGAATGTTTCTTGCGGCATCTTCCTTCTCACTCCCCATCATATTGAGGTAATAGCCCATCGCCGGCTGTAGCGCAACAGCTTCCAGTAGTTCGCGGTACGTGGAGAACGCATATTTGTTGAGTGTATCCATGTACGACGACATCGCTTCAGGATAAATATCCGGTGCCGTATTTGAGATCACCATAATTTCCGACAATGCAAACGCCATACGCGCCCGTAGTTGATCCGGGCCCCACAACCATTGCTGCCAAATCGCCTGATACGAATCCTCTTCACGATAATCGCCTATGCCATTGGTGGAGGCAGCGATGTGACGCGCTTTGGCTTCTTCGAGGTAGGTTAAATGTGGTCGCGCCTGTAGCGCAAACTGTTGCGTAAACCAGGCGTCGTAGCCGCTTGCCCGCAGTGCGTTTACATCGGCCGTGCGCGGGCCAAATGTAGCTTGCGACAAGAAGCGTGACGCATTATTTTTGGCGAGCGTTGTAGAAGATGGCACAGGATCAATGGCAACACTCCAGCCGCCAGGATCAAAAAGGGACGCGCCCAAAATGGGCGAGCTGCCATTCATCAACCATACGGATATCCTGCCATCAAGGTGCCGCCACACCAAGTCCGCTTTACCATCACCATTCAAATCGGGCGTCTGTACGACGCGCCAAAATGCATCCGCTCCAAGTAAACCCATGCCGCTGACCGAAGCCGTTCCATTCATGAGCCAGAGGTTGACCGCACCGTTGTTATTTCGCCAGAGGATGTCTGCCTTACCGTCACCGTTGAAGTCGCCAATATGGCTCACACTCCAATCAGCATTTGCCGCAAGCAGACCCGGAGCAGCGGTCACCGCACCGCCGTTCATTAGCCATAGAGTGACCGCACCATTGTTGTGACGCCACAGAATGTCTGCCTTGCCGTCACCGTTGAAGTCGCCAACGCCTATAACTCTCCAATCTGCATCCGCGCCCAGGAGACCAGCAGAGGATGCAACGGTGGAACCATTCATGCGCCACAGGTTGACCGCTCCATTTTCATTGCGCCACAGAATGTCTGCCTTGCCATCACCATCAAAGTCGGCAATGTGCGTAACGGACCATCCTGGCGTATCGAGAAGCGTAGTTTTGCTCGTGGCACTTAAGCCATTCATCAACCACAAATCGACTTGCCCGCTATTGTTGGTGAAAAGTAGATCACTTTTCTGATCGGTGTTGAAATCGTTGATCGCCGCTTCAGCTGACTGACCAAAATTTTGACCCGACAGCAGCGACATCCACAGCGCTAAAGCAGCAAACAAAAAATTGAGGAGTGACGCTCGCGTTCGCAGGGAAAGTAAATGTGAAGGATGCGACGCGCGCTGGGTGGAGACCGCGACAGCAGTCGAGATGAGTTTGCTGGATTGAATAGACATGAAGCAGCTCCCTGATGTTTATTTTACTTATGCACGAATACTGAAATAACATTTCAGCAAATTTAATGCCAAGCGAATTGGGCGTAAGCAAGTGACTGATACCAAACAAAAAGCGAAGCTGATATTTTCTATATGCAACTCGGATTGTTGCCAAGCGGCGACAACGAAGTTAGAAATTGTCAAACTTGCCGCTCGCGCTATCGATTCACACCCAGCTCGCGATAGAGTTTATCCACCAACTCACGCAGCTCGGCACACTCCTGATCCAGCCGCGCGATTTGCGCTTTAAGCGTGGCGATTTCTGTCACGCTGATCGTTGCTATGCTGGACGAAACGGAAGTTTGATCAGCATCACTCACAACGTCTTCGGGTACGCCAGACAACAAATGCATCCACCTCGCTTCACGCGCGCCGGGCAGCTTGGCGAGCTTGATAACCAGGCTGCGATCGCCTTTTTCATCCACTCGGTTGGCGAGCTCATCGAGGAAGCCCTCAACCGCGCCGCTATCCGCAAACTTGTGCAAGCGCTCGGCGTTAATCCGCAGTTCAGCCGCCGTCTGTGGTCCGCGCAATAGCAGCGACGTCAACAGCGCCACCGCTTGATCCGGGATTCGCAGCACCCGCCCGACATTGTGTGCATAGCGCATCACGCGGCTGCCGCTGGACTCCATCACGAATGACCGCGATTTCAATGAATCAACCGCGAGCTGCACTTCTTCGTCGGTCGCGCTCAATAACGGATCACGATTATTTTTTTGGTTGCAGCCGGACACGAGCGAATTAAGCGTGAGCGGATACGAATCCGGCACGGTGCGCTCCTTCTCAACCAGCACACCGAGCACGCGCGTTTCAAGCAAAGATAGCAATAAAAAAGACATGGATCACCTTGAGTAAAAGTGGATTTCGCTATTACCAATTTCCGCCGATGCGGAAAGCGAGACCCTAGCATTGGCGAGCACTTTCGAACAATATTGCTCCGTGATGCCCGCCAATGCTGGTGATACTAAACTGAACGGCGATTCAACCAAGCTGCGAACAGCGCCGCCGTTAAAAACATAATGAGCGAATATATCGCGGCAGGAATCGACATAACACTGTTGCCGAGAATCTTGAGCGCGATATAAATCGCCAGCGTTCCGTTGTGAATGCCAATCTCCATCGCGATCGCGATTGCCTGGCGCTTGGGCAATTTAGCCGCGAGCGGCACGGCGTAGCCTACGCCCATCGATACCAGGTTAAACAACAAGCAGGCGAGCCCAACTGAAGCGAACGAGGCGACCACCACGGCCCAGCTTTGCGCCACCGACAGAATCACCAATCCCGCCAGCAACAATACCGAAAACAGCCTGATCGGCTTTTCCATTTTCGCTGCGAACTTTGCCGCTTTAGCGCGAATTAGCATGCCGATAATAACCGGCCCCAGAATAATAATCCCCACTTCCAAAACCTTCTTGAATGGCGGCGGCACTACTTGTTCGTTACCCATAAAGTATTGCAGCGAGAAGCCAACAATAAACGGTAGCGTCAACAACGACAACACACTATTCACGGCCGTGAGCGTGATGTTCAGCGCCACGTCGCCTTTCGCCAGATGACTGTAGATATTGGCGGTCGCACCACCGGGTGCGGCTGCAAGCAGCATCATGCCGACAGCTAAAGCGGGCGGCAATTTCAGTGCAACGCAAATGCCAAAACAAATACTGGTGAGCACGAACATTTGAATAAACAGCCCGACCACTACAGCTTTTGGATAGCGCACCACGCGCTTAAAATCCTCAATCGTGAGGGATAGACCCAGCCCAAGCATGATGATGCCAAGCGCGATTGGTAGCAGGGTATTGGTGATGATTGAGGATTCGATATTCGTTGCCTCAGCTTGTTCTTACTGGGCGATAAGCCGGAAATTAAAATTCACGAATAACGTGCTGCTGGCGTCGCGATACCGGCAGCTTTTCTTCAACGCCTCGTAGCACCACCACCCAGTAAGTTCCGCCCGACTCCTCTTTATCCCCGCCATTTTCAGCGGCAGGTTCGCCGCTATTGCCATTTATTTTCTCGAATCCGGTGACCGCTTTACGCGCAACCAACGCGCTACGGTGTACTCGCGCAAACAATTCACCAAACTCTTCTTCAAGCTTGGTAAGTGACTCTTCAAGCAAATATTCCTTGGCCAATGTTTTAACCGTGACATATTTCAACTCGGCGCGGAGAAAAATAATGTCATCAACCGGCACCAAAATAATTTTCCCGCGCTCGTGAATTGACAAGTGCTTACGGCGCGCTTTGGTGGCCTCAGCAACTGCTTCGGCCTGAGCGATCCGCACGGCACTGGCTTTATTCAAGGCCGCGAGCAAGCGCTCTTGTTTGATCGGCTTTAACAAATAATCGATTGCGTTTAGTTCAAACGCCTTCACCGCGTATTCATCGAACGCCGTTGTAAAAATAAGCTTCGGCGGTGCATCCATTTTCGCCACATGACGCGCAACTTCGAGGCCGTCCATCACCGGCATGCGAATATCGGTGAGGACAATGTCAATGCCGCCGTTGTTGATGATTTCAATGGCTTCGACACCATTCGCTGCTTCATCCGCGATGATCAGCGCAAATGACTCGCGACAATCGTCGAGCAAGTCACGCAAGCGTCGCCGCGCAGGCGCTTCGTCGTCCACAATTAAAATTCGTTTTGCAGCGCTCATGTTTTTATTTTCATAGGTTTTGTCACGGTTCGCGGTTGGTATTGGGCATCGCAATCGTCACCACATAATGATCTTTGATGATCTCTGCTTTCAGGCTTGCTTCGGCATCGAAGTGAAGCTGCAAGCGCTCGCGAATATTGGCAATCGCCATCCGATTTCCGGATATATGCGTGGAGCCCGCCTGAAACGGATTAGTAAGGCGGATCACAACTTGATTACCCTTAAGCTCGATCACAATCTTAAGCTCGCCCGGCGAATCGCGCGGCTCGATGCCGTGATACACCGCATTCTCCACCAGCGGTTGCAAAATCAATGGCGGCACCAACGCGTCGGCGGGCATCGCATCGACTTGCCAGGTAACGATGAGCCGCTCACCTAACCGAATTTGCTCAATCTCCAAGTAGCGCCGACACAACAGTAGCTCATCGGCAAGCGGCGAAAGTTTACGATTATCGGCCATCAGCACGCGAAACAACTCAGACATATCTTCGAGCATGCGCTCAGCGCGTTTCGGCTCAGTGCGAATTAAGGACAACACCGCATTCATTGAATTAAACAAAAAATGCGGCCGAATCCGCGCCTGTAGCGCCTGCAAACGCGCCTCGGTGAGTGCCGGTGACAGCGCGCGCGCGCGAAGATCGAAATAGAGCAGCGCGACGCCGGTCGCAAAGACAAAAAAGAACGCGTATTGCCAAAGCTGAATCGGCTGATCGAATGGCGAAATGAGCGCTAACCACCACCAAAATACGGCGGCGACCAAGCCTTCAACCAGCAGAAGCAACGCGACCGCCAGCGGATAATTTAGTTTAGCCAGCCAGCGCCGCAAACCGCAACCGAGTACGAGCGAGACAATGATGACGGGTTGCGCAACTGCTGAGATGATCAAGAATTGCCGCCACGCTTCGCGCAATTGATCGGCGCGCACCACTGCAGCGGCAATACACAGCAAATTAATGATGACCAACAGGCGCAGCATGATGCCCAAATTGCAGAAATTTGGCAGGCGCGCTGTCGCTTGCAAGGGCATGGGGCTTGCGAGCGGGGCGAATGCGGCGGCGGATGCGGCGCGCAAATTCGCGTCCGGGTTTGCGTCAGCTTTCAATGGCTTTTGTTGGGCTTGCACTATACTCATGCGTCCTTATTTCTTCTGCGCTTCATCGTAAAGACAAAGCAAAGACAAACGATTATTCATCGTTGTTGCCTGATTCTGCGCGATTTTCACTTAAAAATACACCACATCATGTCTTCATCTTTTCAAGGCCCGCAAGGTTGGTCAGCTCGCTTCAACGAACCGGTTAGTGAGTTGGTCAAGCGTTTTACGGCATCAGTGACGTTCGATAAACGCCTGGCTGAAGTCGATATTCAGGGCTCACTCGCCCACGCGAAGATGCTCAACAAAGTCGGCGTATTAAGCGCAGAAGATTTGGCTGGCATTGAGCGTGGCATGAACGAGATCGCCACCGAGATTCGTGAGCATCGCTTCGAATGGTCCATTGATCGCGAAGATGTACACATGAATATTGAGGCGAAATTGACTGCCCTGATTGGTGACGCGGGCAAACGGCTGCACACCGGCCGCTCGCGCAACGATCAGGTGGCAACCGATATTCGGTTGTGGCTGCGCGGTGAAATTGACAACATTATTCGCTTGCTGCGTGTGACCCAATTAGCGTTGGTGGATTTGGCTGCACAGCATACCGACACCGTCATGCCCGGCTACACGCATTTGCAAGTCGCACAACCGGTCACGTTTGGTCATCACCTGATGGCGTATGTGGAAATGCTGGCGCGCGACGAGACGCGAATGGCTGATGTACGGCAACGCATGAATCGTCTGCCGCTTGGTGCCGCCGCACTCGCTGGCACCACATTTCCGATTGATCGTGAATTTGTCGCGCGTGAATTGGGCTTTGATGGCGTATGTGAGAATTCACTTGACGCGGTTTCTGATCGCGATTTCGCGATTGAATTTGTCGCGGCATCAAGCCTTGTCATGACGCATCTGTCGCGGTTTTGCGAGGAGCTGATTATCTGGATGAATCCGAATTTTGCGTTCATCGATTTGGCGGATCGTTTTTGTACCGGCTCATCGATCATGCCGCAGAAAAAAAACCCGGACGTGGCCGAGCTGGTACGCGGCAAGGTGGGGCGCGTGAATGGAAATTTGGTGGCGCTGCTTACCTTGATGAAAGGCCAGCCGCTGACCTACAACAAAGACAATCAGGAAGACAAAGAGCCGCTGTTTGATACCGTCGACACGGTACGCGATTCGTTGACGCTGATGGCCGATATGGCGAGTGGAATATCGGTGAAAAAAGACAATATGCGCTCAGCCGTGATGAAGGGATTCGCGACCGCGACGGACCTCGCTGATTATTTGGTGAAGAAAGGTTTACCATTCCGCGATGCGCATGAAGCGGTGGCACATGCAGTGAAAGCGGCTGAGCTGGCGAAGAAGGATTTATCCGATTTATCGCTGGCCGAATTACAAAAATTCTCAGCGCTGATCGGGCAAGATGTGTTTCAGGTGTTGACGCTTGAAGGCTCGCTTAGCAGCCGCGATCACATCGGCGGGACGGCACCACGTCAGGTGCGTGAGGCGGTCCTGCGCGCAAAGCAGCGTCTCGCTTGAAGCTCCACATCATTGCCGTCGGCCACAAAATGCCTGCCTGGATTCAAACCGGCGTGGATGAATATACGAAGCGCATGCCCGCTGAAGTTCGCATTGATGTGATCGAGTTAAAACCAGAAGACCGCGCCAGTAAAGCGATTCCAAAGATTTTAGCGCTGGAAGCCGCGCGGATAAAGGCGGTTGTACCAAAAAATGCTGAATTTATCGTGCTCGATGAGCGCGGCGCGATGATCAAAACATCTGAATTGGCCGCATGGTTAAAATCGTGGATGGCCGAGGGTGTGAGCCCGTGTTTTGTGATCGGCAGCGCAGATGGTTTGGCACTACCGCTGAAACAGAGCGCGAAAAAGACAATTGCGCTTTCTGGTTGTACACTTCCACACGCATTAGTGCGCTTGATGCTGGTGGAACAGTTGTATCGAGCGTGGTCGTTAACGCAAAATCATCCGTATCACCGAGAATAATTCAAAGGCTCAATAATGGGCAGCGCACCGCAACAAATTTATCTGGCGTCGAAAAGCCCGCGCCGTCGCGAATTGCTCAAGCAAGTGGGCGTGCATTTTGCGCTGCTGATGGTGCGCGAACAATCACTGCGAATTGATGTTGATGAAACCCCATTGCCCGACGAAAAACCGCGTGACTACGTGCAGCGTATTGTGCGATTGAAAGCAGATGCCGCTACGCGCGTGGTGCAGGCACGCAAACTACCGCCACGTCCGATCCTGACTGCTGACACGACTGTCACGTTTAACGATGAAATTTTTGGCAAGCCCGAAAATGTGGCCGATGCCACTCGAATTTTATCGACGCTGTCGGGTCAAACGCATGAGGTGTTGACCGCCATCGCCGTTTCGTTCGCCCATGAAACCCATGTCGCTTTGTCCGTCAGCCAAGTCACTTTCGCCGCCCTCACACCCGCTGAAATCAAACGCTATATCGATACCGGTGAGCCGATGGATAAAGCAGGCGCCTATGCGATTCAAGGCCATGCGGCAAAATGGGTTACCGAACTGCGCGGCAGCTACAGTGGCGTGATGGGTTTGCCGCTGTTTGAGGCGACGATGTTGCTGAAGAAAGTGGGCATGACCGTATAGTCAGCTGCGCGTCAATTGCACCTGCATTTCAATCGAATCTCCTCGTAAGTTAAACTCGTGCAGAAAACGCAACAAACGCAACAACAACCTCACGAGGCACTCCCTTGAACGAGCAAATTTTAATTAACGTGACGCCGCAAGAATCACGGGTGGCGATCATGGAACAAGGCACCGTGCAGGAGCTGCATGTCGAGCGCGCCTCCAATCGCGGGCTGGTGGGCAATATTTATCTGGGTCGGGTCGGACGCGTGCTGCCCGGGATGCAATCTGCGTTTATCGATATTGGTTTGTCGCGTGCGGCCTTTCTGCATGTGGCAGATTTATGGTCGAGCAACAAACACGCTGATAAAAATGGCGATAAAAATACTGAAAAACCGGCAGAACAAAAGCCGATTGAAAAACTTTTGCACGAGGGGCAGACGCTGGTTGTGCAGGTCATCAAAGATCCCATCGGCAGCAAAGGTGCGCGTCTATCAACACAAGTTTCCATCGCGGGACGATTGTTGGTTTACCTGCCGGGCGATCATCACATTGGCATTTCGCAACGCATTGAAGATGAAGCCGAACGCGAGCATCTGCGCGAAAAAGTGCATGAGCTTATGCCCGAAGGCGAGGCGGGTGGATTCATTGTTCGCACCGTGGCAGAATCGGCGAAAGATGAAGAGCTCACCGCCGATATCGAATATTTAATCAAGCTGTGGCGAGGTATTGTCGAGAAATCCAAGACCGCGGCCGCGCAATCGGTGCTCTATCAGGACCTCGATCTCACCATGCGTGCGCTGCGAGATTTAGTCACCTCCGACACCGAGCGAATAATTGTTGATTCCCGCGAAACCCATGCGCGCCTGCGCGAGTTTGCCGAGCACTACACGCGAAAATCACTGAGCATTCTTGAGCATTACACGGGCGAGCGCCCACTGTTTGATTTGTTCGATATTGAGGATGAAATTGAGTTGGCGTTGTCACGTCGCGTGGATTTGAAATCGGGCGGCTACGTCATCATTGACCAAACTGAAGCACTGACGACGGTGGACGTAAACACCGGCGCATTCGTATCCGGCCGCAGCCTCGATGACACGATTTTCAAAACCAATCTCGAGGCCACCCAAGCCATTGCGCGGCAACTGCGTCTGCGCAACCTGGGCGGGATTGTGATTGTTGATTTTATCGACATGGACAACGACGAGCATAAAAACGCGGTGCTCACCGAGTTCAAGAAATCTCTCGCGCGGGATCGCACGCGCGTCACCGTGAATGGCTTTTCACATTTGGGGCTGGTCGAGATGACGCGCAAGCGCACCCGCGAAAGCCTGGCGCACATTCTTTGCGAAGCCTGTCCTACTTGCAGCGCGCGCGGCGAAATCAAAACCGCACAAACGGTGTGCTATGAAATACTCCGCGAAATCACGCGCTCTGCTCGGCAATTTGATGCCAAAGAATTCCGTATTCTGGGCTCGCAAAGCGTGATTGATCGCTTTCTGGACGAAGAATCGCAGAGCATGACGATGCTGGAGGACTTCATCAAAAAACCAATATCACTATCGGTCGAAAGCTCATACACGCAAGAGCAGTTCGATGTGATTCTGGTTTAATCGACTAAATTGCCAGGCGAATTTAAACGCCAGGCGCGGCACCGATGTCCCGCATTTTGGCCACCAAACGCGTGATAAGTTGCAACTCATCTTCAATGGCGCGACGTTGACCTTGCAACTTATGCAGCTCTGCCTGCATAGCGCCGCCTCGATCGTTGATACTACCAAGCGACGTTAAGCGCGCCTCCAGCTGTGCCTTGTGGTCTTTGATGCGGGTTTCGAGTGGCATCGGCACATTCTGCAACCAGCGCTCCGTATCAGCGCGAGCTTCGCCAAATATCTTGCGACTCTGGTCAACCAGCATTCGCCAGAAGCGTCTTACCATGAAGCGCTTTTCGGTCATCACAATATTGACCGGGTCTTTACAAAATTGTTCGGTTTCATACACCAGCAATTTGAGCTTCATGCGCGACGACTCAAAATCGAGCGGCGGCATTTCCATTTTTTCGAACTTGAAGCGCTCATGGAACGTGTCGTAGACCCGCTCCATTAACTGCAGAATATCTTCGCCCGCTTGCGAACACGCATTAAATTCGACATTGATCGAACGAATGATTTCACGCATGCCGCGGGTGAGGCCCGGCGTGGTCCATGAGCCGTTGATGGCCTCCATGCTGCGCGCGCAAGCAAGGTCAAGCTTGGCGGGATTAAACGCATCGATCAGCGCATTGCGCTTGGCGTTAAACGCCGCGCGCTGAATTTTATATTCGGCCAGTGCGGCGTTGTAGGCTTCTTTCTCGACCGATACTTGCTGCCACATCTTGCTCACCAGATGCCGCCCCTTGCCCGCCAGCGAATTAAGTTCTTCAACCTGCTTTACATTCGCCGCAAGTTTTTGCGTGCAGCTTTGGTGGCTGGTGCGCATCATGCCGCCAATTTCCAGGCTTACCGATTTGGCGAGTAGTTGGCGCTTCACAGGAATGATCTCATTGGCAAGATACTGCTCAAGCCGCTCAATACCAGAGCGCGACACCGTTTGCGCATCGCGCTTGATCCGTCCCACCAGCGCTTTCTGGGCTGAGACAGTAAACACTTTCTCCGGCGGAAGGTTAAGCGCTTTGCTGGTCGTCTCAACCATACGCGCCATGCCCGCCTGAATTTCTGGCAGTGTTTTTAGCTCGTCCCACATCAGATCAATTTTGTTCAGCACCGCGATTTTTGCCGGTTGCGAAACTTTCACATAACGCTCCCAAATCTCCAGATCACTTTTGGTCACGCCGGTGTCGATACCGAGCAAGAACAGCACTGCCTGCGCATTGGGTAATGTGGACAGTGTGAGTTCAGGCTCCAAACCCAGCGCGTTCAAACCCGGCGTATCCAATATCGATAAGCCGTTCGTGAGCAGCGGATGCGGATAATTCAAGATCGCGTAGCGCCACGCGGGGACTTCGACAATATCCTCTTCAGTGGGGCCCGATCCGGATTCATCAAACATCGGGATCAAGCCCATCATGCGCGCATCAAGTGCGTACACGCGCTTGGTGTCCGCCAGTGAGGTCAAGGCTTGGCGCATTGAGGCGGTGTCATTAATATTGAGCCGGATTTTTGACCATTCCACCGGCATATTTTTAAGCTGCGAGATCGATTCGTCGCGGTAGCGGGTTTCCACCGAGAGCAGTTTTAAATAGGGCTCTTCAGAGGGATCGTGGAAAATCTCGGTTGGGCACATGGTAGTGCGGCCCACATCTGACGGCAGCAAGCGCTCATTAAAACTTGAGAAAAATAGCGCGTTGATGAGTTCGGATTTGCCACGTGAAAATTCCGCCAGGAACGCGATCATAAGACGGCCACGCTTCAATGATTCGAGCAGGTCGTAAAAGCGCACCGACTGGCCGATGTCGATTTGATTCGTTCGCTCGAGCCAATCGTGGTACTCGTGTACCGCGCCGGAAAGATCCTCGCGCCAACGGTTGTACCGGACGATTTCGGATTCGAAACGATTGACGACTTGGGCGTTGTTATCCACGTTTATTCATCATTTGGCGCAACGTCAGTTCCAGATTCGGATTGTTTTGTGCATCCTCAACAAGGTTCATTGGTGCACGCGTTAATGGAGTTAATGGAGTTAATGGAATCACTCTGTATAGATTTCAAGCTTACTGTGAAATCTACAAGAGCGCCAGCCCACGCATCAATCGAAAGCTCTCCCGCTCCAGAAACACAATAGGCAACATCAGCAAAATCTGCAATAAGATCAGCAGCAGCAACGGCGAAAGATCGACACCGCCAATCAGCGGCACGATGCGGCGTAACGGCTGGAGGAACGGCTTCGACATGGTTTCAAAAAACGGCCGCATCGGATGATACGGGCTAACCCACGACAATACCGCCTGCACCAGCACGATCCCGATCAACAAATAGATAGACAACTTAATCAGCTTCACCACGGATAGCGCGAGCAGTCCCGGCCAGAACAGCGGATGCGTCATTTCCGCCAGTTGCATGATCATCAATAGCGCCCACCACAACAAAATCAGCGTGAACCAGGCCACCATAAATGACGCCGTGTCGAGCCCCATGATGCTCGGCAAAATACGCCGCAATGGCTTCACCGCCCAATCAGTAAGCGCCACGATAAATTGTGCGATGGGATTTCGAAACGATGCGCGAAACGCCTGCGCATAAAAACGCATCAGCGCCGCGAGCGCGAACAAATTGACGACCGTTTCCAACACATAAACCAATGTTTCACGAAGCATTATTTAGCACTCTTTTCTGGGGCACGTCCTTGGGCACGTTCTTGGCCTGGTTCTTGATCGGCTTCTCTGCTCAGCTCTTGACCTAGTTCAGCGCTTCGCGCCGCAGCCGCTTTCACGCCCTCAATGAATTTTGCCCTCAATCCGGCACGATCAAAAGTCTCAATCGCGCGCTCAGTGGTGCCCCGCTTGGAGGTGACATTGGCGCGTAACGTGGCCGGCGCATCCACGCTTTCGCGCGCGAGTTTCACGCTGCCCGCAAATGTTTCCAGTGCGAACAATCTCGCGGCTTGGGCGTCAAAGCCCAGCTCAAGTGCCGCCTCTTCAAGCGCTTCCATAAAGTAGAAAACATACGCTGGCCCACTGCCAGAAACCGCCGTTACTGCATCGAGCGCATTTTCGGTCTCAAACCAAACCGTTTTGCCTACAGCGGCAAGTAATTTCTCAGCGATTACTTTTTCCGACGCGGCGACCGTCGGCATCGCATACAAACCCGTGATGCCCGCGTGCACCAACGCTGGAGTATTAGGCATCGCCCGTACGACACGCGCAAAAGCGGGTTCATGTTCGATTCCCGCACCACTCAACCAGCGCGACAAATCCGCCGTACGAACGCCAGCCGCGATACTGATGATGAGCTGCGTGCCCATTGCTCCCACCATCGGTGCAATCGCGACTCGCATCATCTGCGGCTTTACCGCGAGCAAAATCACGTCCGCGTCGAGCGCACGCACATCCCAAGCCGCACTCGAGGCGACTTGGTGTACGGCAAGCTTTGCGCGCGCGGCATCGGCGGGTTCAACAACAAAACAATCGCGCGCGGCGTGCCCGCCCGCAAGCAGCCCGCCTAAAATGGCTTGGGTCATATTGCCACCACCGATGAAGCTGATTTTCATAAGGTTAGATACATTCCCGTTCGCCAAAAATTGCGCTATTTGTCCGTTGAATCGCGCAATCCAAAAATCGCGCTACCAATTCTGACCATCGTCGCACCTTCCTCAATGGCCACCCGAAAATCCTGCGACATGCCCATCGACAAAGTATCCAGCGCCAGCCCCTCGCCATTCAACTGCTGCTGCAATTTTCGCATCATGCCAAATTGCGCGCGTTGTGTTGCCTCATCAGGCGTATTTTCAATAATGGTCATCAAGCCGCGCAGCTTTAACGCGGGCAGCGCCGTCATCTGTTTTGCCAACGCGGCAGCCTCGCCCGGCGCTACGCCGCTCTTGCTGCTCTCACCGCTCACATTGACTTGAACGCAGACATTTAACCGTGCCAAATCTCCCAATTCCGCTCTATTTCTTGCCAGCGCTTCCGCAATCTTTAACCGATCCACCCCGTGAACCCAGTCGAAGTGTTGCGCAACCAGTCTGGCCTTGTTGCTTTGCAACGGCCCGATAAAATGCCATTCAATGCCTTGCGCTCGCAGGTCGCGCAGTTCCGCGATTTTAGCGACGCCCTCCTGCACATAGTTTTCACCAAATAAACGTTGGCCCGCCGCAAACGCCTCGCGAATCATCGCGGACGGCTTGGTTTTAGATACTGCAATCAAGGAAACTTGCCTCGCCGGAATCACCGTAGCCGTCGTTAGTGCTACGTTTGTCGCCTTCGCGATCTCGTGCTGAATGTGTTGCAAGTTCGCTTTGATTGGGGACATAATCAGCCGAGAATGGCGCAGTAAAATTCCTATAAACCACAATGCAACGCCTGCGTATTTTTTTGAACCGTTGCAGTACCGCGCGACGTGGTACAAATGCTGTTAATCCACGCGTTGAAATTCAAGGGAAAGTATAAATGGAAATCGCAGAACTTCTGGCCTTCGGTGTCAAAAACAAGGCATCTGATCTACATCTGTCCGCAGGCTTGCCGCCGATGATTCGCGTTCACGGCGACGTGCGCCGCATTAACGTGCCCGCGCTCACGCACGACGATGTGCATGGAATGGTGTATGACATCATGAATGATGGTCAGCGCAAACAATATGAAGAAAACCTGGAGTGCGATTTTTCGTTTGAAATTCCCAACCTCGCGCGCTTCCGCGTAAACGCATTCGTACATCAGCGCGGTGCGGGTGCGGTGATGCGAACCATCCCGTCCAAGGTGCTGTCGCTGGAAGAATTGAACGCGCCAAAGAGTTTTCAGGAAATCTCGAATCAACCGCGCGGTCTGGTGTTGGTGACCGGTCCAACTGGCTCAGGTAAATCGACCACGCTGGCGGCGATGGTGGATTACATTAACAACAATGAATACGGCCATATTCTGACGGTCGAAGATCCGATTGAATTCGTACACGAATCGAAAAAATGCTTGATCAACCAGCGCGAAGTCGGCCCGCACACACTGTCATTTTCAAACGCACTCCGCTCGGCATTGCGTGAGGATCCGGACATTATTCTGGTCGGCGAAATGCGTGATCTGGAAACAATCCGCCTGGCAATGACGGCGGCCGAAACCGGCCATTTGGTATTCGGCACGCTGCACACCAGTTCCGCCGCGAAAACAGTTGACCGAATTATTGACGTCTTCCCGGCCGCTGAAAAAGAAATGATTCGCGCGATGCTCTCCGAAAGCTTGCGTGCGGTTATATCGCAAACGCTGTGTAAAACCAAAGATGGCACGGGCCGCGTAGCGGCACATGAAATCATGGTCGGCACGCCCGCCATTCGCAATTTGATTCGCGAAGCGAAAGTCGCGCAAATGTATTCCGCGATTCAAACGGGTCAGGCGCTGGGCATGCAGACGATGGATCAATGTCTGGCCGATCTGGTGCGGCGTAACGTGATTACAGTCGCCGAGGCGCGCGGCAAAGCGGCCAACAAAGACTCATTCGGCTAATTGGTGTAAGGTAGAACACCGTTTTCACCCTCCAGCCGCTCTGTTAAATGTCGTAAGGAAATATTATGGAACGCGAACAAGCCCTTAAATTTGTCCACGAATTGCTGCGCGCAATGCTGGTGAAAAAAGCCTCCGACCTTTTTTTGACGGCCGGTTTTCCGCCCGCCATGAAAATCGACGGCAAGATGACGCCGGTCTCGCAATCGAGCTTGTCGCCCGTTCACACGGGCGAGATCGCCCGCTCGGTGATGACCGATAAGCAAACCGCAGAGTTTGAAGCGACCAAAGAATGTAATTTCGCGATCTCGCCGTCGGGTATCGGGCGATTTCGCGTCAACGCATTTGTGCAGCAGGGCCGCATCGGTTTGGTGATGCGAACGATTACCACCAATATTCCGAAGTTTGAGGAATTGGGTTTGCCGGTGGTGTTAAAAGACGTCGCAATGACCAAGCGTGGCTTGGTGATTTTTGTTGGCGGTACTGGTTCCGGCAAATCCACTTCGCTCGCCGCGATGGTTGGCTATCGCAATGAAAATAGTTTCGGCCATATCATTACCATTGAAGATCCGGTCGAATACGTTCATGAACATCGCAACTGCGTGATCACGCAACGCGAAGTGGGCGTGGATACCGACAACTGGTTTGCCGCGCTAAAGAATACGCTCCGGCAAGCACCGGACGTGATTTTGATCGGCGAGATTCGTGATCGCGAGACGATGGATTACGCAATCGCGTTTGCCGAAACGGGCCACCTGTGCATGTCAACCTTGCACGCGAACTCGACCAATCAGGCGCTGGACCGGATCATCAACTTTTTCCCGGAAGAACGTCGTGCGCAATTGCTGATGGATTTATCGCTAAATTTGAAAGCGTTCGTTTCGCAGCGACTGATCCCGAAAAAAGAAGGCAAAGGCCGCGTCGCCGCGATTGAAATCATGCTGAATTCGCCGCTGATTTCAGACTTGATTTTCAAAGGTGACGTACACGAAATTAAAGAAATCATGAAGCGCTCCCGCGAGCTCGGCATGCAGACGTTCGATCACGCTTTGTTCGATCTTTACGAAGCAGATTTGATCTCGTACGAAGACGCCTTGCGCAACGCCGATTCGCTCAACGACCTGCGACTCCGCATCAAGCTCGAAGGCAAATCATCGAAAGAAAAAGATTTGGCGGCTGGGCTCGAGCATCTCGAAATTATCAAGTAAAACTCTAGTACCGGCGCGGCGTTTGGAGCAATTTACCTTCAAAAGCCGCACCCACATTAGGGTTTTGCCTCTTTACGATTGCTACCCGCAATAATTTTGTACTCGTAAAGTCGGCATTCGAGCTTGCCGTTGAAGAGCGGTGTTTTCTTTGACGCCGATAAGCGCACACCCTTCGGCAGCCCGGTATCACCTGTGAAAAAATACGCACGCCAGCCGGCGAATTTTTGCTTTAACACGTCGCCTAACTTCGGATACAACTCGGCCAAATCGGACGTCTCGCCCAATCGTTCGCCGTACGGCGGATTGGTGACCAGCACACCACTCTCCGCGGGCGCAGAAATTTCGAGGATATTGGCCTGCTTGATGCGCACGCAATCGGCGAGATCGTTGGCAACCAAATTGGCGCGCGCATCGTCGAGCGCATAGCCATAAAGATCCGATCCATAAATCGGCAATAGCGTTTTTGGTTTTTCGGCGGCGCGCGCGTCCGCGACCATTTTTTTCCATGCGGCTTCGTCAAAATTTTTCAATTTCTGAAACGCGAAATGGCGATTCTTGCCATCGTTGCCTGGCGCGATATTGAGCGCGATCTGTGCAGCCTCAATCAGAAATGTGCCGCTGCCGCACATGGGGTCCAGAAACGCTTCATCGGGCTTCCAACCTGACAAGGCAATAATGCCCGCAGCGAGATTTTTCTTGAGTGGTGCGGCACCCGTTTGCTCGCGCAAGCCGCGCTTGAACAGCGCTTCACCAGATAAATCCAGATACAACGCGGCATCTTTTTCTTCCAGGTGCGCATGAATGCGCACATCGGGTTCGCGCGTGGCGACGGACGGACGCGAGCCAATTTGTTCACGAAATTTATCGCACACCGCGTCTTTGATGCGCAGCGTGGTGAAATCCAGACTCTTGACCGGCGATTTATTTGCGCTAATTTCGACCTTGATGGTACACGACACATCAAACCAGCTAGGCCACGGCAGCAACAACGCGGTGTCGTAAATTTCGTGTTCATTCACATAGGGAAACGCGGCGACTTGCCACAGTACGCGACTCGCCACGCGCGAATGCAAATTGGCGCGATAGGCAGCATGCAAATCACCTTTGAATGCCACGCCCGCTTCGGTGGCAATCGTCTCCACCGCGCCACACGCGATTAACTCATTGGCCAGAACACCACTCAGCCCACGCGGACATTGTGCGAAAAAATTTTCCATCAAAATGGTTTCACAATCACCAGAATCACAATGCCGATTAACGCTGGCAGGGCAGGAATTTCATTCAACCAACGATAGAAAACATGGCTGCGCTTGTTACGTTCCAGCCGGAAATCTTTCATCAATGTTCCCAAATAAAAATGATGTGCGACCAGCACCGCCACCAGCGCCAGTTTCGCGTGCATCCAGCCTTGACCCACGCCAATCTTGTAGCCGACGAATAACCACAACCCCAGCACCACCGTGATTACCATGCACGGCGTCATGATGCCGAAATAAAGTTTGCGCTCCATTATTTTGAAGCGATCAATCGACAGCTGATCAGTTGCCTGTGCGTGATAAACAAACAAGCGCGGCAGGTAAAAAATCCCGGCGAACCACGCAACCATGAAGATGACGTGAAATGATTTTATGTAGAGCATGTGCGGCTTTCGAATGTCGTTAAGGTAGATATTTTTTCAGTGCGGCATCCAGTGTGCCCTGCGCGGCCATGATGATTTCGCAAAATTCGCGCACCGCACCGCGCCCGCCATCAGCTTCGGTCACGTAATGCATGCGCTCGCGCACGAACTTCGGCGCGGCAGGCACCGCTACTGCGAACGCGCAGTTCAACAAAATCGGCAAGTCCACCACATCATCACCGATGCTGGCGACTTGATGCGGCTGCAATTTCAGGCTGGCGAGTAATTCTGCATACACGCGGCCTTTATCTTCAACTGCCATGAATAATTGCGTGATGCCTAAATCCTTCGAACGCCGCGCCAGTGCTGGTGATTGGCGGCCAGAGATGATGGCAATATCAACGCCCGAGGCCATCAGCATTTTCATACCGTGCCCATCGAGTGTATTAAAAATCTTCACCTGCTCTCCATCTGCGCTGTAGTGCAACGCGCCATCGGTCATTACGCCATCGACATCGAATACGGCCAGCTTTACGTTGCGGATTTTTGCCGTCAATTCATCGCTGATTTTCATCACAACACTCCGACCCGCATCAAATCAAGCACGTGTACCGCACCGACCAGCTTGCCGCCCGCATCGATCACCAATAAACCGCTGGAGCCGATTTTGTAGCGCTGAATCAGCTCAGCTGCTTCGGCCGCTAATTTATCGGCGGTGATTGTTTTCGGCGTGCGTGTCATTACTTCCGCAACCGGTGTGGTTTTGATGTTGTCATGCGTTTCCAGTGCGCGACGCAAATCGCCGTCGCTAAACACACCGACCAGCAGATCGTTGGCATCGACCACGGCGGTCATGCCCAGCCCCTTGCGCGACATTTCCAGAATCGCGGCGGGCAGCTTCGCATCCACCGAGACTTTCGGTACGCGTGCCCCCTCCACCATCACCTCGCTCACATGCACCAACAAACGCCGCCCCAGCGCACCGCCGGGATGATGCATCGCAAAATCTTCTTCGCCAAAGCCGCGCGCATCCAGCAGCGTGACGGCGAGCGCATCGCCCAAGGCCAAAGTTGCTGTGGTGCTGGCCGTGGGCGCTAAATTTAATGGGCACGCTTCTTTTTCCACGGCAGCATTCAGATGCACGTCAGAGGCCGCCGCGAGTGTGGAATCGGGCTTGCCGGAAATACCGATCACTTTGGTGCCGCGGCGTTTTAGTTGCGGCAATATTTTTAGGATCTCGTCCGACTCGCCTGAATTAGAAATCGCGATCACCACATCGTCCTTGGTGATCATGCCCAAATCGCCATGGCTGGCTTCGCCGGGATGCATGAAAAATGCAGGCGTGCCGGTGGAGGCCAGGGTGGAGGCGATTTTGCCGGCGATATGGCCGCTCTTGCCCATGCCGGTGACCACCACGCGGCCACGGTTTTCGGCGACCTCAAATAAAAGTTTGTGGGCAGCGACAAAATCGTCACCCAATCTGGTGGCCAATTTGTGTACCGCGTCAGCTTCGATCTCGAGGGTCTCGCGGGCCAACTTTAAAGTGCGTGCGGTGTCCGCAATTGAACGGGGATGTAATAGACTCATGGTGAGATTGTAATTGACCGCACCACCGAACTGCGACAAAAAAATATCTAAACAGCGATGCCACACGCCACGCTTCTACTTGTTGTCATTTTGCTTGCCGCTGCGGTGGTGACGGTTGTCGTGTTTCGCCGCCTCGGGATGCCGCCGATTTTAGGGTATTTAATGGTCGGTGCCGCGATTGGCCCACATGCATTAGGCATTATTCCCGACGCACAGGGCACCCGCTATTTGGCAGAATTTGGCATCGTATTTTTAATGTTTTCGATTGGTCTGGAATTCTCGCTTCCACAGCTGGTGTCAATGCGGCACATCGTGCTCGGTTTTGGCAGCACACAAGTGCTGGTGACGATGCTGGTGGTCATTTGCATTGCACTGCTCGCGGGCCAGACGTGGCAAACCGGCTTGATTTTGGGCGGCGTGATTGCGATGTCGTCAACCGCGATTATTGGCAAAGCGCTATCTGAACAAACGCAGCTGCATTCGCCGCACGGCAAGCAAATCATGGGCGTGTTGTTGTTTCAGGATTTGGCGGTGATTCCGCTCTTGGTGCTGGTGCCCGCATTAGCACTCTCGGGCGAGCAAATCGCGGTGGAAATTGGTGCCGCGTTACTAAAAGCGGCAGCGGCATTAACGATTATTCTGGTAGTCGGCCAACGGATTATGCGGCCGCTGTTTGGCGTTATTGCAGCGCAAAAATCGTCGGAAATTTTTGTTTTGGCGGTGCTACTGGTCACGCTCGGTCTGTCGCTCGCGACCGAGCTGGCGGGGCTGTCTTTGGCGCTGGGCGCGTTCCTCGCCGGCATGCTGATTTCGGAAACTGAATACCGCTATCAGGTCGAGGATTACATCAAGCCGTTTCGCGATGTGTTGCTCGGTTTGTTTTTTGTCACCATCGGCATGCTGCTCAATTTTGACGAAGTGGGCAAACGCTGGGTGATCGTGCTCTTGGTGTTGCTCGCATTGCTGACGCTGAAATTTTTTATCATCGTAGCCCTTGCGTTAATTTTCAAAAACGAACGTGGGGTGGCGCTGCGCTGCGCGTTGGCGCTGGCCCCGGCGGGTGAATTCGGCTTTGTGCTGCTATCGCTGGCCGGCAAGACTGACGCCATCCCGCAAGGCCCTTTGCAGGTGGTGCTGGCGGCGATGTTGATTTCGATGTTGGTCGCCCCGCTGCTACTGGCGAAGAGCGAAAAAATTGTTATGCGGCTGGTCGCCACCGAATGGGAAATGCGCGCGGTGCAGTTGCAACAGTTAGCGATTCGCTCAATGGCACAACGTGGTCACGTGATCATTTGCGGCTATGGGCGTTCGGGACAAAGTTTGGCGCGTTTTCTGGAGCAGGAAAAGATTTCCATCATCGCGCTGGACGGCGACCCGATGCGCGTGAAGCAGGCGGCAGCGGCAGGTGATTCGGTGATGTTTGGTGATGCCGCACGCAAGGAAGTTTTAACCGCGGCAGGCTTGGCGCGCGCCTCCGCCGTGGTGGTGAGCTTTGCCGATACGCATGCCGCCATGACCATCCTCGCTCATGCGCGTGAGTTGCGGCCGGATGTGCCGGTAATTGTGCGCACCTTTGACGACACCGATGTGGAGAAACTAAAGGCCGCTGGTGCCGCTGAAATTGTCGCGGAAGTGGTGGAAGGCTCGTTGATGCTGGCGACGCAGACGATGCTGCTGATGGGCGTGCCGTTGAATAAAGTGCTGTCGCGGCTGCGCACGGTGCGCGGCGAGCGCTATCAGCTCATGCGCGGATTTTTTACCGGTGCCACCGATACCGACGACAGCGCGTTGGACGCCCAACAACCACGCTTGCAGTCGGTCATGATCGACAGTGGCGCTGCGGCGGTCGGCAAGACCCTGGAAGCGCTCAAACTCGATGAGGTAGACGTGACCCTCACCGCACTGCGCCGACGCGGTGTACGCGATGCCAGCCCGTCGCTGGAAATGCGGATTGAAGTCGCGGACGTATTGATTTTGGCCGGGACACCAGAGGCATTAGCGAAGGCGGAAATGCGGTTGTTGCAGGGGTAGGTGTTTTGATTTTGTCGTTCATCGCCAAACGACGCTGTCTACCGAGAGTTTGTAGGTCAGGTTGCGCAGCTACCTGACAAGCTCGAAATGCGGAGACCGATGTCAGGTAGCTGCGCAACCTGACCTACAACTAAGCGGAGAGCGGCGTTTAGAGCAATTTTGCGCGGAACGGCACACCAGTACTGGGGTTTCATGTTTTGAGAATACAAAAAGAAAAGCCCGCTGGTGCGGGCTTTTTTGCTTCACCAAAGGATACTAAAACGTCATGCAAACCGTATAAGTAGTTGCATCGTCAACCGTGGCATTCGCCTTCGCGGTTGCCGGAGCAGCTTGCGGAACTGCTGGATTATCAATTACACGCACTGATCCTGTAGCGGTATTACCGTCATCTAGTGTTGTGTCTAGCTGCTTCGCATATTTTCCCAGTAGACTTCCGGAGCAAAATGCGTATGTTCCGGTCATATTGGCGACCGGCGCACCCGTCGTGGTGTTGCTCGTAATACCGATGCGCCCACCGTCAACATTTTTTGGTAGTGAAGCGGCCAAAGAGCTAGCCGAAAAATCCGTTGAACCTGGAGCAAAATTTGCCATTCGTACTGCGAGCCAAAACAATACTGACTCATCCGCAGCCGTGGCAGCAATCGAGTTCCAAGCGCCATTAATTACACCGTTGCCGTCGCCATTTAGCATTGCGGCATTAACTGGTGTGGTGACGAGATTTGTTGCTGCGCGCGCATCATCACCCGGCAAAGCCTTAAACCGATCCTGATAACCATAAATATAAAGCGGCACCGTCTTAAAATCCTGCGCAAGATTCTTCACCTTCGCACTATTAATCAACTCCTGTCCCTTCAAAATCCCGCCCAGCAATAGGCCGATAATCACCAGAACAATAGCGATTTCAACCAGCGTGAAGCCGGATTGCTGGTTTTTCATTGATTGCATTTTGTTCATTTTTATTACGTCTCCGGTCGATTCTTTGGTGAGGGTGCGTGAGTGAAGTTGCTGTTTTTACGACTTGCCCATATATTCTAATTGGGCGATGACTTTTCCAGAAGTCTGTCGCATTTTTGATTTCATGTCGGTTACAGCAAATGCCGTGCCACGATCTTAACTCATTGTTTTATAGATTTAATTTGAGATAATGGGAATTCGCCGGATGAAAACATGCGTGCGACTGTTTGCAATTTCAACACGACTGTCCGTATTTTCGACAATTTTCAGCGGCGCTACAGGCTTAAACATGTTTCTCACTTTTCCGCGATTTTCAGGATTGTGCGTTTTTGGTTTGACGAGCCTCCTGGTCGCGTGCGCATCGGCGTCACTCACGGGCAGCACCAGCTCTGAGGCACGACAGAAGTTCGGCGAGCCCGCGTTAATTATTCAGACATCGCAAGGCGCGCGATGGTTTTATCCGTCCGGCCCGCTTGGCACAACCACGCGTGCCGTGGATGTTGATGCTGCTAACGTGGCAACGAGCGTACAAAACGTGTTGGTTGATGATGTGATTCAAACGATTCGCGTGGGCTTTTCTGCCGATGAAGTCATCGCTAAAATCGGCCCGCCGCATCGGCGCGTTCGCTTTGAGAATCTCGGCGCAACCTCATGGGATTATCGCTATCAAGACACGTGGGGTTATCTCGTCGATTTGTCGATCATGATCGATGATAAAAATCGCGTGACGGGCAAAGTATTGCAGCGGTTAGAGAAGGATGATGCCGCGAAATGAGCGCATTCTGGGCATGCTAACTCTAGCACCGGCGCGCTTTTCTAAGCATTTTATTACCAAACGGCAACCCAGATGCGGCATTTGATGAAATTTACCAGCCAGCGCTCACTCGCCCGCCGAGCCAAACCGTTGATGCTGATCCGGTAGCGGCACATCTAAAATCGCGGCAATCGCACCCTCACTTTTTTGTGCGAGCGCACGGCGGGTGATGCCTGCGGCACTGATCGCAGGCGCGAAGGTGAGTTCGGCGATCATGGATTTTTGCCCGATGATTTGGCGAATCGAATCCGAAAAACCGATATCGCCGTGGTACGCAGCTGCCTCATTACGTTCGCCTTCGCTGGTGAGATAACGAATGGCGACGGGGCTGACCGTCGCGGCATTGGCGACGGCGGGCTCGAATAACGAAGAGTGAAATTTGAGCAGGCGATCCCCGGCCGTGGTGGTGCCTTCGGGAAATAAGCCGACGGTGGCACCGGTTGCCAAAGCATCACGCATTTCTTCATTGATACGCCCGGTGTCGCTGCGTTTGGCGCGACGGACAAAAATCGTCCCGGCTTTTTCGCACAGCCAGCCGGCCAGCGGCCAATCGCGGATTTCGGACTTGGCGACGAACAGTGATGGTTGCGCGGCGTTGATGACGAATATATCGAGCCATGAAACGTGATTGGACGCGATGATGAGATTTCGCGCAGCTTCATCTGGCCGTGCGCCGTGAATCGACAACACAATATTGAGCAGGCGCAACAGCTTCGCGGACCAGCGTTGCGTGATGCGCGCCCGCGTCGCCATCGTCACGCGCGGGAAAATGACTGCAGCCATCAGCAGTGCCCATGCGATATGCGTAAACAATCGCACCCAGCGAACGCCACGTATGAACTTGTGGGTCGGCGAATTTTGTGTAAATGGCGGCGGCGGCATGGCGCGAAGTCTAACTTGTTTCTGCGATGTTACAAATTCGGCAGCATCTATTGCTGCCCGCGCAGCCGCAAAAAAACGGCAATAAAAAAGGCGTCGCAAGACGCCTTTTCATAGTTCAGAACGCTGCAAAAAACTACATCCGCGAAACGCGCGTCGCGCCCTGGCCCGACAAAATTTTCACGCGATCACCAACGCGAAATTCTTCATCTTTGCCTTGGGTAACGGCAATAATTCTGCCCCCTTCAAGGCGGATTGTGACTTCGACACCTTGACGGTCATTGTTGTTTTTCTCAACTGCATTACCGATCAGGCCGCCAACCACTGCACCGGCAATCGCGCCAGCTGCATTCGCGCGACGACCACCGCCGACGGTGGAACCGGCGATACCGCCGATGGCTGCACCCGCGAGCGTGCCGGTGCCAGTATCGTTGGCATCAATAATAACGTCACGCACACCTTCCACTACGCCCAAGCGCACCGATTGTTCACCGCGCGTTTGCGAGCGCGTGTAATTGCCGCCGCCCACGCCGGGGCTGGCGCAGCCCGCAACCAACATGCTCGCTACGATGGTGCTTGCAACCAAGATTTTTGTCATCATCATTTTTCTCCTCGCTACTTTCAGTTGTGAGTTATTCGATTCCGACCTGCCAAAACTACCAGAGCACTTCGTTAAATGTAGCTTCGTAACGCGCGGCAATCTCGTCGCGGGTAGGTTGATGGCCTTGCGGACCACGATGCTCAATTTTCAAACTGCCGATGGTATTGGCCAAACGACCGGTTTTTTCCCAAGCCCAATCACGTTGAATCCCATACAACAGACCTGCCCGATATGCGTCGCCGCACCCGGTTGGATCCACGCGCCTGGTTTCTCTAACGCTCGGTATAAAAATCTGTTGACCATCGGCGTAAATGATCGAGCCTTCGGCACCCTTGGTCACGAACAAGGCTTTAACCCGCTTAGCCAGCATTTCTACGGATTCACCCGTCGCCTCTTCCAGCACGCGCGCTTCATAGTCATTGACGGCGACGTAGTCGGCAAGTTCCACGAAATGCCGTAATTCATTGCCGTTGAACATGGGCATCGCTTGGCCGGGATCGAAAATGAACGGGATTTTCAAATCATGGAATTGTTCAGCGTGCTGCATCATCCCGTCGCGCGAATCCGGCGCCAGAATGCCCAGTTTCACGCCTTTTGCGTCACTCACTTTGTTGATATATGAGGACGACATCGCACCCGGATGAAACGCCGTGATCTGGTTAGCTTCAAGGTCAGTGGTAATAAACGCTTGCGGCACAAAGGCACCGGCAATCTGCTTGATGTGAGTACGTGCTATGCCTAAAGTATCGAGCCGCGTTTGATACGGCCCAAAGTCATCGCCCACCGTCGCCATCAACAACGGCTCTTCACCCAACAATTTCATGTTGTAGCCGATATTGCCCGCGGTGCCGCCGAACTCCCGGCGCATATCGGGCACGAGAAAGGCAACGTTCAAAATATGGATTTGATCCGGCAGGATGTGATCCTTGAACTGGCCGTGAAAAACCATGATGGTGTCGTACGCAATGGAACCGCAAACAAGGACGGACATGAAAAGCCTGACGGGTGGTTAGAGTGACCAAAATTATACCGTCCGCTCGAACCCTGCAACCGCTCGCGGTAAAGCGGTTGCCGCGCTGGCTCGGCGTTAAACGTGTTTACCGCATTGAAACTTGAATTCATTTGTAATCGAAGATAAATCGTTTTTGTGCGCTAGTTCACTGACGCGGCTTGACACCTTAACGATCTCGCGATTAAATCAAACTTCGGATTGTGCGACTAATCACTTTTTATCGCTTTTTCTCGCTTTCTCTCACTTTCCGCTGTGAAAACCTGTTTTTTTGGCAGTCACAGCGCATCAAAACGAATTCTGAAACAAGGCAAACTCGCTGAAAAGCGACGACGCAAAGTCTCCGGTCTAACGGGCAATATCGCCTCAGGATAGCGGGATTACCAGAGAGTCGAATCATGGAA
>JANMQR010000263.1:0-6566 GCA_031370625.1 Burkholderiales bacterium | reverse complement strand
ACAAGAAGCTCCTCGAAGGACTAATCGGTGTCGAGTATAATCAAGGGTGTTGGGAATTCAGGCTCGTCGCGCATCGATTCACCACCGCGACGCAACAGTATTCCAACTCAATCCAGTTCCAACTGGAGCTTAAAGGTCTTTCGAAGCTGGGCATTAACCCACTTGAGACCATTCGCCAGAACATTCCTGGTTATCGGCGGTCTGATGACAAACTTGATTAGTCGCCATGTTTTTGTGAGATGTGATTTATGAAATGTTCAATTATTCGCGCTGCCTTCGCCTCGATCCTGAGCTGTGCGCTGGTGTCGGCATCGGTCGCGTTTGCGCAAAGTCCGATCCCGCAGCCAGCCAAGCCCGGCAGTTTCGGTTCGCCCATCGTGTCCGACGCGTTCAAGCTCGACACGCGCCTGACCGCGCCGAGCCGATCCGGCGGCATTATTCCGCTGGATCGCATCATCGCGGTGGTCAATAACGAAGTCATCACGTTGAACGATTTGAATGATCGCGTGAATTCCGTGGTCAAGCAATTGCAAAAGCAGGGCACCACATTGCCACCGCAAGATGTACTGCAAAAACAATTGCTGGAGCAAATGATCAACACCCAAGTGCAGTTGCAGGAGGCGAAAGAGACCGGCATTCGCGTCGACGAAGGCACGCTGGACAAAACGCTACAGCGCATTGCCGATGAGAACAATGTGTCGATGACCGAGTTTCGTCGCCTCTTGGAGCAAGATGGCATTGCGTGGCCAAAATTTCGCGAAGAGATTCGCGGCGAAGTGCTGATGAGCCGTTTGCAAGAGCGCGAAATTGAGGGCAACGTGGCGGTAACCGAAGCTGAAGTTGACACGCAATTGGCACTCGAAGCACGTGAAGCGAACGCCGATCAGGAATTCCGTCTCGCGCATATTTTGGTGCAAGTGCCGGAGCAGGCCACCAGCGACCAGATTGAAGCACGCCGTAAACGCGCAGTACAAGCGCTGGGTGAACTGCGCAAGGGCACCGAATTTGCGCAGATATCCGCACAATTTTCAGATGCACCCGACGCCTTGCAAGGCGGCAATCTTGGCTGGCGCGCGTCAGGTCGCATGCCGACGATTTTTCTGGAAGCGCTTAACAAATTGAAGCCCGGTGAAGTATCCGAAATTTTACGCAGCGCCAACGGTTTTCATATTGTGAAGTTATTGGACAAACGTGGCCGCAGCGCGACACCGCAGGTGCAGCAATCGCGTGTCCGCCATATCCTGATTGGCATGAAGAGTGGCGTGTCCGATGATGATGCGCGCGAGCGATTGAAACGCCTGCGTGAGCGCATCGTCGGCGGCGCTGATTTCGCTGAGCTGGCAAAAGTGCATTCTGATGATCCGTCATCGGCCAAGGGTGGCGATCTCGGCTGGATTTCACCGGGCGATACCGTGCCTGAATTCGAGCGCGCGTTAACGCAGCTCAAAGAAAATGAAATCAGTGCGCCCATACAAACACAATATGGTTGGCATCTGGTGCAGTTGCTTGAACGTCGCACGGAAGGTTTGTCGGCAGATCGTATGCGCGCGACAGCACGCAACGCGATCCGCGCGCGCAAGGTTGAGGATGCGCGCCAGGATTGGGTGCGCCAGGCACGTGATCGCGCGTTTGTTGAATATCGGCTTGAAGAAAAGTAATTTTAAAATTATTAACCGATTGACGTAGCGTGCCCGTGAACCGTGGCTGCACCATCGCAATAACGTCGGGTGAGCCCGCGGGCATTGGCCCGGATTTATGTGCGCTGTTGGCGAAAGAAAAGTTCGACGGCAAGATCGTCATTCTCGGCGACAAAAATCTTATCTCATCGCGCGCGGCGGCTCACGACGTTAATATTGATGCGTTAAACATTGAACACATTGCGGCGCCAGTAACGCCCGTTGCGGGCACGCTCAATGTGGCAAATGCGCCGTATGTGCTGTCATTACTTGATCGCGCCATCGCAGGCTGTGCGAGCCGCGAGTTCGATGCTGTGGTTACCGCGCCGGTGCAAAAAAGTGTAATTAACGATGCCGGTTTTGCCTTCTCCGGCCACACTGAGTATTTCGCTGATAAAACCAACACCGAGCGCGTGGTCATGATGCTGGTCGGCGGTAAACCGATGCTGCGTGTGGCACTCGCCACCACGCACTTGGCGTTGAAAAATGTTGCTGCCGCGATTACGGTGGAAAGTCTGACCACGACATTACGAATTTTGCATCACGAACTACAGGTCAAATTCGGTTTCAAAAATCCGCGCATCTTGGTCTCGGGATTAAATCCGCACGCAGGGGAATCCGGTCATTTGGGTATGGAAGAAATTGAAATAATTTCGCCTGTGATCGAAGCCTTAAAACGCGAAGGCATGTCGCTCGTCGGGCCTTTGCCAGCGGACACATTGTTTACGCCAAAATATCTGGAACAAGCTGATGCGGTACTCGCGATGTATCACGATCAAGGTCTCGCGGTGCTGAAGTTCGCGAGCTTCGGTGAAGGCGTGAACATCACGCTCGGCCTACCGATGATTCGCACCTCGGTTGATCACGGTACCGCGCTCGATTTGGCGGGCAAGCCGGGGATTGAGACAGGCAGTATGCGGGCGGCGATTGAGCTGGCAGTGAGGTCGTCCCGTAACAATATGCTTGCGCACTAACCATGCAGCCCCATGCGAAGAAAAGATTCGGCCAACACTTCTTAACCGACCGACATTACATCGAACGCATCATCGATGCCATCGCGCCTCAGCTTGACGATGTAATGATCGAAATCGGCCCCGGCCCCGGTGCGATTACGGCACCCTTGCTCGAAAAATTGAATCATCTACACGCCGTGGAAATTGATCGCGATCTGGCAGCAGCATTGCGTGAGCGATTCCCGGCAGAAAAATTTACGCTGCACGAAATCGACGTGCTCGATTTTGATTTCTCAATTTTTAAAGACCGCTTCCGCTGCGTCGGCAATCTGCCGTACAACATCTCCACGCCGTTTTTATTTCATCTGGCCAGCTTCGAAAGTACGTTAATCGACGGCACCTTCATGCTGCAAAAGGAAGTGGTTGATAGCATGGTCGCCGCACCAGATACCGAAGCCTACGGGCGGCTCTCGGTGATGCTGCAATATCGATTCGCCATGAAACGATTATTCGACGTCCCCCCCGGCGCATTCACACCACCACCCAAAGTGAATTCCGCGATTGTGCGCATGACGCCGCTGCCCGCGACGCGCCTGCGCGCAACAGACGATACGAGATTCGCGGCCATCGTCACCGCCGGTTTCGGCCAACGTCGTAAAACATTGAGCAATACATTGAAACCGTTTATGGCCGCGAGTGAAATTGAAGCGCAGGGGATTGATCCGAAGCGGCGTGCGGAGACGTTGTCGTTGGCAGAATTTGTGCGGCTAGCGGATGCGAGTTTGCTTCGATAACGATTTGAAACACTAGCAGCAGAACGGCGCTCAGAGCATTTTTGCTCCAAACGCCGCGCTGGGTAGGCATTTTGTATAATTTCTAAGGCTTGAACCGCTGAATCGTGATGACCCGAGGCGCTTGCCCTTTTAGTGTGACCTCAAACTTCGCTGTTCCAGCTGGCCCGGAATCCGCACCGCTAAGAATTTGGGTTCCGTCTGGTGCCAATAGGGTAAACGTCGCGAAATTGATCCAAGCCGTCCCCACAGCGGTGCTGCTGGTGGGGCCGGGTGGCGCAACGGTGGTACCGGGTTTTCGATCAGTCAATACCAACTCCGTTGCAGCGAGCGTATCGTTTCCGAACCACCCCCACTTTGGTTGAAAGACATACCACGTTGGTTTTCCATCGGCAGCATAGGTAAACCAGGTGATCAAGGTGTTGTCGGCTGCGTCTTGCCAGACAAATAAGCCCGTGCCTGGATCGGTGGGATCCCACCACATGCCCGTGTAGTCAAGGCTCACCCAGGGTTTTTGCTTCATAACTCGTGCGTCGGTGACGGTGAAGGGTGCATTTTGAATAGTTGAGTTGCCTCTGCCAAACCCATTTGCTGACTCGATCACTGTCACGGTGTAATTGCCCGCTGGCAATTTGCCTAGGTCGATTTCATCGCGTGGCTCGCCAGGACATACACCAATCAGAATCGGGGGGCCTTGTTCCCCCAATTTGACCGTAATATGGTTTAGCGCCATGCTAACGCTGTACCGATTTGCTGCGTATCCACGTGCGCAAGTGCGTGGCGATAAGCTAAGGACGATATTGTCTGCAGAAGTTGGTTTCGCCGGCAAAAGGATGCTACCTGCAAATGCCGGGTTAGGCGCAGTTTGAGCTTGAGCAACGTTCAAATTAACGGCTGCAGATAGTACGAGTAGAAATAAGCTAAATCGATTTTTCATTTTTACTTCCTTTTTTTTATTTGGTGCGAGGCGCTTCAGGTCAATTGGTTTGACCATCACTAATATAGCAAGAGTTATATTTCTGGGTGACGAATTGTATTTCGCAGTAATTGTTTCTCGATAAGGGTGAACGCAAGCTGGCGCGGCGATCTTCAAGCACTTTTGCCTCAAACGGTAGGCTGGGTGGGCACTTTGCATTCCTACTTCCACAAAACCGCCCACCAAAAATTTGACATCAATCAAGTCCACCGCTATCCTCCGAGACTAGCGTATTGCAAGTCTGGGGAGAGCGCGATTCATCACGAATTTGTGAATGAACGCCGCCGAAGGCGCAACTCCCGGAACCGCTCAGGCACACATACCTGGACTGCATAGCTTCTCTGGAGAGCGCGTGGTTTGATTTTCAAACGCACGCCACCGAAGGGGCACACGAAATCGCGGATCGTTTTATACGACATGCACGACGCGGTTTTCGTAATCTCTCAGGTATCAAGGACAGAGGGGATTTGGCGAGTTTTTTTCGTCCAATATCCTTTCACGTTCTTTTTCTGGGAGCTTCATTTTGTTACTTCGAACACCGCTATACGAGACGCATCAGCGCCTCGGTGCCAAGCTGGTCGATTTTGGCGGCTGGGAAATGCCGCTTCATTACGGCTCGCAAGTCGACGAACATCACGCGGTGCGAAAACACGCAGGCATGTTCGATGTCTCGCACATGTGTACGGTCGAGGTCGTCGGCGCACAAGCAAAAGATCTTTTGCATTTCGCACTTGCGAACAACGTATCGAAACTCAAAACGCATGGCCGCGCGCTGTATTCCTGCATGCTGAGCGAGCGCGGCGGCGTGGTTGATGATTTGATCGTTTACTATTTTGACGACACCACGTTTCGCTTGGTCGTCAATGCAGGCACGGCAGAAAAAGATATCGCATGGCTGAATGCCATCATCGCGCGCGAGAAATTTGATGTGGTGCTCACACCGCGCAAAGATGTCGCGATGATTGCGGTGCAGGGCCCGGCTGCGCGTGAAGCGGTGTGGAAAGTTTTGGAAAATTCACGTGCTGCCACGGCAGATTTAAAACCATTCAATAGCGCCACCGTCGATGGCATTTTCATCGCGCGCACCGGCTACACCGGTGAAGATGGATTCGAAATTATTTTGCCCGCAACACGTGCCGCAGAATTTTGGATGCAGCTACAAAGCGTGGGTGTAAAACCTTGCGGCCTTGGTGCGCGCGACACCTTGCGACTGGAAGCCGGCATGAATCTTTACGGCCAGGATATGAACGACGACACCACGCCGCTGGAATCAAATCTGGCATGGACGGTTGATATGTCAACGGATCGAAAATTTATTGGGCGTGCGGCATTGGAATCTGCACCCACGCGTCAACTTGTCGGTCTTGTACCGCTGGGCGCAGGCATTTTGCGCGGTCATCAAGTGGTGCAAACGCCAAAAGGCAATGGCGAAATTACCAGCGGATCATTCTCGCCGACGCTCAATATTTCCATCGCGTTCGCGCGCATTCCGACTGGTGTTGCGATTGGCGATACGGTGCAGGCCGAAGTGCGCGGCAAGTGGCTGGATTGTCGCGTGACCAAATTTCCGTTTGTGCGGAATGGGCAATCTTTAGTTTGATTTGCGTTTGGATGCGGCAATTTAATATGTTCAATCTCAACTTGGCGAGCATCACCCTCTCCCTCAGTCCCTCCCCCATCAAGGGGGAGGGAAGCAAAGCCTCTCCCCCTCGACGGGGGAGAGGTTGGAGAGAGGGTGGTGGTCGCACATCACCGCATTCAATTTATTTTCTGACTTACTAATTTAAATCCCCGGAGACTTTCATGACCATCCCAACCAATCTCAAATACGCTGTCACCCACGAATGGGTGAAAACTGAAGCCGATGGCACGCTCACTGTCGGCATCACGCACCACGCGCAAGATGCGCTCGGCGATCTGGTTTACATCGAATTGCCCGCTGTCGGTAAGCAACTTAAAGCAGGCCAGGAAGCCGTCGTGCTCGAATCCGTCAAAGCCGCATCGGATGCCTATTCACCCGTCGCAGGAGAAGTAATCGCCGTAAATAAATCGGTGGCCGATTCACCTGAATCATTAAACGCCGCACCTTACGACGCATGGTTGTTCAAGTTAAAACCTGCCGCTGACGCATCGCTCGATAGCATGCTCGACGCCGCCGGTTACGCCGCCA
>JANMQR010000249.1:0-5256 GCA_031370625.1 Burkholderiales bacterium | reverse complement strand
CTCCATTCGCCTCACCAGTGCTAGTGTTTGCGTCTGGCAGATGCGCAAACGCCGACTCAAATGGCAACTCAAACGACAACTTAAACGACAACTTAAACGACAACGCACTCAGCCCTTCCAAAAAGCCTCTCCGTAACTGGTGCCTGAAACACAGCAATCGTCAATGAAGACGCACCGACGCAGCAAGCGCGTCCGTCATGGCGTGCGTGTGTGCGAGTGCGAGTAGGTCTGCGCGTGGCTGGATAATTGGCTCCGTCTGCATCGGCGCGCGTAGCTTCATTTGAGGTGCTAGCGATTCGGTGGACGTTACGGGCTCATTCACTAGATCGAGCTTCGTTTCCCAGTGCTCGCACAGGTGCCTGCACAGGCGGCGAAAATGCGGATCCAGATCAAGATCATTTGCGAGCTGCGACAGGTTATCCGCGATGCGCTTGATGTAGAAAAAATTGCCGGCCGCCGCCTCTTGCGTGGGCACGGCATTGAGTGCCGAACTCAACAGCGATGTCAACGCGCAACTCATCAAGCACAGCGTACCGCTAACAATTTGCGCCGGATCTGGCGATAAATCTGCATCAATAATTTCTTGACCAGCCAACATGTCCAATCTCCATTTGAGAATGCATGCGCGCTGTGCGATAAACGATGGAGTTGAAACCGCCCTCGCCGCGCCAGCGCAGCACACGCTGCACCTCATCTACATTGATGAAAAGAAAACAGCGGGCTGGCGTGACATCGACATTGCGTTTCCCGATAAATCAACGGGAGGCAATGCGCGGAATGTCTACTGGCTGACTTGCGTAAAAAACTGAACAACAAAAACGGGGAAACTAATTCTTTGAAACGTCACCAGCAACAATAACGATCACGACTGACGAATAAAAACTTCACGACACTCGTCCAACTACTTCGTCAAAATCAGCTTGTTATTACGGGTGCGTCGCAGAGTGTATTGCTCAGCGTTGTGGACAATGATGCAGATACCTTTTTGGCCCAGCAACGCATTACTGGTGATGACATCTTCTGCATTTGCGTTACAAGCTTCAGAGATCGTCGCTGCATCGGTCGCGCTTCGAAGGCTCTGCGCGAGGGCAGAAATGTGAGGCGATTGCGTGGCCATGTCAGCTCCTGAAAACGATTCGATAAAGCATCTTAATACGAATCATTCGCATTTGCAACGGATATTATTTATGGCCTACTTTTGGGCACCCTTAGCAAACAGATTGTCGTTTACGTCGGCGGGATGTCGCCATTTTCGAGCCCGGGTGACTAGCAGCCTGTCGGACTTAAAGGGAATCGGCTGCAAAATGATCTGGGCGGTGCATATTTTCACGCTTTTCAAGCCAATGGTTGTTCCCTTGGCGTAGAAAAGCGGGGAAATATGCACCGCCCAGATCATTTTTCGCATCGATTCTTTAAGTCCGATAGGCTGCTAGAGTGTCCGACATGGCGCGACCATGAAAATATAAACCCCATTCCATGAGCGGCGATTCGATCATGCCCACCTTCGGAGGCGAGCATTTTCGCTTAAATTGCCGCTCAGGATGCGAACCTTCATCTGCGCATATGCACACTGCACGCGCAATTCAGTAAATTTTCTACTTCAACCGAAACGTAAACGGCGCTTCCACCACCACATCCTGGCCTTGCCCGCGGCAGCCGAATTGCTGAACAGCTTGTGTCACCACATTATTAAAAATGCGATTTGAGCTGCTGGCGATGGCGATATTTTTGATCTCGCCACCACCCACCCCTTCTGCCACCACGAAGCGAACGATGACATCGCCTTCAATGCCTTCGCGCACCGCTTGCGCGGGATAGCGCATATTGCCCTGCACTTGCGCCGCGTTGGGGCAGGCAATGCCAAGGTTTGCTGCGACTGGTGCAATCACCGCGCCGTCTGTTGTTGTAGATAATGAATCCCGGTTTTCAGACGGCGTCGTTGGTGTTGCTGTTACGGAAACAGCATCAGTAACCGGCGGATTTTCTATCGCAATATCAATCGGCGGAATGACAATGGTTCGCACTGTCGGCAAATTCGCTTTCGTCATTTCACGCGGCGTTTCTGGTGGTGTCGGCTTAGGCGGTTGCGTTGGATTGAGCACGCTAATCGGCGGTGGCGCCACACTCACGCTCGGCGCACGATTGAGCGTCGCAATCAGCGCCGCGCCCAACATGACATGGATACCCACCACAAAACCCAATCGACTCACACTCTTGCCCATACTCTGTTCACGTAGCGTGTACTGCATGGCCCACCTCCTTTGGTTGAAAAAACGATCTGGCAACGTCTCTACAAAGGTTAAGCGTGTGAGAGCATCTAAAAGGGTTAGAACAAAACTGCGAACAAAACTGCAAACAAAACTGCGAACGATAAAGATATTCTAGCGGTTCACCAAATCCCCGTATTCGGCATCGACAGCCACGGCTCTGCCGGAGCGAGTGGCGCGCCGCGCTGCAAAAGCTCAATCGAAATATTATCTGGCGAGCGCACAAACGCCATGCGGCCATCACGTGGCGGGCGGTTAATCGTGACGCCTGCGTCCTTGAGTTTTTGGCAGAGCGCGTAAATATCATCAACCGCATAAGCCACATGGCCGAAATTGCGCGCCTGGCCCAATTCTTCCTTGTCCCAATTGTGGGTGAGCTCAATCGCGGCAGCTTCATCGCCCGGCGCGCTGACAAACGCGAGCGTGAAACGTCCGTTCGGATAATCGTTACGACGCGTGAGCACCAGCCCCAATTTGTTGCAGTAAAAATCGAGCGATGCATCAAGATCATTCACGCGTACCATCGTGTGCAGATATTTCATATTCGTTTCCCGGTTCAGTAAAAAGTTTCAATACATTCTGGCACAACATACAATCTGATCATGACAATTATTCTCTACGGCATCGCTAACTGCGATAGTGTAAAAAAAGCGCGCGCATTTTTGTCTGAACGCGACGCGCCTTACACGTTTCACGACTACACAAAGCAAGGCGTTCCAGAAGCGCTGCTTCGCGCGTGGGTAACATTGAAAGGCTGGGAGACGATACTAAATCGCAAAGGCACAACCTGGCGCGGGCTGAATGACGCAGCGAAGGCAAGCGTTAGCGACGCTGAATCAGCGATTGCAGTGATGCTGGCAAATCCGAGCACGATAAAGAGACCGGTGGTGATTTCAGGAGAGACGATTATTGTTGGCGTCGATCTTGAGGCGCTGGCTGTGGTCGTGAATAGCTAAAAAATCGCCGCGATACATACATATAAAATTGTCATAACTTCGGGTTACACTCCACGCCGCCTGCACAGAAACTGAGCCGACAATGAAGGAGTTTGATGTCTGTTTTCAACAAAATTTATGACGCGCATATCCGAGAAAAGGATCAGCGCGAACAAGAAGACGCCGCGAAAGCCGCCGCAGAAAAAGCGGCCAGCAACGAATTTATTGCCGCATTTAAATTGCACCTCGAATTCGTCGCCGCACCCATTTTCGAGCAGTTCGTGAAGGAAGCAAAATCACACGGCTTTCCCGCGAAAACCGAATTCGATACCGATGCATCAAACAACATGATCTACACCTTGGCATTTGCAGCTACACCCGGCACCGAGCTGGGCGCACATCCACAGGGTGAATGCGCGTGCATCATCAAAGGCATGGTGGCGGAGCGAAAAGTGGAGCTCACGTCACAGTTCGATAAACGACCGGGCCGACGGGTTGGTGTTAAGACCGAAGTGTTCGCATTGCCGGTGGTTACGGCAGTGGTTCTGGAGCGCGTGCTGGGCGAGCTGCTCTCGTCAGCGCTCGATGCGAGCGTGAGTTAGTGTTGGTTTTTTTAATATCGCATTATGGATTTGTCGATATCCGGAACCGAGATGCACGAGGCAGATTCACCAAGGATATTATTTAAACACTAGCACCAGCAAGGCGTTCGGAGCAAAAATGCGTGGAAACGCCCGCAGATATTAGGGATTTAGTACGCCATCAAATCTGCCGTCTGCCTTATTCACGCGATGAGCAGATAAAATTTAACGCCATCGCACTTCACCGCTCGGGTTTATAGTTCAGCAATTGCACTTCAAATGTTCAACCAAGCCATGACCAATCTCGCCACCAACGCTGAACAATCTCAAGATGAAATAGGCATCATCAGCAAAGCTGATCGCTATGCGCTGCTAAAAATGCTTGAGGATAAGCCGAGGGTGGTTATCCAGAACGCGCTGCAAGACGCGGCGCGGCGCGGACTTTTCACTGACAAGATGCTGGATCGTGTGCCAACGAAAAGCGGCACGGGTCGCGTGCTCAAATCAACGATGTTCGTTTGTTTGCTGTTGCTGGCAGGTGCGCTCGTGTACGTGGGCTCGCGTGAACGCACGACGTTTCTGACAACGTCTAAAGAACCAAAAAGTTTGATGGGTATTACGCCCGACGATATGGCGACGGCGGCGACAAAAATTGGCGATGAAAAATACGAAATTATTTATTCGCGGCTGTCCGAACCCGTGCGTAATGTGTTCAAGAATCACCTGCCCGAACCAGATCGCGAGTCGCAGAGCAAAGCGCGCGGAAACATCAACTGTCCGCCAGATACGAGGCAGCGTGACTTCAGCGCCAAAGCCAGCCAGCGTAATGCCGAGCCTGCGAATAAATGGATCGAGCGCATGACCGCGATGAGTAAAACCGATAAAACAAACGAGCTGCAAACTGAATTGAAAAAATTTCGTCAGACCTACCCGAGCATTGTTTTGCCACCCGCTCTGCAGGCGCTGATTTGTTGAGAAACGCGTCGACCACAGGAAACGATTTGCGATTTCAATGCCGTGTCGGGGATTGCGAGAGCGGGAAGGCTCGGGGGTATTGTGAAAATTTGTGCAGGCAGCAATTCGCCGCTGTTGCATCTCGCGGCGATTCTGGTTTTATTCACGCTCGTCACATGGGTAACGAGTAAATCGACGTTGAATACAACAGCGCACAGCGCAACCGCACCGGCTATACGCGCTGGCGCTTCAGAGCCGCCCCCACTACGTTCTCAACATCACCAGACGCGCAAATTTGTCGTCGAGCAAAACCGCTACTACGATCCCGGACTTTCCTTGGCGGCAGAAAACCTTGATGCCGCGTCGCGCTACTTTGTCGCGATGGCGCTTGAAGATTGTTATGCACTTTCGCGACACGGCCTGCCGCGACTTCACGACGAATTTTTGCATCGGGTAAAAGTGGGTGCAGGCGCATCGGATCATTACGAAAACTGGCTCCGCGAACGCGCATTCGCTGGC
>JANMQR010000228.1:0-8819 GCA_031370625.1 Burkholderiales bacterium | reverse complement strand
TCTTACTGGAATGTTGGCGCTGCGTGGCGGCAATAGTTGAGCCATTGCCTAACAAATAGGCGGGTAATTTGATATCAAACTGTGCAGTAAACCCTTGACGCGTCGCGCGCGGGCGCGTATCTTAATGACCAATTAGTCATTTACGAAATGTTATGAGCGCAGATCCAAAATTTATCGAGCCACGCTGGGAACGCCGCAAGGATGCACGCCCGGGGGAGTTGGCGACTGCTGCGTTGGAATTATTTGTCGAGCGCGGTTTTTCGGCAACGCGTCTAGATGATGTCGCCAAGCGTGCCGGTGTGTCGAAAGGCACACTCTATCTTTATTTTGATAGCAAGGAAGATTTATTCAAAGGCGTGGTGCGTGAAGGCATTGTTTCAAAGATCGCGGAGGCCGAGGAACGCGTGCGCACGCACACGGGCCCGACCACGGATGTATTGCGTGAACTGGTTCATGATTGGTGGGCGCAAATCGGCTCGACCAAGCTGGGCGGGATAACAAAATTGATGATGTCCGAAGCGGGTAATTTTCCGGAACTTGCCGCGTTTTACCACGAAGAGGTGGTGATGCGTGGCACCGCGTTATTCGCGATGGTCATTCAACGCGGAATCACCTCCGGTGAGTTTCGTCCGGTGTCGTTGGATGTGGTGCCGCGGCTCGCTTGTGCGCCGGTAATTATGCTCATGTTGTGGCGCAATTCGTTTGACCATTGCAGCGTAACGCAGCTTGATCCTTTCGCGTATTTGGACGCACATACGGATATGCTGATCCACGGGCTGACCAATTTTGATAAGGAATCGTCAACCCCTATGGCCAATGCAAAGACAGCGACGGTTAAAAAAGCAGCAAAGAATGCTAAAGCCTAGTAACCAATCTCGGTCCGTCATTTGCTAAAATCGAGCCTCGCCAGTTTTGGCAATCACGCAATTTGCGCATAATAATTTACTGCGGCCCACAACATGGATTTTGAAAAAGCACGCTACTTGATGGTTGAACAGCAAATCCGCACGTGGGAAGTGCTGGATCAAACGGTTCTTGATTTGTTGTTTGCGGTGAAACGCGAAGATTTTGTACCTGCCGCCTATCGTTCACTCGCGTTTGTGGATATGGAAGTCCCGTTGGCGCATCAGCAAATGATGATGGCGCCGAAAATGGAAGCGCGTATTCTGCAGGAGGTAGCACCGAAACCGAACGAACGTGTGCTCGAAATCGGCACCGGTAGCGGCTACCTGACCGCGCTGTTGGCGAAGCAGGCTGAGAGCGTGACCACGATTGATATTTACGAGGATTTCTCGCGTGAAGCCGCCTCAAAGTTAGCGCGTGCGGGCATTACCAACGTGCATTTCAAAACCGGCGATGCGGCCGAAACGCCACACGCCATTCTCGCTTCACACGAAACGTTTGATGTGGTCGTGCTAACCGGCTCGGTTCCGGTGCTGCCGCAAGCGTATTTGGACGTGCTTAATCTTAACGGACGCCTATTTGCTATCGTCGGCGATGCACCGGCCATGAAGGCCACCGTGTTTACGAAAACCGGCGCCGTTTCGTATGGTGCCTCGTTTGTCGCCACGGATTTATTTGAAACCGTACTTGCCCCACTCGTCAACGCGAAGCAGCCGTCGCGATTCGAGTTTTAGCGGCTGATGATGGCGTCTCCATATAGCCAGATTAGCGTTTCTCAGCTACACAACATGTTGCAAGGAGACGATGGTGAAAAACCGCGCATGCTGGACGTTCGCGAGCCGTGGGAATGGCAGCTGGCGCGAATTGAGGGGGCTGAAAATCTGCCGATGGGACAGATCCCGGGCGCGCTGGACGACATCGATAAAACCCGTTCTACGGTCGTAATTTGCCATCATGGAACCCGAAGTCTGCAAGTCGTCGCATTTTTGCAGCGCCACGGGTTCACAAACTTGCATAATCTCCAGGGTGGGATCGAGGCATGGTCCCGCGAGATTGATCCGACGGTGGCGCTGTATTGAATCCAGTATCAATACACAGCACGTCTAATTCGGCGTTCCTCACTTACCATTCTTCTGTCGCAGGAAAATTCATAATGAAATTAAAAACCGTTCCGATCCTGATCGCCACCCTTTTTATCGGCGCTCCCGCATTTGCTGCGGATTTAATCGATGTCTATCGCGATGCCCTGGCACAGGATCCCGTGTACGCGTCCGCTCGCGCAGCGCTAGAGGCGAATCGCGAAGTGCTGCCCCAAGCGCGCGCGGGAACCCTACCCAACATTTCGGCGTCGGCTAACGTGTTTCGCAATGAGCGCGATAGCGGCGGCAAATCTAACGGTTCTAACACTTATGGTTATTCACTGAATCTGACTCAGCCACTGTTTAGACGACAAACGTGGATCGCAGTTGATCAGGCAGACTTGCAAGTGAAGCAAGCCGAAGCCGCGTTCGCAGACGTGCAGCAAAATTTGATTGTGCGTGCGGCGCAAGCGTATTTCGATGTGCTGCTGGCGCAGGATAATGTCGCGCTTTCGGGCGCACAGAAAAAAGCGTTCTCTGAACAGCTTGCGCAGGCAAAGCGAAATTTTGAAGTGGGCACCGCAACGATTGTGGATTCCTACGAAGCGCAGGCTCGCTTTGATCTGGCCGCGTCCAAAGAAATATCGGATCAAAATGATCTGGAAATTAAACGGCAAGCCTTGCAACAACTGGTGGGCAAGCTCAACGCCACCTTAGCGCCATTGCGCGACAATGTTGCACTGGCGCTGCCGGAGCCTGCCAATATGGAAGCCTGGGTCAGCAACGCAGAAACCGCGAGCCCGGTGATTGCACAATTACGCAACGCCTATGAAATCGCCAAGAAGGAAGTGGACCGCAATCAGGCCGGGCATTTGCCGACGCTGGATTTGGTCGGTAGCTACGGCGATAGCCGCGCGCCCGGTTTTGATGTGTTCGGACAACAAGGCGGTACGCAATCCACCAAGACTGCACAAATCGGGCTGCAGTTAAGCATCCCCATCTATCAAGGTGGTGGCACGCAGTCCCGCGTTCGCCAAGCGCTGTCAAATCGCGAACGATCTGCGCAAGATCTGGAAAATAGCAAGCGCACCGTATCGCAAATCGTTCGCCAGTCTTTCCTCGGCGTGAAAAACGGCGTGGCGCAAGTTAAAGCGCTTGAGGCTGCGCTGGTGTCAAATCAGTCGTCGCTTGATTCCACCATTCTCGGCAAGGAAGTTGGCGTGCGTACCAACGTCGATATCCTGAACGCCCAACAACAACTCTTCCAGGCGCGCCGCGATTTGCAGCAGGCGCGTTACAACACGATCCTGAGTCAGCTACGACTAAAATCGGCAACGGGTCGCTTGCAAGAAGAAGACCTGGCGGAAGTGAATCGGTTGTTGCAGAAGTAAACAATTTCGGGCAAGACGTAAACATCGCGCAAACGCCAGAACAACACGAACAGTGTTGCTTCTTGAGTGCGGTTGTTCACAGAATTACTTAACTACGCTCGTATAATTGAGACTGAAACATCACGAAAAAAAGATGTTCTATTGCGCACAAAATTCAAACCTACTTCTGGATAAACGAACATGAAAAAAATGAATTTGTGCTTGTCTGTTGCCGCAATTGCTGCAGCGGTATTGCAAGTCTCGGCGATCAACGCGCAGGTTAAAGTGGCCGCGCCTGGTGTCGATGCATCTGTTAGCGGCAAAGGTGTGTCGGTCAACGCACCCGGCGTGAGTATAAAGGTTGATATTCCGGCTGATTTTGATATCAACGATCCTACGGGTGACGGCAAAAAAGCGGCGGCGAAATCAGCCTCGACTAAAGCAAATGTTAAATCCGCCAATGGTGCTGGCACGAGCCGTAGCAGCGGCACCGGTGCCGCGGGTAAATGCATTAACGGCGTGCTGCGCGTGGTGTCAAGCGGTTCGGGTGATAGCAAATACTCCAGTCTTTCGTGTGCACGAGTAGAAGTTGAAGTTCAAAGTTCGGGCCACATCACTGTGGGCGATATTTCGGCTAAATTCGTGTCGTTTAAATCAGACGGATCAGGCGATTTAAAAGTAGCTAAGCTCACCACCGATCAGCTTGATGTTGATAACGGCTCGTCCACTAATATCACGATAGGCCAGGGAACTGCGACCACACTCAACGTAATGTCAAACGGCTCGGGCGATCTTGAAGCGGGCAACGTGATCTCGCAAAACGTCAAGGCAGATTTGCGCGGCTCTGGGCACGCGAATGTTCACGCGGCGCAATCCATTGCGGGCAATCTGAGTGGATCAGGTGATTTACGTTATGCCGGCAGCGCTTCAGCAGTTGCGGTGAACACCAGCAGTTCTGGCACCGTCAGCAAAATGTAGTAGAGCGTCAAAGCGTAAAACCGTAAGCGCAGGAGCGAACGATGTTCCGTTCCTGCGCTTATTATTTGGTTCGTTATGAGCGCGCTTGAAGGGTGATGTTTAAGAGGGTATCTTCCAGTGCGCGTACCGTGCTGACATCATTAAAAAGTACGTCTCTGCCCTCCAGAATACGGGCGCATATATCCCGGCGGCGTGCCGGATCTTTCGCCAGTGCCACCACCGCGGCGACATAGGCATCATCAGAATCCGTAATCAATTCCGGAATACCCATGATCCGCAACATTGCGCTTGTCTGGCGTGCACGCATCATCGTTCCCTCGTAGGCGATCACCGGCGCGCCGACGGCAAACGCATCAAAACTGGAATTGCCGCCGGAGAAGTGGGTCGTGTCGAGCACCAGATCGGCGGCCTCAACGGTGCCTAAAAAATTCTCATACGTCATCGCCGGCAGCATTTGCAGCGTCGATGTCGCATCGACGCCCTCGCGCTTCATTACCGCCGTCATGCGCTTAACAAAGGTCTCGTTCAGGCTCGGCGACAGTGAAGCAAAAAATGCGATTGTGCAGCCGGGTAATTGCCGCGCAATGCGTGCGATCAGGCTATCCATCTGCGGCAGCACTTTGAATAATCGTTGTACACACAGCAGGAACGGCTTTTTCTGTGAGCGAAGCATCGCGGGCAGCGTGCGACGTGAAATATCGGGCAAGGGGTAACACACGCCCAGCTTCGGCAGACGAATCAGTTTTTCGCTATAAGCCGCTTGCGCATTGTCGGGCTCGGCCGCATCCGCCGATAAATAATAGTCGATGCTCGACAAGCCCGTCGTCACCGGGTGTCCATACGCCACACATTGCACAGGTGCCAAGCGCATCGCCGCCAGCACCTGTGCGTGCGGATGCATGCCGACATCAAGGTGAATCAATACATCAAGCTTTGCGGCAAGAATAGTTTCTGCAAACTTGGCCATGTCGTGCGGTGCTGGTGAAAAGTGAGAAGACTTGGCGCGAATTTTATCGGTGACGGCATCACTAATCTCGCCGGTGTGCCACACAAACGATTCAAATTTCGTTTGATCAAGCTCGGTAATCCATGCACCAAAAAAATAGCCGACGCTGTGTTTGCGCAGATATGCGCTGGTGAAACCGATTCGCAAACGTCCGCCCTGTGCACCGCTTTTCCACAGCACAGGCTTGGTGAATTGCGGATAAGCGCGCTGCACAATGTGTTCGACCACACGCGCAAATCGCTGCTGTAAAACTGTGTTGTCCGTGTCTTGATAATTCAAATAAAACGCCGAGTGCGCTGACACCGCCGTCATCGCTTCATCGACAGACCAATTCTCACTATCGTATAATCGCGCCTCGATTTTTTCAAGTCCACTAACCCACGCCGCGCGACTTTCGGCGATGTGATTCTGGCTTTCGTAGAGCGGCGGCAGCGCGAGGTCACGTTCAAATAAAATCTTGATCCATTCAGGGTGCTGGGCTTCAACAATATCAAGGGTTTTGCGCCCACTTGCCAGATCGCCATTGGCAATTTGCGCCACACCGAGATCGTACTGAAGCTGTGGCACATTCGGATGCAATTCGTTTGCGCGTGCAAGCGATGCCACGCCGCGGCCCGAATCGCCCGCTAACAGCTGCGCATGACCCAGCGCTTCCCAGGTTTCAAACGAGGCTGGTTCCAATCGTGTGGCGCGCTCGCCCGCGGCAATCGCCTCGGCATAGCGTCCCAGATCGGCCAGCACCAGCGTCATATTTATTTCGGTGGAGGCATTGTTGGGCGAATTTTTGCGCACTTTTTCCAGCCACAAAAGCGCCTCGCCATATTCGTTTTCGGCGCGCAGCAAATTTCCCAGATTGGTCATGGCCGGCAGGAAATCGGGCTTTAACAACAACACGCGTCGATACAAATTAATCGCCTTGGTGCGCTCTTTCATGTCGGCAAAAGCCAGCGCCAAATTAAACGCCGCCTCTGCATAATCGCCCTTGATGGCCAACGCGTGCTCAAGCGACGTGATGCCCTCAGCATCGTTCCCCGCTGAGCGCAACACCACGCCGAGCGTGTTGAAAGCAGGGAAAAAATGCGGCTGTAAATAAATCACGTGACGCAAAAATTGTTCAGCTTCTGCCAAGCGATCAAGGTGAAAACTGGCCAGCGCACAGGCGTAATTGGCCTGCACATTGTCTTGGTCAATTTGCAGCGCCAGCCGAAATTCGGCATCGGCTTCACGCGCATTACCGGTTTGCAAATGCTGCATCCCCCGTTGAAGATGCGACATCAAAATCGGTGAAATGGGCGTGGATGCCATTGCGAATTATTTTAATAAGTGAGTAATAAGCGCGACGGTTTTTTCAGTCGCACCACGATGCGATTCGGCGAACGCCAGCGCGCGTTGCGACATGGCGGCACGTTGCTGGTCATCATCGAGTAATGCACGGGCAGTCGTCGCAAAGTGATTCGCATCGATCACGCGAATCATCGCGCCTGTGGCTCCTGCTTCTCTCGCCGCATCCGCAAAATTAAAATCACTTGGCCCCATCAATACCGGCTTGCCGAGCGCACAGGGTTCAATCAAATTCTGCCCGCCGACCGGCACCAAACTGCCGCCGATAAAGGCGACATCACACATCTGAAGATAAGCAAACATTTCGCCCATCGAGTCACCCAGCCACACTTCAGTGTCGTGGCTAATTTCTGTACTTTCGCTACGCCGTTGTACACGTAATCCAGCGCTCACTATTTGCGCATGCACGTCGTCAAATCGCTGCGGGTGGCGCGGCACGATAACGAGTAATGTTCGCGCACGGGCTGCGTCATCGAAGTGCGTTTTGTAGGCGTCGATAATCAGCGCTTCCTCGCCTTCGCGCGTGCTCGCGGCCAACAGCACATGGCGTGACTCGCGGCGCTTATTCAGCGCATTTCGCCAAGCCGTGCCGAGCGCAATTTGCTCAAGGCTCGGCTCAATGTCGAATTTCATATTGCCTGTCATAACCACATTGTTTGCGCCGAGTGAGGTGAGCCGTTGTGCATCCTCGCCCGACTGCGCGGCCACTTGCTGCAGTCCTTGCATCGCCTCGCGAATCAGGTTCCGTACGGGTGCCCATCGCGCATAGCCCGCGCGCGAACGTTCACTCAAGCGCGCATTCACCAGCAGCGCGGGGATGCGCGCAGCACGGCAGCTGGCGATCAGATTCGGCCAAATCTCGGTTTCCATAATCAGCAATACGCGCGGATCAAATCGCTCAATAAGTTGACGCGACGCCCAAGGAAAATCGTAGGGTAAGTAGGCGATGGTGGCGAACGAAGCGTAAAGCTCGATGGCAGTGGCGCGGCCGGTGACCGTCATGCACGTGATGACAACAGGGTGCTGCGGAAAACGTGCGCGTAGCGCTGCTACTAACGGTGCCGCCGCTCGCGTTTCGCCTACGGAGACGGCATGAATCCACATTGAACCGCGCAATTTCGCTTGCGCAAACTCGCCAAATCGTTCGCCAATATGCTGTCGATAGCCTTGCTCGCGCCGCCCACGCAGCCACAAGCGCAGCAACATGAGCGGCGTGGCCACCAATAATAAAAGTGTATAAAAAAAACGCAGCATCTAATCTGGGCGCGGTAAATGAGCCAATAATGCCTCAAACACCTCGTCAACGCTAGGGTTTGCAGTTTGATTCTCTGTCCCGCCGCCCAAATTGACAGCAGAGATTCCGCCATGCAGTCCCGTTAGCGTTGGCTGCGTGGAGACGTAAATGCCGATGGTGGGGCGATTAAATGCTACCGCCAAATGCGCGAGACCCGTATCGACACCCACCACGCCGACCGCATTCGCAAGCAGCGCTGCCGCTTCGGTGAGATTTATCGCGGGTGGAACAATCGCGCTGGTAACACCGCCCGCAATTTTTTCACTCACGTCTTTTTCATTTTCGTTTCCCCACGGCAACACCACCATCACGTGTCGATCATTTAATTTTTTTGCGAGTGCTACCCAATTCGCTATCGGCCACTCTTTATCTGTGCGGCTCGTGGCATGCAGCAACACGATATACGAATGCCCGGAAAGCCAAGCTGGGCGCGGCATTTGCGCATTGAGCCCGTAGTCCGCGGGAGTCGAAATTTTGTATCCCATTGCCGCTGCAACCAATTGGCGGTTGCGTTCCACCGCATGCTGTTCGCGTGAGATATCAAACGTGCGAGCATAAAATCGCGCGGCGAACGGCTCACGCGCGGCTGATTTGCTAAAGCCGGAAATAGGTTGAGTCGCAGCCCGCGCCACCAGCGCGCTTTTTACCAAGCCTTGTGTATCGATCACACAGTCGTATTGCCGGGTGGCGAGTTTGCTGCGTTCTTCGCGAAATTGCGACCACAGACTCAAGCGCCACCATTGCTTTTTGAGCGCACGTAAATGAATCGGAAAAACCTGTTTGATGTTGGGGTGTAGTGCCACCAGTTCTGCATACGGCGCTTCGCATACCCAGTCGATTTCGATGCC
>JANMQR010000203.1:0-8500 GCA_031370625.1 Burkholderiales bacterium | reverse complement strand
GGCTAAAATTCATATCTGACCGTTTGCATCGTAAGCACGCTTTCGGTCGGATGTGATTAATGTTTGAGTGAGAATCATATCGGTACTAGATACGATGCTGCTCGATCGAAACGTGGGGAAGGAGTTGGCCGTAAACTGGCTTCTTATAGCGTCCGACAAATCTAACCAGCAAACAGCCTGAACCTTATTGCATCCGCACGAAAACCGAATACAATTAACGAAAGTCAGGTATCAGTGGTTTGAGCTTGATTAGCTTCATTAAATAAAAAATATTAGATATTGTAAAAACTTAGTGGCGACGCATTGCCCATATCACGCGCATTCTTTAACACTCCCTATAAAAACTATGCAAACAATTTCGTCTTTCCTCCAGCACGCCATCAGCCGCGCTGCGTGCGTCTTTTCTAAGGTTTTGAAACGAAATACAGGACTGGCGCTAGCGGGGCTCATCCTGTCGCTGACTGCGCCACTGGCTTTCGCGCAGAGCGCGTTTTTTTACCGAAACCTTCCGGGTGCTTATGCCGGAGCGGGTTTAACGCGTACTTTCGTGTCTCCCGCGGCGAGAGTTTTTGCAAATGTGGAATCCAACACAGTCGTCGTGAATGTTCAAGAGGACGCCCCGAGCAACGGCAGTGCGGAGTTTTGGCAGATTCGGCTGACGGCTCCGCAGGGAGACAGGCTGAGTGTCGGCACTTACGAGGGAGCGATTAGTTCGTTTGGCACCAGCCCTAGTCTCCCCATCTTGACCATAAACAGCAGCAACAATAGCTGCAATTTTCAAGCCGCAGGCAGGTTCGTGGTTCTTGATATTGCGTTTTTGACGGATGGTTCACTGTCGCGACTCGCGGCGAACATCTATTACGACTGCGGGTCGGTCCAGGCCCCGAGGCTCGTTGGCGAGATCAGGGTTAATTCTGCAATCCCACTCACACCTTCTGTTGTAAACGCAGATACTTCTCCCGATCCGTTCGCGCTATTGATGCAAACGCCAGTGGATCCTGGCACCACCGTCACTGCAGTTTCTACCATGGCATATGGAATAAATGCTCCCACGCCAATCTCGATAGTTAATGGTGAGTACAAAATTAACGACGGAGTTTTCACGTCCGCATCAGGCACTGTTTTGAATGCCGACTTGATAACAGTACGGGCTGTAGCCTCGACTACTCCCGGCAATACTGTAACGCCTTCCCTAACAATTGGAAACATAACCGCAAGCACTCCAATCAAAACGTACCAGGCGGGCATGAAATTATCAGGCTTACGGTTGCTGAGTCCACCAGGAGATCCCGTGGGGGCGGGCACTCAACGTCTGTACCTTTCGCCAGTCGATTTGGTAAGGGTCACGGGCGATTTTCAAAACTCGATTAATGCGAGTATTACTGATCGACGGGGTCAATTGGCCAACTTGCGAATCGGTGACCCAACAAACTCCGCGCTGGCGGTCGGAACATACGAGAATGCGCTGCGCTCGTCCCAAGGTTTTTACCCCACCCTGGAATTCATTCCTAGCGCTGGTTTCGGGTGCAACCAGGCATCCGGGAGATTTGTTATCAGAGAACTGGTGCGTGACATAACAGGCCTGGTGAGTCTCGCTGTAGATTTTGAGCAGTCATGCGAGTTGAACAAACCACCTTTGCGAGGCGAATTTCGGTTCAATTCCGGCGTACCTTTTTCGAGCCTGCCGGTGGACACTCGCTATGGTGTAGAAATCAAGAAGCTGGGCCGTGGTTCGGGTACTGTGGCAGGTCTCGGCGGCGAAATCTCATGCGGCGCTGCCTGCACGACCTACCTTCCTCAGGGATGGGATTTGGCGCTTGGAGCATCCGCTACTGCACCTTCTGTGTTTAGACGTTTCGAGGGGCCCGGACCGTGTAGCGGTATCGGTGTTTGCAGATTTACAGTCAATTTCTCCGAAATTGTCTACGCGCGATTCGAACTCCCCACGAGGTTGACTGTAAAGTCGACTGGCTCGGGGGCCGGAATTATCTCTTCATCTTTCGGGAATTTAAACTGCTCAACTGAATGCTCAGTTGATTATGATCTAGACACAGTTGTGCCGCTCGCGGCCTTTTCGAACTTCGGGTCTGTTTTTGCAGGCTGGAGCGGGGGTGGGTGTTCGGGCAACGGAGCCTGTTCTGTGACGATGAGCGCCGCAAAAACAGTGGAAGCAAATTTCGTTGTCGGATATCGATTAACGGTGCTCGCTGACCAGACCTACGGTACTGGTCGTGTTACGTCTGTGCCCGCAGGCATAGATTGCGGCCAGACGTGCGAAGCCGTGGTGATGCCGAATGATGCCGTCACCCTTACGGCGGTCGCTAACTCGGGGTCAACATTTGCGGGCTGGAGCGGAGGGGGCTGTTCGGGAGTGGGCACGTGCCGGGTCGTGATGAATCAGTCCCTTCAGGTCAGGGCAATTTTTAGCACCCCGCCGCGGACCATAACGGTCAGTAGAGCGGGTACAGGGGAGGGCGTCGTGACTTCCACAAACGGGACGATCAGCTGCGGTAACGTCTGCTCGGCGAGCTTTACTCCGCAGCTGGGAATTCAGCTGGTTGCTATCCCGGTCCAAGGGTCGGTCTTCAAGGGCTGGACCGGTACACCCTGCGAAAACGCGGGTGTTGAGGCCTGCTTTGTTTTCCAAAATTCTGACATTGCCGTCACCGCGATTTTTGACCGCGGGCCGTCGGCGTTTCGTCCGGTAAGCGACCTCAATGGCGATGGAAAGAGTGATCTCTTGGTTCAGTCCCCACTGGGTACTACTATCGCGTGGCTGATGGAGGGCACTGCCATTGCTAGTGCCACCAGCATTTCTGCTAGCGACCCAAGTTGGACCATAACCCATATTGCCGACTTCAACGGGGACGGCAAAGCGGATTTGTTATGGCGCAATACGAACGGTTCTGTGGCGCTCTGGCTCGTGAACGGCAGCGCCGTGCTTTCCACCACTATTTTGCTCGGCCCTGAACCCAATTGGCGCGTCAGCCACGTGGCTGACTTCAATGGCGACGGCAAAGCTGACATCCTGTGGCGCAATGACAATGGTGCCGTCAGCCAATGGCTCATGAACGGCAGTACCGCCACAAATGCCGCCACCTTACTCGGCCCCAACCCTGATTGGCGCGTTAGCCATATCGGCGACTTTAATGGCGACGGCAAGGTGGACCTGCTTTGGCTCAACACCAATGGAGCGGTCAACGTGTGGCTTATGAACGGCAGCACGGTCGCCAGTGCCGTCGCGATCCTTGGTCCTACCTCGGACTGGAGCGTCAGCCATCTCGGCGACTTTAATGGCGACGGCAAGGCTGACATTCTTTGGCGCAACACCAACGGTGCGGTCAACCTGTGGCTTATGAACGGTGGAACCGTGACCGCAGCCGCCGCACTGCTGGGTGCCAACGCAGACTGGCAGGTAAGCCACGTCGGCGACTTCAACGCTGACGGCAAGGCAGATATTTTGTGGCGCAACAACAATGGTGCGGTCGGCTTGTGGCTCATGAACGGCGGCGCGGCCACGGCTTCGGCGGCATTGTTGGGGCCGAATGCAGATTGGCGGGTAAGTCATATTCTCGACTTGAACGGTGATGGCAAGTCAGATCTGATCTGGCGCAATCTGAACGGCGCTATCAACGCGTGGCTGATGGATGGGGCGACGGTCAATGCGGCCGCAGGATTGGCGGGGCCAGGGAATTTTAGAATCGTTCCCTGAACAGAACATACTTTCGCGCAAAGAGTGAGTAGATCAGAGCGTGTCCTTTGCCCATATGCGAGTGGCACATACTCGCGCGGCGAAATGCTGTGGCAACTACTCAATTCACTTATCAGTAACTGGTTATCAGTTTTGCTTTGCAAATATATAAACCTTCAACAGTAAAAAAGGAATAGTAAACATGAAATCGTCGCGTACTTCTCGCCTGATAAAATCACTCACTTTCTTCGCATGCTGCTTTGCCGCGAACAACTCGTTCGCTGAGCTTGTGACGATAGACGCTTCCATTATCAGGCTCTTGCCAAGAGATTCTGGTCTGTATATCAAGATTGATTCAATTGCTGCCCAAGAATTGCAATCGAAAGGTGTGTCGTGTGTAGACAATAGCCTTCCTGTCTTTGACTTGAATAGGCCAAGTTACGGAACGACCAAAGACGCTCTTTTTCTAGCGTTTGCGAATAACAAGAGGATTAGGATCTATATAGAAAAAGTGCCAGCGTTGGCCCCCGATGGAGCAGTCTGTCTTGGTGCTGGCGGGCTCGCGCCCAAAATCAACTCCATAGATGTCTCCTCCTTTTACTTCTTTTGAGCTCATTAGTTTTCAGCGCAGCGAATAGCTGGCGTGACGCTCTCACCCATCGGTTGAGGGACTGGTGCCCGCTAAAATGCGGGCTCAGCAGTTCTGGTAATTTCATTTTGTAGCAAAGCTTAAATCACCATTGGTCCGGGGGTTGACCACCACCACGGGCAGTTTGGCTGCGGCCAAGGCGCTGGCAATGGCCGTCTCATATCCGCCCGTCGCTTCAATGACGATGCGCTCCGCCCCGCTATCTTGTAACAACGCGACCAAGGCGGCAATACCCGATGTATCGTTGCTAAACTGTTGCGTGGCGCTGACGGGCAGACAATCAAAGTCGAGCGCCAATTTACTCACATCAATACCGACAAATTTGGTTTGCATGTTGTTCACCCATCCTTGTGTTCAATGCGGTGTGCGACCGTCCAACCGTTCGGGTTTGCACAACAAGTTAGCCAAAAAAGAAGGAGCACCGATCTTCGCTTCCCCACGTACTTGCCGTAACCAGCGCAGTACCAGGCTGGGACGGGGGATCGCCTGCATTTGGAACAGCTTAAATTAAGCGAGCATCGTCCCACCGCAGCTTCGACCAACGGAAGTCCCTGTGGGCCCCCCGTCGCCGGGGGAAGGCGCTAAATCGCGTAACTGCGATGAATATCACTTCGCCCTTTTAACCGCAGCATGCCACGGACAACTCACCAGACGATCATTCACCACGCCCGCCGCCTGCATCAACGCATAGCAAATTGTGGAGCCGACAAACGCCCAAATATATTCGTCGAAATTGTCAAATTATTTTTGCACCGCCACAAAGACATGCGCGTTTTTGATCGTGCTGGTGATTTGTGTTTTCTTATTGAAAAAATAACGCAAATGCTAATCCAGCCAACCCTTATATTTGAAATACGCAAACGGCACAATCACCGATATCACCATCAAGCCGAGCGCATAGGCGTAGCCGTAAGTCCATTCCAGCTCGGGAAACCAGCCTTTGAAATTCATGCCATACACGCTGGCGATGAGCGTCGGCGGTAGCATCGCAACAGAGGCAACCGAGAATATCTTGATCACTTTATTCTGGTTGATGTTGATAAAACCAACCGTCGCGTCCATCAAGAAATTGATCTTGTCGAATAAAAACGCGGTGTGGCCATCGAGCGAATCGATGTCACGCAGGATCTGGCGCGCGTCTTCGATCTGATCCTGTTGCAGCAATTTTTGGCGCATTAAAAACGAGACGGCGCGGCGCGTGTCCATCACGTTGCGACGAATGCGTCCATTCAAGTCTTCCTCAGTTGCCACGCGCGCGAGCACGCTGGCGGCGGCCACGTCGGTCATTTTGGTGGTCAGCACAGACTGGCTGATTTTCTCAAGCTCTGCGTACACGCCTTCAAGTGCATCGGCCGAGTATTCCGCATCGGTTGCGTACAAATCCAGCAGCACTTCGCGGGCATCTTCGATATAACCGGGTCGTGTACGTGCGCGCATGCGCACGAGGCGAAACACCGGTAAATCTTCCAGATGAAAACTGAGCAGCGTATTTTTTTTAAGAATAAATGCAACCGGCACGTTGCGCGATTCTTCATCAATCTCGAGCAAAAAATCGGAGTGCAAATGCAGCTCGCCGCCTTCGCTTTCGAAGAAACGCGCGCTGGCTTCCAGGTCCTGCATTTGCTCAACTGTGGGCAAATCAAAACCGTACAGCTCTTTAATCCACGACGTTTCAACTTCGTCGGGCGCGACCAGATCAATCCAGATCGGATCTGAGTTTTTTAAATCGTCGAGGGTCTCAACATGCAACTGGTTGAGACGACGGTTATTGAGGACGAAGACATTTATCACGGTGTGGGCCAGACGTCGAGCATCAAGGGAATGCGCGATTGTAGTCCAAGCACACTGGGAGGGAAACTAAAAAAGCGCGTCACGCGTAAAAAATAGCTGGCCGCCCGCCGCCTCGTCCCCACCGGATGTTGGACGAGGCAGCTTTTCAAAACCGTGTCACGAGCCCAAATTAGGCGGCTGCAGCCAGGCTTTCAACGTTGCCCATAAAATGTTTGGTGTAGCTTGCGGGCAAACGCGAAATGGGCAGCAGTACGAATAAATCGGCAGTATTAAAATCGGCATCCCAAGCAGGTGCCCCGCAGATCCACGCGCCTAATCGGGCGTAACCTTTCACTAACGGTGGGACTCGTGCCGATAAAATTGGTTCCGTCGCTGCCTCTATCGTGGTCACACGATCCATCGGATAAGGCATGCGGGGAAACACGCGGTATTCAGCGGGAGCCAAATGCGTGATCGCCATCTCGCGATAGACCGCGATGGCATTGGCATGACCGTCCGCCAAATTTACGCTTGCGCAGCCGATCAAATATTCGTAGCGATTTTCCAGCATGAATTGCGCGAGCCCGGACCACAACAACATGATCACGCTGCCCGAGCGAAACGCCGGATGAATGCAGGCGCGACCGACTTCGGCGGTTCGCGCGCGCAGGTGATTCAAGCTCGATAGATCGAATTCACTGTCGGAGTAGAATCCGCCGCGCCGCCGCGCCGTTTCAGGCCGCATGATCCGGTAGCAACCGACCACGTTTCCGGTGGCGTCGTCGCGAACCAGCAAATGCTCGCAATGAGCGTCGTACTCATCGACATCCAGGCCGATATTCTTGCCCACCACCATGCGCGGCGAGGTGGCGCCCATTTCTTCAAAAAAAACCTGATAACGAAGTCGTTGTACTTCGCGAATCTCGTTTGCACTCCGCGCCAGGGTGACCGTGTAGCGATTTTTTTTCGTTGGCTCGATTGAAGTCCGGTTCAACACAATTGCCGCTGCGTTTTGCATAACGCCTCCCGCTGGATGGAATGCGTTACCTTACGAAAACAATGTGTCGAAATCGTTGCTGCTTGGTGATGATTTGGTGACAGGCTGCTAAGGTTGCCCCAGAAAGAAATAAAACACGGAGTCGCGGTCGCGCGCTTTGCCATAGCCCACGTAAAACGGGCCGAGGAACGTATCAAAGCCTGCGAACAATCCGATCGAGCTGCGGTTAGGCGCGCGGCCGAGAGTGGCCGCGCTGCTGGAGACGCGGCCCAGCTCACCTGATACGCCCAGATACACGTTGCGGCCAAACGCGGCGGGCGCATCGCTCCAGCGTCGATAGTAGGAAACCCGGCCAAAGGCCAACGCGTCGCCTAGCAACTCGCCCGGCCGATAGCCAGATAGCTGCAGAAATCCGCCGAGGGAAAATTGATCAAAGACCGGCAATTTTTCGCCGTAGCCGCGCGCATAGCGTGCTGCAAACGCAAATGTGTGCGGACCAAACGAGTAATGATCCAAATAATTCGCGTCCAGCTTGCTGAACTCGCGCGACGCGGAAAGATTCTTCACGCTTTTGTAGTAATCAAAACTGGCGATGCGACCTTCGCGCGGAAAGCTGGTGTCGTTTAAATCGTCGTAGAGCACCAGCAGCTTCACGCCGCCCTGTTTGACTTTAACGTTTGGCAGCAGCGGCGAGCCAATGCTCAACTGCGCGCTGTCGTTGCCGCGTACCAGCCCCAAGCGCGCGATCGCGTTGCGACTTATATCGAGACCAAAATCGGCGCTGAATACGCTCGCGGACACGTCGTACTGCGCCAGCCGGGTGTCATCGACAAAAATATCAATCGGACGGCGGCTCAGCTCACCGCCGATGGAGACGTTGGCAATGCTGCCGAGTCCAAACGGCTGAAAAAATCGCGACGCCAGACGACGATCTCGGCCGATTTGAAGTTCATTGCGCCATTCCGCACCTGCCGAATTAAATTGCGTTTGTTGGTAGCGAACCAGCAGATTAAATCGACCCTCGCCAACCGAATCAGCGGCAAGCGATAATCCGAACCGCAAATAATCTGGCCCCCATTGTTTTTCGCGCGCATTGATATCGAGAATGCGTCGATTGCCTTCGTTCAACAAGCTGTAATTGACGCGCTCAAAATAGCCGCTGCCAAACACGCGGCTCAGCCCATCGTTGAGCGCTTTTTCGGTTGTCTTATCGCCCGGCTTGATGCCCATCGTGCGCTTTACTTCTTCTGCGCTGGCGCGATCAAGGCCAGTCACGCGAACTTCATCGACCGGGTCGCTCGGATTCAATGGTGCGGTGGTGCGTAACATTTGCGCACTGCGGTGTCGCGCATACACATCGGGCGAGACCGCGAGGCTGCGTAGCCGAGGGGCG
>JANMQR010000194.1:0-20698 GCA_031370625.1 Burkholderiales bacterium | reverse complement strand
GCTTAGCGCCACACTGTCCAGCAGCACCATCATCGTAACGAGTGGCAGATCCGCTCTTGGCAGCAGCACACGATAACTGTCGCCACTCGCGAGCGGCGGCAGATGGCGATGCAACTCATTCACGAACGCCACACACCACATCAGAAACGCATAAGGAATTGCGATGGCCGCAAGCAATCGCTCTACCGCTAAATATCCGCGCGCCAACGCTGAGGCGCTCTCCCATTCTGCTACTTGCTCTTCATCACGTTCACGTCTCAATATCCAGCCAATCACCACCGCACCCAAGGCGATCAGCAACATGCCGATAAATTGGGTGTTCAAAAAGAATCGGGTTATTTCAGTCGCACGTGCCCATGCGTTGTCGGTAACGCCGAGATAAAAAGTAATCAGTGCCACCGGCTGCAATGCCAAGCCAAACGCCCGCGCGAGCCAGCGCTGCTGCCGCAATCCCACCCACACAATCGCCGCACCTTCAATTGCCCACGCCGCCGCCGTGATCTCTGCGCCGAAGGCTAACGGTATCGCCAGTGTCGCGAAGCCCACACCAATCGCCAGCAAACTTTCACCAGCAAGCAACGTTGATCGCGGCGCGTCATCGCGGCGCGCGCGACGGGCCTGCCAGAGCGCTAACGCCAGATAAACACCACCCACGATCAGCGCTGAAAATGCGCTCGCGTATTGAATCAAACCCGGCGTGGCGCGCATCATCGCGGCCTGCAAACCAAAGCCCACCAGCGCCATGCCAAACACCAATGTGCCATCGACGTAGCTGCCGCGGGGTTCAGTGTCGTCATCTTCACGGCGGTTTGCATAGATCAGCGCAATCGCCAAATAAATCGCCCAGCCGATCAACAAGAATAGTTGGCAACTCGCGTAATGAATCGCTTCATAGCGATCCTGGGCCCACATGCCCGCGATGCCAAACGTGAGAACAAAACTGATCACGCTCAGCACGCGCCACGTCTTGAACCACGCAATCACTAACACCGCGATATTGAGCAGCGTGAAATACGAGAATAAAGCGATGTGGCTGCCGCCGCCGCTTGATAGCAAACCTGGCACCAGGAAGCCGCCCGTGAAACCAATCACTGCCATGGCGCGTGAATTTTGTAGCAGCGCCAACGCAGTCGATAAAGCACACACGGCGACCATCAATGCGAATGCGAGCATCGGATCAATCAGATGATAGCGTTTGAATGCCGCGAATATGGTCAGGTACAGAACGGCTACCGCTGCACCCTGCAATGAAAGCGCGTAGCCAGGCCGCGATGTCTTGGTGCGCCAGCCCACTACCAAGAGTGCTACCGCAACGAAACCAATCGCGGCCAGACGAACTTCAATCGGTATGAGCTCGTTATCAACGGCAAATTTCGCGAGGAACAGCAGGCCCAGAAAAAGTATGACAATCCCGATGCGCACCACGGTATTACCGCCGAACAGCCAATCTTTGGCGGCGAGAATGCCGACTTCGATTGCGGAAGGTTCGCTTGGAACGGTGACGCGGGGTGCGGGTTGTTGGCTGCCGCTTTCAATTTTTGGTTTTCGCAGTGCAGCCAGCGTGCCGTCCGGGTTTCTGGCGAGATCAGCTTCTGTCAGTGGTTGCGCTACTTGCTGTCCCACTGCTTCGTCTGCAAGATTGGTTTCAACCACCGGCGTAGGCGCGATTGCGGGCGCAATTTCTACATTGGCCGCAGGTCGCACAGATGCCGCCATCGCGTCAGTGGGTTGCACGCTGGCTTTGCTGGATTTGAGTGCTTCCACACGCGCGGCTTTTTGTTTTCGCGCTTCTTCGGCTTCCCACGCAGCGGCAAGTGCGCGCTGCGCATCGGCGACAGATTTTTTTAGCTTTGAGCTGATGATGATCTGCAAACTAAGACCGGCAAAAAATCCCCAGAATCCCCCGTAGAACCCGCTAAAAATTCCATCGCGCCCAAACACGCTTCCAAACACTGCGCCCCAAATGACGCCCCATAAAATCAGCATGCTGTTTCCCTTTTATATTTATTGTCGCTTGATGTTGCTCAATACGACGGTTATTTTATTTTGCGTGCCGCTTAAACAATCGCGTAGCGCGTAGGTCAGGTTGCGCAGCTACCTGACATCGGTGATTAAATTCAATCTCGGCGTCAGGTAGCTTCGCAACCTGACCTACAGTAAAGCGCTAACATTGACGGGCATTTCCGGCTTCTTTTGCTCGCAACGCCCCGCCGGTGCTAGGGTTTCGTTAAAAATAGTTCCAGCAAATCATTCAAAAATAGCCTTCCCTTCGCGGTCGGTTTCACCTGCAAATGATCGCGCTCAATCAAGCCCAATGATGTCGCTTTTTCTAATTCTCTACTGATGATTGAAATCGGCAATCCGGTGCGCTCCACAAATAAAGTATTCGTAAAACCTTCCGTCAATCTCAATGCGTTCAGCATAAATTCAAACGGCAGTTCCGCCACACTGACGATTTTTTCTTCTTGGTTGCTCAAGCCGAGCGCGGCTTGTTCCATATAAGTTCTTGGCTGCTTGAATCGCGCCTCGCGGGTGATCCCGCGCGCCGGATCGGGGTAGGAAATTTTGCCATGCGCGCCCGCGCCAATGCCAACGTAATCGCCGAACTGCCAATAATTCATATTGTGTTTTGAGCGCTTGCCGATCTTCGCATAGGCCGATGTTTCATAGTGATCAAAACCCGCTGCGCTTAATTTTGCTTCGATCATGCCCTGCATATCGGCGGCCAATTCATCATCGGGCAGTGGTGGCGGAAAGCGATGAAACAATGTATTCGGCTCAAGCGTTAAATGATAAACCGACAAGTGATTGGTGTTGAACGACAGCGCAGTTTCAATATCAGTTTCGCACTCATACAACGTTTGATTCGGCAATGCGAACATCACATCTAAATTGATGTTGTCGAAATTTTTTTGCGCAATATCGATGGCGCGTTTGGCTTCATCATCGTTATGGACCCGGCCCAGCGACTTTAAATGCGCGGCATTAAAACTTTGAATACCAATCGACAATCGATTTACGCCTGCTTCGCGAAAGCCGCGAAATTTTTCCGCTTCGAACGTACCGGGATTTGCTTCGAGCGTTATCTCGGCTTCAGAATCCAGCGTCACCCGCGCTCGCACCGCAGCGAGAATCGCATCAATGGACTTGGCTGAAAACAAGCTCGGTGTACCACCACCAAAAAAAATCGAATATACGCGACGCCCCCAGATTTTCGGCAAGGTGTAATCAAGATCGGAAATCAAACAGTCAACATATTGCTGCTCGGGAACATCGGTTTTCGCTTCATGCGAATTGAAATCGCAATAGGGACATTTGCGAATGCACCATGGGATATGAATGTAAATTGATAGCGGCGGCAATATGGAGAGGCTTGTCTGGCGCGCCGATCCGAGCAAAATGGGCTGTGAAGCCGCCCCCATGCTGGGGTTTGAACTTAGTTTTGTAACATCGTTCATAGACGAAACTGCACCAGCTTTTTTGCTAGCTCCCGCATCGCGATACCACGATGACTCTCACGAATTTTTACCTCAGCCGGTAATTCGGCGGACGTGCAACCGTATTGCGGCAGATAAAAATGCGGGTCGTAACCAAAGCCGCCATCGCCGCGCGCATCCGCAACAATTTCGCCATGCCATGCACCATCGGCGATGATCGGGTGCGGATCATCCGCGTGCTGGACAAATACCAGGGCTGCGTAATAAAACGCGCGTCTATCTTCAATGCTTTGCATCGCGGCAACCAGCTTTTCGTTGTTGCGCGTGTCAGAGCGCGGCTCGCCAGCCTGTTGTGCATAACGTGCCGAGTACACGCCCGGCGCACCACCGAGCGCGCGCACGCAGATGCCCGAGTCATCCGCAAGCGCTGCCAGCCCCGTCACGCGCGAAGCGTGGCGCGCTTTCGCAAGTGCGTTTTCAATAAACGTGGCGAAAGGTTCTTCTGCTTCGCTCACGCCCAACTCGCTTTGTGGAATGGCGAGAAAATCGAAGGTTTTCAACAGCTCCGCGAATTCCCGCAGCTTGCCCGCACTATTGCTGGCGATTACAATTTTTTTCATAGCAGAAGAATAGCTGAATAGCGCGCGAACGGCTCATCAAGCGCAAAAGTACAAAGCGTATTTTTTCAGAATGCTGCAATGCGGTAAAATCAGAAACTGCTTTTTCACCCGTTCCATTCACCGCTCTCAGGAAAATAAAATGACACTTCGCGTCGCCATCAATGGCTATGGTCGCATCGGCCGCAATGTTCTCCGTGCTCACTACGAGGGCAACAAAAAACATGACATTCAAATTGTCGCGATCAATGATTTGGGTCCGGTCGAGACCAATGCCCACCTTACGCAATACGACACCGCCCACGGTAAATTCCCCGGCACCGTGACCGTTGACGGCGAATATCTGATCGTTAACGGTGACAAGATCAAAGTGTTCGCGCAGCGCGATCCAGCCTTGATTCCGTGGGGCGAATTGAAAGTGGACGTGGTCCTCGAATGCACTGGTTTTTTCACCACCAAAGAAAAAGCGTCGGCGCACATTAAAGGTGGCGCTAAAAAAGTCATCATCTCCGCACCGGGCGGCAAAGATGTGGATGCGACCATTGTTTACGGCGTCAATCACAACGTGCTCACCAGCGCCATGACCGTGATTTCGAATGCCAGCTGCACAACAAATTGTTTAGCTCCGTTGGTGAAACCGCTGAACGACAAAATCGGTGTGGTCAATGGCTTGATGACCACCGTTCACGCGTACACCAACGATCAAGTTTTAACGGATGTGATGCACGAAGATTTGCGTCGCGCGCGTTCCGCCACGATGTCAATGATTCCCACCAAAACGGGCGCAGCCGCAGCAGTAGGTTTGGTGCTGCCAGAGTTAAACGGCAAGCTCGATGGTTACGCGATTCGGGTGCCGACCATCAATGTGTCGCTGGTTGATTTGAGCTTTATCGCCGCGCGCGACACCACCGCAGATGAAGTCAACGCGATCATGAAAGCAGCCAGTGAAGCACCGGGCATGAAAGGCATTTTGGCTTACAACACCGCGCCGCTGGTCTCGGTCGATTTCAATCACGACAGCCACTCATCCTCGTTTGATTCCACGCTCACCAAAGTGTCCGGCCGCTTGGTAAAAGTATCGAGCTGGTATGACAACGAGTGGGGCTTTTCGAATCGCATGCTCGACACGACCGTTGCGTTAATGGGCGCGAAGTAAATTTTTTGGCGGCGCGAGCGGATGTATTTATGCGCCATCGTATTTCTTTTTGAGGGGACAATATGATTCAGTCGCAAACAGTTAATCGCGCCGTCAAATTATTTTTGGTTTCTGCCGTATTGGTGACGCTGGCAGGCTGCAATCGCCAGGAGGCAGCCACGCCCGGTTCGACGATTGATCCCAATGCAGAACTAAAACAAACCAACGAAGAAATCGCCAAACGCCTCGCTGAGCAAAAAGGCAAGCTGGAAGATTCCGCCGCGGTGGCGCGTACCGAGGAGGACGCGCGACGTGCGGCCGAGGCCAAGAGCGCGGGCGCGGTAAAAGCGGTTGCCGACGTGCGCAGCCTGCGCATGAAATGGAACGGCGTGATGAATGAAGCTGGCCGAACGCCAAAGACAGAGTTCGCGCCCGTGCTCGCCAAAATGGATGCCGTGAAATCCGAAATTCAGTCGTTCAAAGGCGATGAATGCACCGAGAATGCTCGCATCACCATGCTGGCCGGCGTATCGCAGGGTGCCGATACATATCGCGAATTTGCGGCCTCAACAGGCGATGCTACACCAGCGATGAAAGTGAAGCTGGATGATGCCGCGACGCTGCTCAATCGTAGCGATGCTGAACTGCAGACGTGCGTGAAGTAACAGAAATACAGACAGGAAAATAACTTTTCAATGAATCTTAATTTCGTACGCCTGACCGATCTGGCTGCAAAAAACGAACTCAACGGCAAACGCGTTTTTATCCGCGCTGACTTGAATGTGCCACAGGATGAAGCGGGAAATATTAGCGACGACACCCGCATTCGCGCCTCCATTCCCGCGATTGAGCTGGCGCTTGAATCCGGCGCTGCGGTGATGGTGACTTCCCATTTAGGCCGCCCGACTGAGGGTGAATTCAAGCGTGAAGATTCGCTTGATCGCGTCGCAAAACGCATGAGCGAGATCATGCAGCGCGAGGTGCCACTGAAAGCTAATTGGGTCGATGGTGTAGATGTTGCGGCGGGCGAATTAGTGCTGCTCGAAAATTGTCGCGTAAACGTGGGTGAAAAAAAGAATAGTGACGAGCTCGCCAAAAAAATGGCGGCGCTCTGTGATGTGTATGTAAACGACGCATTCGGCACCGCGCATCGCGCCGAGGCGACCACGCACGGCATTGCGAAATTTGCAAAGGTCGCGTGTGCTGGGCCATTGCTCGCCGCAGAGTTGGATGCGTTGGGCGCTGCGCTATTAAATCCAAAGCGGCCGATGGTCGCAATTGTGGCCGGCTCAAAAGTATCGACCAAACTCACGATTCTAAAATCACTCGCCTCGAAAGTGGATCAGCTCGTGGTGGGTGGCGGCATTGCCAATACGTTTTTACTGGCAAAAGGTTTTCCGATTGGCAAATCATTGGCCGAACCTGATTTGCTGAACGAGGCCAAAGAAATAATTGAGATGATGGCCGCGCGTGGCGCAGCCGTGCCGATTCCCACCGATGTGATTTGCGGCAAAGTGTTTTCAGCCACCACGCCTGCAATCACCAAACGCGCTAGCGATGTTGTAGCAGACGACATGATTTTTGATGTCGGCCCCGACACCGCAGCAACGCTTGCCAACATCATGAAAAACGCTGGCACCATCGTCTGGAACGGCCCCATCGGTGTATTCGAATTCGATCAGTTCGGCCACGGCACCGAAACGCTGGCACATGCGATTGCGGATTCCGATGCTTTCTCCATTGCCGGTGGCGGTGATACGTTGGCTGCGATTGCCAAATATGGCGTCACGGAAAAGATTTCCTACATCTCGACCGGTGGGGGTGCGTTTCTGGAATTTCTTGAAGGAAAGACGTTGCCGGCGGTTGAAATACTCGTGCAAAGGGCGAGTGTTTAACTGTTGTTACATCGTGCCAAATCATTCTGCTTCGTTTAAAAATTCCAAAAGGGAACCCACATGCCACGCGCTACAAAGATTGTTGCCACATTAGGTCCTGCTTCATCTTCTGCGGAAGTATTGGAACGCTTGATTCTCGCCGGTGTAGACGTGGTGCGGATGAATTTTTCACATGGCACGCCGCAGGATCATATTGATCGCGCGAATTTGGTTCGCGCGCTCGCGGCAAAACATAATCGGCCAGTGGGCATTTTGGCCGACTTGCAGGGGCCAAAAATCCGCGTGGGCAAATTTGCCGACGGCAAAATTACGCTAAAAATGGGCGATGCTTTTATCCTGGATGCCAAGTGCGAATTGGGCGATCAGGAGCGCGTCGGCATTGACTACAAAGAGCTGCCGCGCGATGTGAAGCCGGGCGATTTGTTGTTGTTGAACGATGGCTTGATTGTTTTTGAAGTGAAGTCGGTGCGCGGCGATGAAATTAACTGCATCGTGACGCAAGGTGGCGTGCTCTCGAACAACAAAGGTATCAACCGCAAAGGTGGTGGCTTGACTGCGCCGCCGCTGACCTCGAAAGACATGGACGATATCAAAACGGCGGTCGCGCTGAACGCAGATTTCCTTGCGGTGTCATTCCCGAAATCGGGCGCAGATATGTACATGGCGCGCGAGCTAATGCGTGCGGCGGGTGGCAAGGCATTACTGATCGCGAAGATCGAGCGCTCTGAAGCCGTCACCAATGCGGCGCTGGAAGACATCATGAAAGCCTGTGATGGCATCATGGTTGCGCGTGGTGATTTGGCGGTGGAAGTCGGCGATGCCGCCGTGCCCGCGCTGCAAAAACGCATGATCCGCATGGCGCGCGAAATGAACAAACTCACCATCACCGCCACACAAATGATGGAATCGATGGTGTCCTCGCCGATCCCGACGCGTGCTGAAGTATCGGATGTGGCGAATGCCGTATTGGATGGCACTGATGCGGTGATGCTCTCGGCTGAATCAGCATCCGGTCAATATCCGGTGGAAACAGTGGAAGCAATGGTGCGCATTTGCACCGAGGCCGAAAAGAGTGCCGAAGTAAAACTGGATCGCGAATTTTTGGATCGCATATTTACGCGCGTCGATCAATCGATTGCGATGGCAGCGCTATTCACCGCGCACCATTTAAAAGTGAAATGTATCGCGTCCTTAACGCAGTCGGGCTCTACCGCGCTATGGATGTCGCGCCTGAATTCCGGCGTGCCAATCTACGCGCTCACGCCCGAGGCCGCCACCCACACAAAGTGCGCCCTGATGCGCGACGTGCGCCCCTTCGCGCTCGCCTACGAAGGCCATGACCGCGAAAAACTATTGTTCGAAGCCGAGCAAGCGTTGCTCGAAAACAAAGTCGTGGAGCGTGGCGATATTGTCGTGATTACGATGGGCGAGCCGATTGGTCAATCGGGCGGTACGAACACAATGAAGATTGTGCGGATTGGGGAGCATCGGCCGGCTTAAAGTAGGCAAACAGCGAGACCTGCTCCAACTTTGCACTTTGCTGATCCGACTTTGTGCGGTTTTTCTTTCTGCGGGCAATATCTATGAGTAGGCGTTCAGGATAAAAAAATGCAAACCGTTGCGCGTGTAGACCGAAAAAGCCACAGTGCATGGTTTGCATTTGGGCCATGAAAAAGCGCTGTCCCACATGCAGAAATACAATCTCGATGTGGCGGGTGTTCGAGAATCGGGCTACGTGCTCAAACTGTGGGACAACGCTTGCTATTAAAAATGGAAAAGCAATAGAGATAGTCGCAATTCTGGCTGTGAGTGTGATTGCCATAAGTGTCACCCGAAAGGACGCCGGTCTCTTTGAAAGCTTGGGTATAGCCCTTCTCATTGGGGCCATTGTTTACGCAATTGCTTGGAAAGTATTGGATTTGGAGGTGGTAGCTAATAGCGATGACAAAGGTGAATCCGACGAGTAGTTACACAGCAAGCGTACGGCGGACGCGTTTCATCCGCCCACGCGTTGACAAAACCATCATTGCCACTGTGTGAATCCTAAATCCCAATATCAGCGTGCCATTACGAGCATTTACGCTCAAAACACTGCCCCCATGCTAGAGTTTAGTCACAGCCTATTCCATGAGTTCAAATAAAAAAAACAGCTGCCCTAGCTGTGGACACCAATTTGCACAGGTCGACATTAGCAAGGAGTTCGATTGCCCAAACTGCAAAGCTAAACTATGTGCCACTGGTTTTTTTGCAGACGCTGTTTTCGACTTTGTAGCGGCGAGTGTTTTCGGTGGACTTCTTGTCATCGCAGTCATCATGGAAAGTATTCTTATCGGCATTTTAATCACAGCAATTTGGTTGCTTGTCGGATGGTGGGTTAGATCGCAGGTTATTGAGATTAGCCTCCAGTCCGAATCTACAGCACAAAAACCTTTTGAGGGAAGCGAAAAATAGACCTGGAGGCCAACAACTGCTATCAAGAAGCCAGAGTCAGGTCTTTTGCCGTCACATTGACTCTCCGTTAAATCAGCTACACCATCAAACCACCACCCGCTGCCCCAACCGATAAAACATATCCACCGCACTCGCCAGCGGCTTGCCCCAGCCGGAGCATGCGCGTAGCGGTTTTAGCATCATGGCGCGGGCGGTTTCGAAGGGGAAGTGATCTTCCAGCGCGACTTGTGCCATCGTCATCAGCGTGTTCTGCTCGAGCGGTGCGAACGGCATCGGTTTTAGGAAGCCGTTATTGACGTGTGAAAGGGCCAAGCCCACGTCTTCATCTAGCGCTTTGCGTTGGCGCGATAACGTTTCGTTGAAGACGGAGAATGCGCCCAAGCCTTCGCGCTCGCGCAAGACGCGGAACCAGCGGAAGAAAAATTTGTAGTGCGAAATTTCATCTTCGTACATCGCATTAAACAAATGTTTTGCCAGCGGGTCTGACGCCATATTGGCCAGCGTGCGGTACAGCACCGCGGCTTCGCATTCGGTCACGCAGCGTGCCAGCATTTCGCGTGCTGGTGTGGGGCGCATCAGGCCGACATCACAGAGCGGCGCGTATTGATTTACAAAGCCCGCATAAGCGCGCCCCCAATTGTATTGCGGCCATACGCGCGCCATGTAGACGCGCATCGCTTCGCCATGCGCGCGCTCCTCGGGCTCCCATACACTGTCCAGCCACTGCACGACTTCAGGCTCATCCTTAAAAATCTGCCGTAGCGATGCGGTGTAATGCTCAATCGAAATTTCGAGGAAGGATGAGATTGTGGCTGCATAAAAAACCAGTCGATCCACCTCCGCCGCTCGCTCGTCAAGGCGTTCCCAATCAGCATTTGCAATTTGCAGAACCATGTTTTGCTCCGGAAAAAATGAATTAGATTTGCTGTGTGTCGATGGGAATCAGTGCGGCATCAATTGGTGTGGCTGTCTCCGCTGCGCAGTTAGCTGGCGCACGATTCAATCCAATCGCCGATTTGGCGCGCGTTCTGACTTCATCCATCGCACGGTTTTTGAGCGAACCCACCGGGTCCATCGCGTAGCCCACCCACGCAGGAATTTTTACGAAGTGATCATTGACCAGCTTGATCGCCAAGCCTTGCGGTGAGCGCACGTAGCCGACGATTTCTTTGATCGGCTTCACGCGATCATTAAGTTGCTCGGCTTGTTTGATCAAACTCGACGATTCGCTTCCACAGACGTCCGTTTTTGGCGGTTCGATTTCAGCTGCCTGAGCCGCCCCGGTTCCCTGGCACATCGGAAAGCATGCATCGTCGTTTGCGTTCACCGGAAACTGCTGTGGGCTCTGCGCTTGGGCATTTACTGCCGCAAAGGATGCGATAAGCGCGATGACAATCGGGGCAATTGCCGCAGCTGATGTTCTCAAAGTTTTTTCCACAATGTTCTCCGTTGGTTGGGTTTTTACGTTTTGATTCAGTGAGTGGATTGTGGGCTGTGAACATTTGTTAAGCAATACGTTTAAATTAAGGTATCATTTATCGATACCTTAAGCTCCCTTCGTTGATACTCGTTGCTGATTTGGGAGCGTCTTGCGAAGGGGGCTGCTTTCCGGGGCACTTCTTGGGTCTTACTTATCTATCGCTCTTGCTCGTAGAAAGGTTTAAAAAACATGAGTAATAAAGCCCGCACCAGCACCCTCATTTCTACCTTGAAGGCCACGCTCAAGGCGCGCGATATCACCTACAGCGATTTGGGTTCGCGGATCGGGCTATCGGAAGCGAGCGTGAAGCGCTTGTTTTCGGAGGAAACATTTACGCTGCGGCGCGTGGAGGAAATCTGCAACGTGCTGGAGATTGATTTTTTTGAGCTGGCACGCCTCGCCCGTGGCGCGAGTACTGATATTGACCAGATGACGCAGCGGCAGGAAGAAGCGCTGGCCGCCGATGCGCGGCTGCTCGGCATGTTTTATTTGGCGTTCAACGATCAGACGATTGAATCAATTTTAGAAACGTATGAACTCACCCGCGCAGAGTGCGTGAAGCTGCTTTTGCAGCTCGATAAGTTAGGTTTAATTGAGCTGGGTGCGAATGATGTGATTCGCCTGAAAGTGCCCAGAAGTCTGCGGCTAAAGAGCGACGGGCCGATCCGTCGCGTGCATGGCCGCGCGGTGGTGGGCGATTTTTTGCAGGCTGATTTCGCCTCGAAGGGCGGCTATTTTCTGTTCGAATTTCGCGAGCTGTCGCGCGCCTCAGTCGTTCATCTCGAGCGCAAGCTCACGCGCATCGCGCAAGAGTTTCATGAACTGGCCGAGCTCGATGGCTATTTGCCTGCCGACCAGCGTCAAACCATCGGTATCGCGCTCGGCATTCGGCCGTGGGTGATTTCACTGGTGACAGGGCTTAACAAGCGCAGAAGTCAAGACAAGGCACCACCGAAGCCGTAAAATGAGAGCATTCCATATTAAACACCAACCCGGAGATCGCCATGTCACTCGTATCCATGCGCCAATTGCTCGACCACGCCGCTGAAAACGGCTATGGCCTGCCCGCTTTCAATGTGAATAATCTTGAGCAAGTACAGGCGATTATGGAGGCGGCATACGAGACCAATAGCCCGGTCATCATGCAGGCGAGTGCCGGTGCGCGCAAATACGCGGGCGAACATTTTCTGCGGCACTTGATTGAAGCGGCGGTTGAAAGCTATCCCGATATTCCGGTGGTGATGCATCAGGATCATGGCCAAAGCCCGACGGTGTGTTTGCAGGCGATGCGCCTGGGATTCTCCAGCGTAATGATGGATGGCTCGTTGATGGCCGACGGCAAGAGCGTGGCGAGCTATGAGTACAACGTTGACACCACCAAGCGCGTGGTCGATATGGCGCACGCGATTGGCGTGACGGTCGAGGGCGAATTGGGATGTTTAGGCTCACTCGAAACCATGAAGGGTGACAAGGAAGACGGCCACGGCGCCGAGGGCACCATGACCCGCGAACAGCTGTTGACCGACCCGGAACAAGCCGCAGACTTCATCAAAAAGACCGGTGCAGATGCGTTGGCGATTGCGATTGGCACCTCGCACGGCGCGTATAAATTTACCCGCAAACCCACCGGCGATATTTTGGCGATTGATCGCATCAAGGCAATCCACGCGCGCATTCCGACTACACATTTGGTGATGCACGGCTCATCCAGCGTGCCGCAAGATTTGCTCGACATCATTCGCGCCAATGGCGGCGAGATGAAAGAAACCTACGGCGTGCCGGTGGAAGAAATTCAGGAAGGCATCAAACACGGCGTGCGAAAAATTAATATCGATACCGATATACGGCTCGCCATGACCGCTGCCGTGCGCAAATTCATGAACGAAAACCGATCACACTTTGATCCACGCGATTTCTTGAAACCCGCGCGCGCCGCTGCGAAGAAAATTTGCATTGAACGCTATCAGCAATTTGGTTGCGCCGGTCAGGCGTCGAAAATCAAGCCAATTGGCATGAGCGTGATGGCCGAAAAATACGCCAAGGGCGAATTGAATGCGGTCGTGAATTGAACGACGGGCACGCACAGGAAGTAACGTGCCGTAATTGCGACGCGAATCTTCCTCTGCCGGTTGTTAATTTCTGTCCATCCTGCGGCCAGGACACGTTAAACCATCCGCCGACGTTCTGGGAATTCGTTCACGAATTTATCACCCATTACGTCGCGTTGGAAGGCAAGCTGTGGAAGACGCTTTGGTTATTGTTCCTCAAGCCGGCTGAGCTGACGCGCGAGTATCGGGCCGGTCGGAAGCAGCGCTACATTTCGCCGCTGCGGCTTTACATCACCGCCAGTTTTCTATTTTTTCTGGTGGTCAAAATTGCCGGTCTGGGATCGACGATTACATTCTCCGCTGAGGATGCGAAAGCAGACAAGCCATTTATTTTTCTAAAGGCGGATGCCGACCCTGCTTCAAAAAGCAATTCAATCATCAACAAAAATAGACAGGATTTGCCTACAGCTGGTAGCGTAGCAGCAAAGAATGAAGACGACGCGGCAGACGGTGACATCGACAAGATGGTCAAAGGTATTGTCGCGGAAGCCGCCGAAAGCGCAAAGCAAGGTGCAGCCGCTGGCGCCAAGGCGGCAGAAGAAAACGCGGACAAATCCCCTAATGATGACTCCATCAATGTGGCCGATTTTAATTGCGCAGCCGGTGAAAAAATGTGCCAGTGGTTGAAAGATCATCTACAAGCAAAATACAAAGGCAAAACGCAAACGCAGGTGCTGGGCATGCTGCGTGATGGTGCGATTGCCAATATTCCGTATGCTATGTTCATGATGTTGCCCCTGTTTGCGCTGCTCACGAAACTTTTGTATATCAACCGCGGCTACTATTACGGTGAGCATGTGGTGTATGCGCTGCATATCCATGCGTTCACATTTTTTGTGATGCTGATGTCGGCGCTATTACCAATTTGGCTGGCGGTGACTGTGCTGGTCGCGGCAGCGATTTATTATCTGGTGGCGCTGCAGCGATTCTTCGGCGGCAACTGGTTTCTGACGTTTATCCGTTATAGCGTGATCGGAATACTGTATCCCATCCTGCTCTCAATCGTCGCCACGTTTTTCTTACTGCTTATTGCGATCGTCTAATCTAAATGTACGAATCCACCATCAAATCACTTCCCCTAATCGCTCGCGGCAAAGTGCGCGACATCTACGCTGTCGGCGACGATAAATTACTGCTGGTGACGTCAGACCGGCTATCAGCTTATGACGTAATCTTGCCCACACCGATTCCGCAAAAAGGCGAAATCCTCGTCGGCCTTGCGAATTTTTGGTTCAAGAAATTAGCGCACGTCGTGCCCAATCAATTGACCGGCATTGATCCTGAAACGGTGGTCGCGGTGAACGAGCGCGATCAAGTACGCGGCCGCGCCATCGTCGTGAAACGCTATAAAGTGTTGCCGATTGAAGCCGTGGTGCGCGGCTATCTGGAGGGCTCAGGCTGGGCGGAATATCAGCAATCGCAATCGGTGTGCGGCGTGAAATTGCCCGCCGGTTTGCAACGCGCATCAAAATTGCCGCAACCGATTTTCACACCTGCGACCAAAGCGGAAGCGGGTGAACATGATGAGAATATTGACTTCGCCACCTGCGAAAAAATTATCGGTGCCGCACGCGCCGCCGAGGTTCGCAATGTCGCGATTCGTTTGTACAACGAGGCCGCTGAATATGCGTTAAGTCGTGGCATTATTATCGCGGATACCAAGTTCGAATTTGGCCTGGATGCGAACGGCACCCTGCATTTAATCGACGAAGTATTAACGCCGGATTCATCACGCTTCTGGCCGCTCGCGACTTACAAGGTCGGCGTGTCGCCGGAGAGTTTTGACAAACAATTCATCCGCAATTGGCTTGATTCCATCGGCTTCAACCGCAAGCCACCCGCGCCGGAAGTGCCTGCGGATATTGCGCAAAAGACGAGTGATAAATATCGTGAGGCTTTAACCAGATTGACGCAATAGGGTTGAGACCTTACTAATAATCCGTCACCCCGGCGAAGGCCGGGGCCCAGTCCATTTGTAATCTTTGAATATACGAAGGCCTAGGTTCCGGCCTTCGCCGGAATGACAGTTTTTTGAGTTTTCGATGATTTAACTTATAAACTCTAATCAGGCCGTGCCGTTTGAGCCAATAAATGCTCAAACACCGAACCAGTACTAGGGTTTAAACAAAAAAACCTCTGTCGCCAGCGGTGGCCGCCGGCGCTTCCTTCATCCGTCAAGGCGCGCCGATGTCTCCCGCAATCAATCGAAACTGTTCCAACGCAGCTTCAAGGTCTTCAACAATTTCCTGGGCGATCACATCAGGCGGCGGCAAGTTGTCTGAATCCGCGAGGCTGTCGTCTTTAAGCCAAAAAATATCGAGGCTCGCTTTGTCACGCGCAATCAGCTCGCCGTATTCGTAGGCGCGCCAGCGGCCCTCGGGATTGTCGGCGCTCCAGGTCGCATTACGCTGATGACGGTTTGCAGGGTTGTAAAGCGTCACAAATTCGTCAAGGTCTTCGCGGCGCATGGGCGCGGTTTTGAGCGTGAAATGTTTGTTGGTGCGCAGATCGTAAATCCATAGCTTCTTCGTCCACGGCGTCTCAGCCGCTGGTTTGCGGTCGAAGAAAAGCACATTAGCTTTCACACCTTGCGCGTAGAACAATCCGGTCGGCAGCCGCAGCAGCGTATGGACATCACATTCGTGCAACAGCTTTTTGCGAATAGTCTCGCCTGCCCCGCCTTCAAACAGCACGTTATCCGGCAGCACCACCGCCGCGCGACCATTTATCTTGAGTAGCGTCTTGATGTGCTGCACAAAGTTGAGCTGTTTGTTCGATGTTGTCGCCCAAAAATCATCGCGCTCAATGACGTCCTTCTCTGTGGTGCGCTTGCCATCCGCGCCCTCGATTTGCGTGCTGCTTTTCTTCCCGAATGGCGGGTTCGCGAGCACCACCTCAAAGCGCTCACCTGGGTCAGTCGCCAGCGCGTCAACCACCATAATCGGCACGCTCACCTCCGAGCCGATGCCGTGCAGCATCATGTTCATCGCCGCCAATCGCGCCGTACTCTGCACCAGCTCCCAGCCGCGCATTGATGAGTCTTTTAAATGCTTCTTTTCAAGCTTGGTGAGATTCGGGTTATGTGCCACCAAATAATCATGCGCCGCCAACAGAAAGCCCGCCGTGCCGCAGGCCGGGTCGCAAATGGTTTCGCCCGGCTTCGGCGCCACCGCATCCACCATCGCTTTGATTAACGGGCGTGGTGTGAAATATTGGCCCGCACCGGATTTCGTATCCTGCGCATTTTTCTCAAGCAAGCCCTCATAGGCATCGCCCTTCACATCCGCGCCCATCGCCGACCAGTTCTCCGCATCGATCAAATCCACCACCAGCCGTCTGAGCTTGGCGGGGTCTTGAAACTTGTTCTGTGCTTTGTTGAAAATGAGGCCAAGCATGCCTTTTTCGGCACCGAGTTTTTCCAAGGTGTGGCGATAATGATCGAACAGCTCATCGCCATCGCGCTTCAGCAGTTCCGGCCATCCGTATGCCGTCGGAATCATGCCGGGCTGGCTCGCATTTTGGTTATCATTTTGGTTATAGGGTGGCTGGCTGCGCTCGTCGGCCATTTTCAGAAACAATAGATAGGTCAGCTGCTCAACGTAATCTCCGTAGCTCATGCCGTCATCGCGCAGCACGTTGCAGTAGTTCCAGAGTTTTTGGACGATGGTGGCGGAATTCATTTTTTGCTTTCTTCAATGTTCGCGAGCCGCGTCAGGCGCTGCGTCACGGTTGCGATTTGTCCACCTTGCGCGTACCCGGGAACGATAAATCCCTGCAAGCCGTCGTGGAATGCCGGCGTATCCAGCAACGTCTGGCATTGCGCGGAAAGATATGAGCGCAATTCTGTTGGCGACTGCGCAACCTCATCAATCAATTCGGGACGACCATCGATCAGATTGATGATGTCCTCCAGATCATGGCTGGCCAGAAAATCGCGATTGCCTCGACCAGCAAACGCCACAAATTTTGTCGCCATAAATGCCGGTGCCGATATCAGCCGGATGGTCACTCCGCTTGGCAGCGTTAGCGGCTGTGCAGTTTCAACGGCCAGTGGATACCAGCGATTGGAAAAGCCCAGGATGGATGATTCGGTTGGCATCAAATCGACCTCAAGCTCACCCAATCGCCAGCGACAGATGGGTGCGTCCGCCGACATATCGCGCTTGAACCCAAGCTGCGAAAATTCTTTCTCGAGTTGGTGATAGCCGGACAGCGCTGCGACCTCCGCCAACAGATCAACATCGTAGGTCACGCGTGCGGGCGCGGCACCGGGATCAGTAAACAACAATCCCGCCGCACATCCGCCCACCAGCACGAGCCGCTCGCGCAGTGGGCCGAGTGCGTTCGCGATCAGCTCGACTTTCGCGACGTTCGGATCGCTCGCCATCACTTGAAGTATTCCTCAAGCAAACCCTTCGCCGCTTCGCGCTCGCGTGCCTGCCCGCTGCGGATGGCGTCGAAAAGTGAGAGCATCGCGTACAACTTTTCATCGCGCATTGCCGCCTCCGGCACGGAAGGATAGAGCGGCGCCAGACTCATTCCGCGCACGGGTCCGTTCGGGTGCGGCCATACGGGTACGGGGTCGGTTGAGCTGACAATGAGCTTATTCAGCGGTGCCGTCGCATAGCCCGTCGGCAGGCCACGCGAGAGCGCACCCCACACCGCCGGGAACGCATACTTCGCGCCGTAAAACACGAATTCCCTCAACTGCGATTTGAGCACCACCGGCCAACCCTCATGCGTGCTCACCAGCCGCGCTTCGGCTGCGCGCTTGAGCGACGCGTGCACGGCAGAGGCCGCCAAGCCCGTTGCGGCGGCGAGTTCGGTATAGTTTCCGGGCGCGTTACCGCGACTCAATAGTGCGAAGAGCACGAATAGGTCTTGGGGCTTGAGGGCGGATTGTTGATTGATAACTTTGGCCATTGTTCTTTATTCTTGAATTAAGAATATTGATAGATAAGGATATTTTATTATGTGCACTTTTGTCAACATTCTTAATTCAAGAACTGAGAATATTTTCCTAAAAATCAGCTGGTACATCGCTTATATGCTATTTGCATATAACATATGGGTTTATTTGTGCCTGCCGAATTGCCGAACAACAAGCACCGGCGGGGCCTTTAGGCCGAAAGTGGCTGGGACGGCATGCTGGGCGGGCACTTCTTTGAATTGAGCGCCTTAAATCCCTGTCGCTCGCAAGCGCAGAACCGCCTAATATGCGGTCGCGAAATCCAAGACTTGCTGTTTCTCACCGAATGGAACGACCTTTACTCCAAGCGTCTCAAGCTCGGCGATTACTTCACGAGCGTTACGTCCTCGCTGGTCATTCAGTTTCGGCGCATCCACAGCAAACAAAACGCGGTTAGGCAGCAGCTCTCGTTTCTTGAGCGCCTGCACACGAACAATCCACTGTCCGCCATGGTCGATGATCTTGCTTGGCTCTTTGTGATTGAGATGCAACGGTTTGATCACGCGTACGGCAACATCGTCATCCTTTTCTACGAAAGGAAACGCCGCGTGGTACTCCGCGTTGCCCACGTTCGCGCGCATAAAGCGATCACCGATGCGTGCTTCATTGAAGAGCTTGCGCATCCCGCGCTCTAGCGCAGCCTCTTGATACTCCTTCGTGACGAAGCCACGTTCAACGTAATACGCATAAAGTTCATCGAGCTTCGCTTTCGGGTCGGTAACCAACGCAACCCGGGGCTCGCTGAATTTCACCGTCGTTTCACGCGGTCGAACGATCTCATTGAAAAGCCCTTTGGCAAATTCAACATCATTTTTCTTGAGTCGCTTGTCGAAACCGTGCTGCTTTAACAACACCGCCGCACGAGCGAGCTCCTCCTTCAGCGTGCGCATCGTCGTCCGAACAACTTTGCCCTCAAGCGGCTCAAAAAAATGCGTTACGCGAGCGAAACGGTTGTCCATAAGTCGGTAACCGAAATAGCGCTGTTGAGGGGCGAGCAGAATCACGCCTGCGTTTGCAAACTCGCCAGTTTCAACAAAAGGTGCAAATCTAACGATTGCGTAGAGGCAAGGAATATTGTTCATGGTTGGCTCCAAAACGATTCATCTTGGAATCTCATTAAGTCCGCGTGCACGGCATTCAGGTCAAACTCAGTGGGAATAGTCTCGTCAACATCGACAAACCACCAAGCAGAAGGAAGAGTATGACAAATCATCGTCCAATCCGCCATTACAGCAGCTAAACGGTTGTTGTATTCCTGCCGCAATACCCAATCGTCGAACAATGCATGTCGTTGGCCAGAAAACACATGTAAATCAAAGAATTCCGCTTCTGAAAAGCCCGGATCAAACGCCTGATTGTGGTCTATGACGACCAAAGACTGCTTTTCGACATCCCAGAACAGATTCGGGTTCCCGCCCGTTTCCGTTAGGTTTCGATCCCCGTTGCGTACCCACCAATCGAAAGCCAAAACGTCTCGTTGGGTTACATCGGGAATATGGTCAAAATGGCTAATAGAAAGCTCAACCACCATGCTTTTTCGTGAACCAAACGCAGGCCCTTCGCCAAGATCATTCCTCGTCTCTGCCGATGCAATTGAAAGCAATTCAGGCGACACCTCGACGATCTCGAAAGGCGCAACCAGCAAACCCAACTTCAGCGCAAGGTGACCTGCAATCCATTCACAAATTTGGCTGCGTCGCGTCGCACCCCGGCCCTTCACAAAATAGATATACCCATCATCGCCGCGACAAATGAATGGGCGCGTCATGCCCTGACTGGCGCGGCCCATGATTTCGATGATTTGCACTGTCATGCGGCTTCATCCTCCGCAACTACACTAACGGGTGTACTGAACATCTTCGCAAGTATTGATTGACGCATGCGTTCGGCGCGCCTGAGATTCGCTTCTGTCTGAATTTCGACGCGGCGTACCAACGAGAAGCAGCGCTCGATTTCTTCAGATATACGGATTTGCTCAGCTAACGGCGGTAAAGGGATCGGCATTGCTTTCGTGTCTTTTATGTAGAGATGCGCTTGTGCGGTCGATCCCGATGCGCGCCGAATGTATTTCTGAACCAAGGGAGATTGAATTGCGCCAAGCATGTAGCGAGAAGGGACTATTGGCTTCAACAGCAACACGCTGCGTACAAGCGCGAACGGCTCATCTGTAGTCACGATGGCAACGCGTCCAGTAGTAGCGCCAACGCTAACAATCAATATGTCGCCAAATGAGGGAGCGCATCGCCGCAGACAATTTAAAAAATCAGCCTCACCAATAAGCTCAACATGTTTGAACGAAACATAGCCATCGCGAACATGCTTTGCAGTTAGCATTGGAAACCCTGTGGACTGATACTTGGGCTGAATATGTTCGCCGTCTGTAATCTGAGCGCACACTTGGTCCGCAGAAGCCCAAACCCATCCATCCGGCAACGCGGGCGCAAAACTATTTTGGAGGGAAATTGGCTCTTTGTAACGTCCTTTGGTATTTAAATTTTTCCGCTGGTTGTTGACAATGCAGTTCAGAAATTCGCTGCCGGTCTCATATGTGCGGCCTTCTTTACGTGCAAGCTCAGCTTCAGTAGGCACCAAGCGGCCTTCGACGG
>JANMQR010000170.1:0-11467 GCA_031370625.1 Burkholderiales bacterium | reverse complement strand
TCGGCGGCGCAGTGGATTATTATCAGTGGTCGGCGGTGCTACGCTCCGTCTCCGCGTTTGAATCGTATCGCAAGGTATATCGTGATGTGATCACACCGTTGAAAGTGGCAGAATTGCTGGTGCTACGCGACGATATCCCCCGTTCGCTACGGTTCTGTTTTCAAGAGATCTATGAAATCCTTTGTAAAGTGCAAAATGCAACTTCTTTCGAAGCCACCCGCCAAGCAGGTGAAATATACGCGGCACTGCAATTCGGTACCATACAGAATATTTTTAGCAGCGGCTTGCACGAATACCTGACCGATTTTTTGGCTTCCACGCATCGACTCGGTGGTGAAATAGATAAGTCTTTCTTCGAAGCGACTGTTCCCGTTCCTGCCGCCACGGCAAAAGCCGCATAACAATAATTACTTTCAGATCACAACATGACTTATTGCGTCGCCATCAAACTTGATTCCGGAATGATTTTTGCGTCTGACTCGCGCACCAACGCGGGCGTGGATCACATTGCCACGTTTTGCAAAATGCGCGTCTACGAGAAAAACGACGATCGCATCATTGTCGTACTTTCCAGCGGCAATCTGGCGATGACCCAAGGCGTGATTAATATTCTGGATCGCCACTTGCATGCGGAGGTGGCGCACGAAACCATTTGGAATGTGCCGTCCATGTTTGATGTCGCCACGCTGACCGGTAACGCGTTGCGCGAGATGGCTGCGCGCGATGGGCCTGCGCTGATGCAAAGCGGTATCGAGGCATCGGCCAACATTATTGTTGGCGGGCAAATCCGTGGCGAGAAACAGCGGCTGTTTCATATTTATCCGCAAGGTAATTTCATTGAGACATGCGATGAGACACCGTATTTTCAGCTGGGCGAATCCAAATACGGCAAGCCGATTTTGGATCGAGTGGTAACGACCGCCACGCCGCAAAAAGAAGCCGCGAAGTGCGTGCTGATCTCGTTCGATTCCACCGTGAAATCGAATATCTCTGTTGGCTTGCCGATTGATATGCTGTGGTATCCCAATGATTCGTTAAAAGTCGGTGTGCAACAGCGCATTCGCGATGGCGACCCGTATTTCTCGATGCTGCGACAGCGCTGGGGCGGCGGGTTACGGAGGGTGTTTGCGGAGTTGCCGGATCCGGATTGGATGGAGTGACTTCCGCTTTGAATACAATTTTTTCTGTCTAGGAGCCCCGCTACCGCTCTCCGAACGGGGTTTCCATCAAAAGGCCGGAGCCTAATCCCGCAGCAAAACGCCAGCCGTATATATCTTAGCCAGCAAAATGTATGGCACCCTCTACACCGGTTTCGCAAACGACTTAGTCACAAGAGTCTGGCAACACAAATCCAAAGTTATTCCAGGCTTCACCAAGCTGCACGATGTTGATAAATTAGTCTGGTACGAAATTCACGAAAGCGCATTAGCGGCGAGAACACGCGAAGCGCAAATCAAGAAATGGAATCGCGCATGGAAGGTCAATTTGATTCAAACCATGAACCCGACGTGGCGCGATTTGTACCTCGATTTCACTGCCTGAAATTGGGTTCCCGCCTACGCGGGAACAGGTGCTTTGTTAGCGTGCTCCAAAGAATACAAAGTCCCTGTTCCCGCGTAGGCGGGAACCCAATTTCGTCACACGAGAAGAACCCCAATCACTGCCGCACACGGCAATTTATTTACAATCCCGTCCATCGGCGAAACAACAAATAAGCCACATAGAAACCCCCATGACCATTCGCGTAGCCCTCCACCACAAAACTCACTACACCTTCGACCGTGCGGTGAATCTCTCGCCGCATGAGGTGCGTCTGCGCCCGGCAGCGCATTGCCGCACACCGATTGAAAGCTATTCGCTCAAAGTAAAACCCGACAAGCATTTCGTCAACTGGCAGCAAGACCCCTATGGCAATTGGCTGGCGCGCGTTGTGTTTCCGGAAAAGTCGAACGAGCTGTTAATCGAGATTGATCTGGTTGCCGATATGACGGTGATTAACCCGTTTGATTTTTTTGTTGAGCAATACGCGGGTACTTTTCCGTTTAGCTATACGGCAGACAATAAACGCGAACTTACCGCTTATCTCGAAACCGATCCCGTCGGCCCGCTCGTGCAGAAATGGATCGACTACGCGAAGGCGAATCTCATCAAACCGGGCATGGTGACGATTGATTTTCTGGTCGCACTGAATCAAAAATTGCAGCAGGATATTCGCTACCTTATCCGCATGGAGCCCGGCGTGCAGCCGCCGGAGTTGACGCTGTCGAGCGGTCAGGGATCGTGTCGCGATTCGGCCTGGCTGCTGGTGCAGATTTTGCGCAGTTTTGGTATTGCCGCACGCTTCGCATCCGGTTATTTAATTCAATTAGTCGCAGATCAAAAATCACTCGATGGCCCATCGGGAACGGACAAAGATTTCACTGATTTGCATGCATGGTGCGAAGCCTATCTGCCCGGCGCGGGCTGGGTCGGGCTCGATCCTACCTCTGGTTTGCTCGCAGGCGAGGGCCACATTCCGCTCGCGTGTACGGCCATTCCGTCATCGGCAGCACCGGTTTCCGGCTTCACTGATCCTTGTGAATCGAAGCTCGATTTCACGATGACTGTGACCCGCATCCACGAAGATCCGCGTGTGACCAAGCCTTATACCGATGCGCAATGGCGCTCAATTACTGCGTTAGGTCTTGCGGTGGATCATGAATTAAAAAGCGGCGATGTGCGCCTCACCATGGGTGGCGAGCCAACCTTTGTATCGATTGACGATATGGAGGGTGCAGAGTGGAATATCACCGCGTTGAGCCCTAAAAAGTTGGAACTTGCCACCGCACTTTTGCAACGGCTGAAAGGCAAATTTGCACCCGGTTCGATGCTGCACTTCGGCCAAGGAAAATGGTATCCCGGCGAGCCGCTGCCACGTTGGGCGCTGTCGTGTTTTTGGCGGCCCGATGGTGTGCCGGTTTGGCGAGATGATTCCTTGATCGCGTTTTCAAAATCAGAAAAACTTTCCGCGCACGCGGATGCGAAAGCGTTCGCACACGCGCTCGCGGGCGAGCTCGGCTTGCACCCAGATTATGCGATCCCCGCCTACGAGAGCGTGTGGCGCACGATCCGCGACGAGAGCCAGCTGCCGGTGAACGTTGATCCGCTTGATCCTGCGTTCAAAAATTCAGCGTCACGAGCAAAATTATTGGCGCAACTTGCCGGACAAATTGGTGAAGCGGTTGGCTATGTGTTGCCGCTAAAAGCGTTTGAACAGAAGCCAGAAAAAGCAAAAGACCATACCCCTGCATTGGCTGAAGAATGGCTCTCCACCTGGCTTTCCAGCACATGGCCGCTCCCGACTAAACATCTTTTTCTAATTGAAGGTGATTCGCCGATTGGTTTTCGTTTGCCGCTCGCATCGTTGCCGGTAGTAGCACCAGAAGATGCGGAAACCATCATTGAAGTCGATCCATTTGCAGATCAGGATGCGCTCGCCGCAACGCTTGTTTCATTATCAAACTCGATGCTGGAAAAACCCGCTGAGCGCGTGCTAAAAAAAGGTGAATCTGCGAAAGACATCGTGCGCACCGCGCTTTGTGTAGAAGCGCGCGATGGCGTGCTTTACACCTTCCTGCCTCCGCTCGCGTTGCTTGAAGATTATTTGGCACTCGTATCTGCGATTGAAGTCACTGCCGCGAAATTAAAACTCGCCGCGCGCATCGAAGGCTACACGCCTCCATCAGACAAGCGCATCAATAAATTCGCGATCACACCTGACCCCGGTGTAATTGAAGTGAATATCCATCCCGCAAAATCATGGGAAGAGTTAGCCGCGAATACCGAAACGCTTTACGAAGAAGCCCGCCAGACGCGGCTCGGCACAGAAAAATTTATGCTTGATGGCCGCCACACCGGCACCGGCGGCGGTAATCATGTCACGGTAGGTGGCGTGACACCTGCCGATTCGCCGCTATTGCGCCGCCCGGATTTGCTGCGCTCGCTCATCACCTATTGGCAAAATCATCCCGCACTGTCGTATCTTTTTTCCGGCATGTTTATCGGGCCGACTTCGCAAAGCCCGCGTGTGGATGAGGCGCGCGACGATAATTTATACGAGCTTGAAATCGCGTTCGAGCAGATGGATGTGAAAGCGAAATCCGGCGAAGAATCGTTGCAGCCGTGGCTGGTGGATCGTCTGCTGCGCAACTTCATGATTGATCTCACCGGCAACACGCATCGCGCTGAATTTTCCATCGACAAGCTTTATTCACCCGATGGCCCGACCGGTCGCTTGGGTCTGCTCGAATTCCGCGCGTTCGAAATGCCGCCGCATCCGCAAATGAGCCTGGCGCAAATGCTATTGTTGCGCACCTTGATTGCACGCTTCTGGAAAACACCCTATCGCGCGCCACTGATTCGCTGGGGCACGGAATTGCATGATCGTTTTATGCTGCCGTATTTCGTGGCGCAAGATATTAAAAATGTTGTCGATGATCTCAACGCTGCGGGCTATCAATTCGCGTTCGAATGGTTAGCACCTTTCCTGGAATTCCGCTTCCCGCGTTACGGCACGGTTGCGTATCAAGGTGTGGAGCTGGAGCTTCGTCAGGCGATTGAGCCGTGGCATGTGCTGGGTGAAGAAATGGCGGGCTCAAGCACGTCCCGCTATGTCGATTCATCCGTCGAGCGCATGCAAATCAAAGTCAGCGGCATGGTCAGCAATCGCCATGTCGTCACCTGCAACGAACGCATCGTACCAATGACCGCTACCGGCGTGGCAGGCGAATTCGTCGCCGGTGTGCGCTACCGCGCGTGGGCCCCACCATCGGCGCTGCATCCCACCATCGGCGTACAAGCACCACTCGTATTCGATGTCGTCGATACCTGGGCACAGCGCTCAGTTGGCGGCTGCACCTACCACGTCACCCACCCCGGTGGCCGCAGCTATGACACCTTCCCTGCCAATGCCTTCGAAGCCGAAGCCCGACGCGTGGCAAGATTCCAAAAAATCGGGCATACGCCGGGGCCGATGGGTGTGAAAGCCGAAGGTAGAAATCCTGCATTCCCGTTCACGCTAGATTTGCGCCGACAGCCGGATTTTGATGGTGGGTATTTGCAGAATGGTCGGCCGATGGGGGAGCAGTAGGGTTTTTAAAACTCTAGCATTGGGGCGGGATTTGGGGTGGTAATGACTGGAGATGACCTACTGGCAACCATTCTATATATTGAGTTTGGTTAATTCTGTTTTGATCTGAAGCTCACCCAAAACACCTTTACACGGCTCATTTCTCCGAGAATGGCAATTTTCACCTGCTACCGAAAAATCAATGGTACTTTGATTTACGGTTATCAAAGGCGGGCTTTGTGCCTTCCAACACAACTACAACATGCGAGTTGATGACTGGGTTCTCGATGGCACCTGCAACATACGATATTGTCGATGCTTTTTTACGATCAAAGCTCGAATAAATCACTTGTTCTGCATCGCACACCGCTGCCAAATTAGGGTTGTGCGTAACCATGATGATTTGTCTTTTCTTCTTTGCCTCGCTGAGTACGGGGACGAGCAGGCTTACAACTGTTTCGTTATCAAGGTTTTCTTCTGGCTGGTCTAGGATGATTGGATTGCGGCCTTTGTCAACTAAGAGATAGAAAATTAGAAGCAAAGCACCTCGTTGTCCAGGCGACAGTTGTTCGATCTCGGCATCTTGAAACAGCAATGAATACCGTGGTTCTAAAAATGAAAGGCTATAAAGCAGGTCATACACATCACCTGCTGTTTTGTCTTTTGTAGCTTTATCACGCCTAAGCACATTGGCAATTCCGACTGCGTTTTCATCGCCTCCTGTGGCCGCCTGCCGAATTTCCTCATACAGCTCTCGAACAAAATTCAATACATCTTGACGCTTGTTGAAATCATATTTCTCGCCAATTTTCCTGACGGTGGCGTAGCTTTCATCTTCCCCTCTGAAACTTCCCGAATTTTGTTTAATTAGTGCGAAGAGCGAAGCAGCAACCGTTTCTGATGATCCATTTAACGTTGCTTGAAATTGAAGTTTGTAATCCTCCCGAATTAGACTGTTTTCTTCAATAACTTCTTGCAATGGCTTAAATAGTTGCTCCCGCGCTTTTCTCTGAGCATCGAGAATGTCAAAAATGCCTCCTGCCAATTCGACTCTTTGTGCCTGGCAGGCTTCTACCGATTTCGGAAGCTCATCAAGTTGTGCAATTCGCTTCTCTAAGCCTTTTAATGTCTCCGGTGCATCTTGCATTCCAGTAAGCTCATTTAGCTTTATGGTCCATTCTTCAAGTGACTGTAGACTTTGTTGGTACGCCATTTGGGGGGCATTAAGCTTTGCATTTAGAGGCGCTATTTCAGCCATTAACTTTAATCTTTCGGTCGAGTCATACGCAACGTCAGATTGCAGCGCATCCTGCGCCTTCGGTATATCGTCCGCAGCAACATCAAGCGAATTAATATTCACGTTAAACGTGATTAGCTCACTCAACGTCAGACCGAGTGTTTCAAAGTCCTCAACTGTGTCCTCTTTTAGCTGTGTGTAGGAGCGCTCGAGAATGCGCATCCGTTCACGAATGTTTTGAATTGCCTTTAACTTTGTAGCAAGGGATAGCCGCTTTCCAGAATGACTCGTTGCGCGTTCGTCTAGGTCTTTGAGTTTGGTCGATATGACTTCTAGCGAGGCAGCAGCCTCTTTTTGTTCGAGGGTAAGTTCATCTGTAGGCTTCGGAAGTACAGTAGGTATTAGTTTATTGTGTTCCTCAATCTGTCGGTTTTTCAATGTTAGTAACTCCTGTAGCTTTCGCTTTACGTCGGGTTGAAGTTGATCTTCAACTACAGAAATTTCTTGATTCAACCTCGACAATTCCTTTCTAAATTCTGATGACTGATCCCTATAGCTTTTCTCTTGCTGAACAATTAATTGATCGAAATCTAGCGCCCCGAGCCGACTTGATGGGTCAAGATGAGAAAAAATGACTTCTCGTAGTTCCATTTCAAATGCTTTCGAGCTGCCAGCGACGTGCTCGTTACATAACTTTTCAAAACGTCCCTGAGGAATATATCTAACTAATTCAACTGCGTCTGATGGCGGGTCGTCATTTAGATTTCTTGTTATAGGATTTGAATCAAGCCATGTCAGCGTCGCAGAAAAATGCTTTGCTGGTTCTCCAGCTTTGCCTTTAAACCGTTTGGGTTGCAGGAATGAAAAGTGTTCTTGCTGCCGCGAATTACCTAGCAGCGCTATAACGTCTGCCAATGCGCTTTTTCCGCTGCCTTTGTTCCCAATAACTGCTACAAGGTCTGAGTTAAGGGGTACAGAGCATCCATCAAACCATTTTTCGCTCGGCACACCGTCCTCTACTTTCATGATGTCGAAACGATCAATGAAATACGTCTTCTGCCCTCTAACTTCACTGAGCTTTGGCGGTATTTCGCCAATAAACGATCTTGCATCTGGTTCTTTGATTGCCTGTTGTAAACCGAAGAAAGTTGGATCGGCTTTGATCCAGCAATATCGCTTTTGGTCAGGCTCAAAGAGCTTTTCGACGGTATGTGCATCAGAACCATGAAAGCACGGCTTCAAAGAGTTGTACTGTCGTTTTATTTCGGCTACATCGAAACCTGGCTTGAGTCCGAGATAGTGCTGCCGAGCAGATGGGTTGCCACTAAACACAAAGTGAGATCGACGAAGCAGCTCGTCTCGTATAGAGGCGAATCCGTCTAACGGAAGACCGCTGATTCCATCAGTACCATTAGCGATACCAACAAGACTATTGGCGGTGAGCCATCCGTCTGCATCTAACCATTTAAAGATGTCTGTGTGGGATGGTTTGAATTGCTGAATACCAAATTTGTATGCGGCTTGTTCGTCCGTTAACGATGGTTTTTGCGCTCTTGCAAATTCAATTAATTCATCCCGAACGCACCCATAGCTTTGATTATTGTAGTTAAATCGCAAATTCCTGAGCGCTTTTTTAATTTTTTCAACATGGTCTTCATCAACAACATTTATTAGAAGATGAATATTCAAAGCATGGCCATCTTTGGTTCGGGGTGAGCACCGAAATTCTATATTTGGCAAGAGCAGTGTCGCATTTAATCGAGATGCTACGGAGTCACGCTGAGCGGCCAGAAGCTTCTCATATCCATCAATCGTCATGTAGTCAGTTACACCGATAACAGCTATTTGATGCTTCTCGGCCGCTGCTTCAAGCTCGGTTACATATCTTTCCCAAAGTACTCCTGCAAATGAATTGCCGAGCAGGCTTTCAGGCGTATGTACATGCAAATCCCATCGACGCCATTCAGCACCGCGCGGCCATTTATTTGAATTTAAAGTCATAGTTATTTTTCCTGCTTTTTTTCAAGTATTTCTGGAATTGTTGGTGTTATGCCGCTTGATGCAAGGCTATTAAACTCCAACCCCTCAATCTCCTGCAAAGACTTCCCCGCAATCCCCTGCAAATCGCCATACATTCCAACAGTCGCGTTCATCACGCGCTCGATCTGCTCCTGGCGTTTCGCCCATTGCTTCATGATAACTTTGCGCTCTTTATCCAAATCTTCTTGCATGGTGGAGAAGGCTTCGACGATGGCTTCTACTCGTTGGCGGAATCGCGGGCCGGTTAAATATTGGTAGATCATTTCAGTTTTGGTTTGCTGGCCTTCGCTGACTTGCCGTGCCATGCTGACTTCCAGCAGGGTTTGGCGCAACATCGTGGCGACGGGTAATGCGGCGCGGGGGCTGACGACCCATACGCCGTCCACCACATCAAACGCGTCAACGCCTTTGGGTAAAACTTGGGTGACCAGCACGCAGACTTCGGCTTTGGCGGTGCGCTGATCGGTGCGCAGCTTGGTGAGCCACGCATCGCTCCAGTTGCGGGTGCGTTTTGACTCCCACAAAATGGTGCCGCATTGCTGGCCGCTTTGGCTGACAACGCGATGCAGTGCATCGCCGCCGAATTCCCCTTTGGGTACGGGCTCAATTGAATCAAACGGAAATTTTGCGCGGAGCAATGATTCCAGCTCTAGCTCCTGCACTTCTCCTTGAAGCTGCTGTGAGCCTTGCTCGGCTTTTTGTTTAAGCTCTTCAATTTTTTGTTGCATGGAAGCAATCATCTGATCTTTTTCCAACACTTTAAGTTTCAGGCCATCCTCGGCTTCGCGTTTGGCTTGGGTGCGCACTTCGCCTAGGCCGTCTTGCACGCGCTTTCCAATGGTCAAATCCAATTCGCGTTTGGCGTCGTCCAGCGCGCGCTCTTTCTTCAGCATGTCTGCTTGCGCTTTTTGTGCCTCGGCCAATTTTTCATCGCGCGATTTCAGCACCTCTTGCAGCTCGACCAACTCGCGCGCTTTGCCTTCCAGCTCGGCAGCGGCGGCTTGCTTGGCTTTCTTCGATTCATCTGCAATCACACGAGCGCGTTCGGCCCTAAGTTGTGCCGCGACTTGATCGGCCACTTGCGCATCCAGCGTGTGTCTCGCTTCCGCGATTTGTTTTTCTTTTTCGCGAATGCCTGCTTCACGGCTGGTTATTTCAGCATCTTTTTGCGATAGCTGCTTTTCAAACTGCTGTCGCGTCGCTGCAATAAGAGGAGCCGCCAACGACTCGTTTAATTTGATTTCTGTTTTGCAGTTTGGGCAAATTATTGTGGGTTCGCTCATGTTCATTCCTTTTGAAGTCACGCTTTCGCTACCAAGCGCGTGGCCTCATTGTCGCTGATCGGGCGCTTCGATTGCGACGCTTCCTGTCCGTTTGCTGAATTTAATTTCGCTGCAACGCAGGTTTCTGACACTCGCTCGCGATGTCCGACGTTAGCTTGAAAATCGCGCCGGCTAGTACGTCCCACATCACGAATTCGGCATAAACGCCAACGCCACTGGCCAGTGGTAGCTCCCCGCTTTCAAGCCGGGTTTGAGATGTAGCCGATAGCCCACGCCGACGACTTCATCGATGAGGATTGAAGACTGCACATGCATTGTTTTTGTGCCCTTGCGTGCATCGGTGCGCAGAGTTTGGTTAAGTAATTTTATTTCCACGCCTTCCAATATTTCCGCGTCAAAATTTGCGGATATCAGATAACCGTTACGGCTGTTCGAGGTCAGCATTAACTGTGACGCGTCGGCAAGATCCACGTGCCCGCGGTCCACATCATCCTGCGTGATGGTGATGCCTAACGCTTGTGCCAACGCCTTCACGCGCACTATTGCGGGAATGACGATCCTGAAATTGAGCTGTGCGCTTGCCTTTGAGCCGCCGTGCGCGCTGGCTGCTTCGGCATGTGCAGATGCGATTGCCAGATTCACCAGCAGCGCTAGCCCCGCCACAACGTACGAGAATAATTTTCTAGTCTTACCTGTAAGTTTTTCTGCCAATATTTTGGTAGGAAAATGAGCACAGCGTGGCACCAGATTGATCATTCTTATCTCCCGTTTTTTTACTATTAGGCTTTCAGTGTCCCAGAGCAGTCTTAAGCACATAGCTGTTAGGCTTGACAGGGCAACGACCAAAGCCGACGAGCGGTATAAATTCGCAGATTTACGAGCGAAATCGTGCGAAATTTGTGCGATATCGCACAGTTTTAGCTACGTGCGAAGACGAGAATTTCGCTTTTGCGCCGCCGTCTTGATAAAACGCAAACGCTATTAAAGACGGGCTATTCCAAGAATAAATGCTTGGTAAGGCGCGCCAGTGCTAGGGTTGGTGCTTACGTTTTTACGAATATGAATTATGCGATCTGTCGCACACATATCGCACAAATGGCGAGTTTCATCGCAATCTTTGGACGCATTTCTGTGTCTCAGCTAAGATAGCCTAAGATGTTTTAATCGCGTTGGCGCTCAAATCCGGGCAAACAAATCATTTCTGGAGCATCGTATGTCATCACCCGAATCATTTAATCCCTCACCAAACCCATCTCCCGGCGTGCCGCCTGTTCCGTCGCGCGTTCCGCCACGCAAACCGCCTTTGACCCTATGGCAGCTGTTTACCGGGTTTTGGTCGATTCTGGATGCGTCGCGTCGAGCGATATTCAATATAATTTTTTTGTTTATCATCATCGCGATTTTGGTGGCGATCTTCAGTAGCGACAAGTTAAAGCTTCAAGACAAAACCGCGCTCGTGTTGAATATCAACGGGCCGATCGTGGAGCAACATTCGGGTGGCTTGCGTGATCGGCTGACCGCGCAAGCCGCGGGCAGCGACACGGGTGAGCAAACGCAATTGCGTGATGTGTTGATGGTGCTTGACGCCGCCGCGAAGGAAAAGAAGATTGATCGTGTTGTACTAATTCTGGATGAGTTTTCCAATACCGGCTTGGCAAATTTGCGCGAAGTGGCGGCAGCGCTGGAACGCTTCAAAGCAAGCGGCAAACAGGTGGTGGCGTGGGGATCGAATTTCGATCAGAAACAATATTATCTGGCCGCGCATGCCAGCGAAGTTTTGCTGCACCCGATGGGCATGGT
>JANMQR010000144.1:0-8294 GCA_031370625.1 Burkholderiales bacterium | reverse complement strand
CCGAACGGCGAGGCCTTCAACGCGTTCACAGCGATTTGTCCCGCTGCACCGGGCCGATTCTCTACGAGCGCGTGCTGACAATAAGTTCCGGTCAATTCTTCCGCAACCCGGCGCGCCATGATGTCAGGAATGCTTCCGGGTGGCCCCGTACACAAAATCCGCAGCTGCGGGAGTGTCGCAGCATTCACCGCGCCTACACCCACAATGCCTGCATTCAAGGCAAGCAATGCAGCACTAGCCAAACATGCCTCATCGATAAAAGTGCGCCGCGATTGCGGATGATCCTGCATGCTGTCCCCCGTTTGATTAGACCAATGCGTTCAATTAGTTGATTTGAACACTGACCCTACCAAAGCGGAAGATGCATCAAACGGCATGGTGATGCTCTGTGCGCATCACCGGGAAAGTACAAATATTCTGCTGGGGTACGTCGGGCAGAACGACGGCGGCCTGCTTCAAACCCTGTGCCCACCCGCGACTGATTTCTTCGCGTACCGCAAGATCATTTGTGTGCAACTCTGCCGCTTCACCATTATGGTGTTGCACTTAGAATTTTGAATCGCCCCAGTCGCGAAACCAATCCGCAGCTCGCGAGTGATTGCCGACGAGCCGTCGGATATCATTGGCATAAGCGCGTCGAGATCGGTGAAACTCCTTTTCATCACTTTCCCCAAATACAAATCATATGGATGATGCATTTATTCCCTCAAACATCACTGAACGCGAGATCGCGATCCGTCGTCGCGTGCATCGGCTTGCTGAGTTTTATCGGCACGCGTTTGTTTTTATTGTATTTGTTGGCGCGCTATGGGCGCTCAATGCGTTGCAAATTTATGTGAGCGAAAAATCAATCCGGTGGTATTCATGGTGGGCTATGTGGCCAACATTGGGGTGGGGCATTGGCCTGCTCGCGCATGGGCTTGCGGTGCTGCCGATGTGGACTTTCTTCTCGGCTGATTGGGAAGATCGCAAGGTGAAAGAACTGATGGAGCGTGATCAGTGATGAGTGAAACCATAATCTCGCAGCAAGGCGCGCCTGCGAATGTCATGCGCGAAGAAGCTATCCGCCGTGCCAGAAAAAAAGTGCGCGATATGCGTGCGTTCTATTTTTCTGCGTTGCTCTACGTTCTCGTCATTCCCATTTTCTGGATTGTGAATCTGTCGACGGGCGGCCCGGTGTGGGCGCACTGGCCGATGATTGGCTGGGGTATTGGTCTGACGATTCAAGGCCTGTCAATATTTGCGCGCGGCACCGTGTTTGGCGCAAATTGGGAAGAGAGAAAAGTCGAAGAGCTGATGGCGCGTGAAAACTTCAAAGTGGTGTCGCGTGAAAAGCAGCTCGTACAAGCGCAGATGCGAATGCTGCAGGCACAGATTGAGCCGCACTTTTTGTTCAACACGCTCGCCAATATACAAAGCCTGATTGCTCGCTCGCCCGACAAGGCGAATTTGATGATGGATGATTTCATTGCGTATTTGCGGCAAACATTGTCGGCCAGCCGCGCGCAGATGGGCACGGTGAAGCAGGAGTTTGATCTGCTGCGACAATATCTGGATCTCATCAAAATCCGGATGGCTGATCGGCTTGAATATGATTTAAATATTGATGCCGATATCGAAGGCACGCCGCTCGCGCCAATGCTGCTGCAGCCCTTGGTAGAGAACGCGATCAAGCATGGGCTGGAACCAAAAGTTGAAGGCGGGCGCGTGGCTGTCGCCGCTTTACGCGAAGGTGAAAAGATGATGCTCACCGTGACTGATAATGGCCTCGGTTTTTCGGATAACGCCGACAGCAAAGGTACCGGCGTGGGGCTCGCCAATTTGCGCGAACGACTCGCACTGCTTTACGATCATCGCGCCACGTTGACGATTGCAGACGCGCATCCCGGCACGCGAATTATGATTTCCGTTCCACTCTAATTTTTCTTTCTGCTAAAAATGACAACAGCAATTCTCGCTGATGATGAACCACTGCTGCGCGAACACCTTCGCGAAAAGCTTGCTGTGCTTTGGCCAGAATTGGACATTGTGGGCGAGGCAAATAATGGTCACGATGCGTCTTCAATCATCGCCAAGCTCGCGCCTGATATCGCTTTTCTAGATATCAAAATGCCGGGCCAGACAGGCATCGAAGTCGCGCAAGGCATCGAGACCAACACACGAGTCGTGTTTGTCACGGCTTATGATCAATACGCGGTGGATGCGTTTGAGAACGAGGCAATTGACTATGTGCTGAAGCCCGTGGCTGATGCACGGCTCGCGCAAACGGTTACGCGGCTTCAGAAATCGCTCGCCGAGCAAGCGCCGAATCCGGATATTTCGCAAATACTCAATCTGCTCGCGCGTGCCGATGGCAGCACCGACAGCACGATAGAAAAGCTGCGCTGGATTCGCGCCAACCGTGGCGACACAACTTACCAAATCGCGGTCGATGAAGTAATATTTTTTCAGAGCGATGATAAATACACGGCGGTTAATACTGTCAACGGCGAGCATCTGATTTCGAAGCCACTTTCAGAGTTGATTCAGTCACTTGATGGCGAACATTTTTGGCAAATCCATCGCGGTACGGTCATCAATGTGCGTAACGTGATTTCGACCAAGCGTGACGGCGAGGGCCGCATGACGGTAACGTTGAAAGGGTGTGCAAAACCGCTTTCGGTATCACGCGCCTATCAGCATTTGTTTCGGCAGATGTAATCCGCGCATGCCGCTTGAAAACTAACTGCGAAAAAAATTGATGTCAACATTGCACGCAGCTAACAGGTAATTTGCTGCTTGAGTTCCAACCCTGGAGTCAGGTGATTCTATCGGTGATTGGTGTGATCGCGCTCATCGCCTTTGCCTCGTTTTACTTCCGCCGAACGCTGGCCGCCGCAGCGAGTTCGTGAGCTGAAACGCTAGCATTGACGTGCATTTTGAAGCATAAATGCTCTAAGATGCACGTAGATGTTAGTGTTTGCTGACTCCATAATATGGGGGGCAAAATTTTATCCGCTTTCAATCGCAGTCGCGATATGGCCGTGGCGCGGCTGGGGCTTCATCACATTGATAATCCAAAGCGCGCGTTCGCTCGTAGGTCTATAGGGTTTGCATGGTTACAATGCGCAGGTGTAAGAATTTGCGCGAAGTCATGACTAACTCGCGTCTTTCAAATAAATAGGGGTGTCTTCAGTGAAATTTCTACGTCAATTTTTTGTTTCTCTACTTTTTGTTACCGCTATTTCTGTGAGCGCCGCCGATTTGCCGCCGCTGCAATTCGGCGTGGGTTTATTCCAGCCGGACAAAGAAAAAAACGATGCCACTTATCGCCCGCTGGCGGATTATTTGGCGAAGAAACTAAATCGTAAAGTCGTTCTGCGCACTGTCGATACGTGGGAAGGATTGGCAAAATCGTTGGCTGCAGGTGAGACGGATATTGCATTGATGGGGCCGTGGGGATATGTGCTGGCGAACAATCAGGCCGGTGCGCAAGCGGTCGCGACAATTCTTTATGATGACAAGCCGGAATATTTTGCGATCATGGTGACGAATCCGAAAAGCGGTATCAACAAGATCGAGGACATGAAAGGCAAAACATTTGCGTTCGGTGATAAGGGATCGACCTCCGGCTATTTGATTCCTTTTCATCAATTTCAAAAAATGGGCCTCGATCCCGATACGTTTTTCAGCAAGGTGATTTACACCAAACATCAGGCGATTGAAACGCAGGTTTCGCGCGGCGAGCTCGATGCCGGTGCTGACTACAACCGCAATCGCAACGCTATGATCGAACAAGGTTTGATCAAGGCTGAAGACAGCAAAATAATCTGGACTTCTGCACCATTGCCCAACGATGCGCTTGCGGTCAGTGCCGAGTTGGCGAAAGACAAAAAATTCGTTGGCGAGCTGCAGAAAGCGCTGGAAGAAATTGTGGCTGAATTAAAATCGCGCCCCGATTTATTGCCCTCGCATTACACCGGGTTTGTAAAACGTGACAATGCGTTTTATGCGCCGATCAAAGATGCCGGACTCGCGACTGGCAAACTCACACCACCACGGCGTTAATTGATGTCCGAGCCTGCGGCGCGATTCAGGCTACGAGTCTATCTGGCGTTATACGGCGCCCTGATCGTGGTGTGCGTTTCCAGTTTGTGGCTGAGCGATGATTTGTCGCTCGGCCGTCGGCCGTGGGAAAACTTGTTGAAGACAGTTGGCGATCTTTCGCATCCGAGCTTTCTGGATGTCTGGTTTGGTAACCCGAAACTGGAATTTGTGAGTGATGATGGCCGCGTGCTCAGGGTGGAAGATCAACGCGCATCCGAAAGAAAATATTTGGCTGGTCTGGCGGACGCGACCTGGACTACGATAAAAATCGCGACGCTCGGCTCGCTGATCGCCGCCTTGCTGGCGCTGCCACTGGGCGTGCTCACCGCGAAAAACATGCAGGCGCCGAAACCGTTGGCGTTGGCTGCAAAAATTGTTCTCGATGTCACGCGCTCAATTCACTCACTCGTTTTTGGCCTGCTATTTGTGGGCATTATTGGGCTTGGGCCAACAGCGGGCATTGCCGCCATTGCCGCGCATTCACTTGGCAGCTATGGAAAGCTCTATGCCGAGGCAATCGAGACCATTGAGCGTTCGTTGATGGAGTCAGGTCTCTCGCTGGGTGCCACGCCGATGCGCACGCTGCTGTTCGCGCTCTGGCGCGGCATTTTGCCGAAGCTCATGTCGATTCATCTTTATGTGTGGGAATTTAACGTGCGCGATTCCACGGTGCTCGGACTTATCGGCGCGGGTGGGCTGGGGCTGTTGGTGTCGGAAGCGGTCTCGCTGTTTCAATGGGGGCGGCTGGCCACAGTAATGCTCACCATCGTCATCATGGTGGCGCTGTTTGATACCGTGAGCCGCCGCATTCGGCATGATCTGATATGACCGCCGCACAAAACATCGCCGATCAGCCGGGCCGATCATGCCCTTTGCAGTATCGATATACGCCCGCGGTGTTTAATCGCCCGGCAGAGATTCATGCAGAAACGATTTTCGTTATCGGTGGCTTGTATGGCAATCCGTTTGCGCTTGAAACAATTTTCGGCATTGCGCAGCAGGAGGTAGTTAAACCCACGATCATATTCAACGGCGATTTCAATTGGTTCAACATTGATGACGCCGGTTTTTGTGATCTCAATCTTGGCGTTCTCGCGCATCACGCGCTGCGCGGCAACGTGGAAACCGAGCTCAACAACATTGACGCAAGTGCGGGGTGCGGCTGTGCGTATCCTGAAAATGTATCGGATGCCGAAGTCGAATATTCGAATCGCATCATGGGCGAGCTGCAAGCCACTGCCGCCAAGTTTCCCGACATCACAGAACGACTCGTAGCACTCCCGATGCATCTGGTCGCTGAAGTGGGCGGCGTAAAAATTGGCGTCATGCATGGCGACGCGCATTCGCTCGCGGGCTGGGATTTTTCGCGAGAGGCCTTGGCGAATCCGTCGACGACGCCCTCTGTGCAACGCGATTTTGTCGAGGCGAACGTCAACATTTTTGCCTGCACCCACACGTGCCTGCCGGTCATGAAAAATATCCCACTGGCGAACAGTCAGGGGCTCATCATCAATAACGGCAGTGCAGGCATGGCTAATTTTCGCGACACCACACATGGCCTGATCACGCGGATTTCTCGCCGCCCCTATCCGCTGGTGGGTGATGGCGGATTGTCGCGATCAGCAACGAGGGTGGGGGATCTTTACGTCGATTTACTACGCGTCGACTTCGATGCTGCCGCGTGGACGCGCATGTTTTTATCGAACTGGCCAGAGGGGTCCGCTGCGCATGCGTCGTATTTCAACAGAATCACGCGCGGCCCTGCGTTTGCGGGAGATGTATTTTTGTAGAGAGAACTACTAAAAACTCCGTCACCCCGGCGAAGGCCGGGGCCCAGTCCATTCCAAGTATTTGAATATACAGGGGACTGGGTTCCGGCCTTGGCCGGAATGACGAAACTTTTTAGGTTTCGAGAAGTTCCCTAGAAGTGATTACCAATACTGGCGCGCGTTTCAAAGCATTTTTGCTCGGAAAACAGCGCAGATGTTAGGGTTTTAAGATTTTATGCTATGAAGCGCGAACCGTTTTAGCACACTCCGCGCAGTTGGCTATTTCTCTAACGGCAGCTTTGCGCCAAGCTGCTCGCGCAACGCGTTCACGATGCCAGCTTCACCACGCACCTGCAAAAATGCGCCGTCATCATTCGCATGTTCGCCCAGCACTTCGCAGCTCGCAAATATTTTCCCGCGCAATTGTTGTGCTGACCAAGGCAGAAATAATTCCGCTTCAACTAAGCCGCGCTGAAAAAATGCACAGATTGTTGAATGCATTTTTGCCACATCACTTTCGCGGCGCGCACTCATCACCACGCAGTCTGGATACTGCGCGCGCAATTCGGTTTCGCGCGCGGCTTGCGCGGCAGCATCACCGACGACATCGATTTTGTTGAATACGCGAATCCGTGGCACGCCCGCTGCGCCGATTTCTTCCAGCACCTGATCGGTCACCGCAAGCTGGCGTTCAAAGCCGGGGTCGCTCGCGTCAATCACGTGCAGCAGCAGCGAAGATTCGGCGGCTTCTTCCAATGTCGATTTGAATGACGCGACCAAATCGTGCGGCAAGTTTTTGATAAAGCCCACGGTGTCACTCACCAGAACGCGCGGCACAGTTTCTGGATGCAGCGCACGCACGGTGGTATCGAGCGTGGCAAAAAGTTTATTGGCGACCAGTACTTCACTACCCGTGAGTGCGCGCATCAGCGTGGATTTGCCCGCATTCGTATAGCCCACAAGTGCTACGCGCGCCAAGCCACTGCTTCCTTGCGCGCCGCCCTGGTTTGCTTGGCGTCGCGCGCGCTGCGTCTGGCGCTCCGCATCCATTGCGGCGATTTCGACTTCCAGCTCGGCAATACGATTGCGGATTTTTTGCCGATCCAGCGCTGCATGGGTCTCGCCCGCACCGCGGCCGCCGGTGCCGCTCCGTTGTCGTCCGCCTGATCCCGCAAGCTTTGCGGCTTCACGTAATCGCGGCGACATATAACCGAGCCGCGCGATTTCCACCTGCGCGCGCGCCGCACGCGAGCTGGCGTGGCGATGAAAAATTTCCAGAATCACCATGGTGCGATCCATCACTTCGCAGCCGACGGCAATTTCGAGATTGCGCGCCTGTGAAGGCGAGATCTCATGATCGATGAGCACCACGTCGGCGCGACGAGTATCCGGATCTGCCGCCGATTGCGCCGCCGCTTTCGCTTTGGCGGCACCGCTTTTCGCCACATCCAAATCATCTGCGAGCGCCTCAAAATCCGCGCTGTCGCTATCCACAAAACGGCGAATTTCCTGTCGCTTGCCCACCCCGAGATAAGCGGCAGTATCGAAATTTGCACGCTTTTGTATGAACGTGCCGACCACCACATAGCCCAGCGTTTTCGCGAGTTCACGCAGTTCAGTCAGCGACGCTTCAAATTCAATATCGCTTACGCTTTGCAGGTGTACAGCAGCGACAACAGCGCGCATGGGTTGATCTTTGGTTTCAGTTTGCATTGGGTGGTTTCTTGGATTGTCTTGCGAAGCTGGCGTATCGCCAACTTCAAGTGGAGCTAGTCCTCGTAATGGGACCACATTCGAATGATCTTGACGACCTTCTCTTTTTTCAGAATCTGGTAGACCAGCCGGTGTTGAATATTGATGCGCCGTGAACACACGCCATCCAGGTCGCCGACCAGTTTTTCAAACGGGGGCGGCGTCTGCAAGGGGTTGCTGGCAAGTATCTCGAGCAACCCTTCAGTGTTTTCGCGTAGTCCAGATTTTGCAATTTTCTTTGCATCTTTCTGCGCTTGCCTGGTAAACAGAACCTGCCAAACCACCACTACCAGCCCGGCTTCTTTGCCAGCTTGGCGGCTGGTTCAGCCATGCCCTTGCGAATAGATTCGCGCATGCCAGGAATGGAAAGCAAATACAGCGTCTCCTGAATGGCGCGCCAATCGTCTTCACCCACCAGCACGGCATTATTGCGCTTGCCGGTGATCTGCACGGGCGCGTGATGCTCTGCTGCCTCGTCAATGAGACGATACAAGTTTGCGCGCGCTTCAGAGGCTTTAAGAATGGTCATGGCGGCTAATCCTTTTGCGTACGAAATATCGTACCATAGAAACGTCCACCTGAACACGATGACGGTGAGAATCGGAAGCGCTGATATTTTCCGCGCGAAAAAAATCGGGCACAAGGCCCGATTTTTTTGCAACGTAGTGTTGAAACAAATCAACACAT
>JANMQR010000132.1:0-9375 GCA_031370625.1 Burkholderiales bacterium | reverse complement strand
AGCCGGTGACACGAAGGCCTGGATCGAGGCCGAGGATTCTCAATCGAACACCAACGCGTACATGCATGAGTCGCACAACGCGCCGTCGGCACCATACGAGCCGTGGCGTGCAATGCCCTCAAGCTCAAAACCGCAGCGCTCCGCGACTGCACGACTGCGGGTATTGGCAGGCTGGCTGCGGATCTCCAGACGTTTTGCATGAAGCTCGGCCTTGGCAAACTGAACCAATCCATTCACCGCCTCCGTGCAAAATCCTTTCCCCGCGTGCGAAGTTCTCAGCCAATAACCGATTTCAAATTTCGGAATCATCCAATCAATATGATGAAAGCCACCTTTGCCGATCAGCTCGCCGCTCGATTTTTCAATCCACTGAAAATCCAGCATTTCACGTGTGCGCCACTTTTCTTCACAGGTGGAAAGATACTTCTCCATGCTGTCGCGCAACGGCGACGGATGCGCCCACGGCATCCATGCGCGCAGCTCGGTGGCGGATTCTTGTGCGACGGGGTAAGTGATATCGAGATCGGCCGCAGTGCCCGCACGAATCAGCAAGCGTTCAGTTTCAAACGAAGTTGGAATGGCGCGCAATTTTCGCGCGGCGGATGCTTCAATTTGGTGATCAAGCGAGGTCATCAAAAATGCTCAAATATCCTCAAGCACCACCGCCGTACCGGTCACAGAAACCATCACCATGCCACGCCCGCTGCCGTGGATGTGATATTCAACCTTTGCACCGACAATCGCATTCGCGCCCGATTGCTCGGCACCTTGCATCGCGCCGCGCAGCGCGGAATCGCGCGCGCCGGGAATGACCTTGTGATACGCGTCGGAAAAACTTGCTACGGGCTTGTCTGAAACGAGTTGTACCTCTGCACTGGCCTCGCCGGTCACGATGCCCAAATAGCGCGTGATGCGTTTGCCTTCAACGTTGTCGGTGGTCGTAATCAGTACGGCCATCGTGGCTACGCTTCATCCATCACGGCAGACGAATAAACGTCCTGCACATCGTCGAGCGATTCCAATGCATCGAGCAGCTTTTGCATTTTGATGGCGTCGTCTCCCGCCAACTCGTTTTCAACCGATGGCTTCATCGCAACTTCGCCAAACTCCGCTTTGAATCCTGCTTTTTCCAATGCTGCCTTCACGTTCGAAAAATCATACGGCCCCGTGACGACTTCAAACGAGCCATCGTCGTTGCTGACAATATCTTCGGCACCGGCTTCGAGTGCGGCTTCCATTAATTTTTCTTCATTCGTGCCGGGTGCGTACATGAGCTGTCCGCAGTGCTTGAACAAAAACGCGACCGAGCCATCGGTGCCCATATTGCCGCCGTATTTTGAGAATGCATGACGAACTTCTGCTACCGTGCGCACCCGATTATCGGTCATGCAATCGACGATGATTGCGACCCCGCCAATGCCGTAACCCTCATAGCGAATTTCTTCGTAACTCACGCCATCCAGCTCGCCCGCGCCGCGCTTGATCGCGCGCTCGACGGTGTCCTTCGGCATATTGTTTTCGTAGGCTTTATCCATCGCCAAACGCAGACGAGGATTCGCGCCCGATTCGCTGCCGCCCATGCGCGAGGCGACGGTGATTTCTTTAATCAGGCGCGTAAAAATTTTGCCGCGTTTGGCATCCTGCCGACCTTTGCGGTGCTGAATATTTGCCCATTTGCTATGTCCTGCCATATCCGTTTCCTCGGGTCCCCGCGTTTTCCAAATGTCACGACATTTGGTGCCGCTTTTAAAGTAAATTTGAAGGTGTGATGTTACCATTCACTTACACCGCGTTCCATCCAATGCTAATGAACTACTCATGACCGATCCTCTTGTGATTGCCAAAACCAGCGACATATCTTTAACCGATTTGATGTTGCTGCCGAATATGGCCAATCGTCATGGCCTGATTGCGGGAGCGACGGGAACCGGCAAAACAGTATCGCTGCAAGTGCTGGCGGAACATTTTTCGAACATCGGTGTGCCGGTATTTATGGCGGACGTGAAGGGTGATTTGACTGGCATTTCGCAGCCGGGAAAAGATAATCCGAAAGTCGCTGAACGCGCAAAATTGTTGAAGCTCGAGTTAACCCCGGCCGCATGCCCCGTCACGCTGTGGGATGTTTTCGGCGAGCAAGGCCATCCAGTGCGCGCGACGATTTCCGAAATGGGCCCGGTGTTGCTGGCGCGAATTTTTAATTTGAACGACACGCAATCGGGCGTGCTGGCGCTCGCGTTCAAAATCGCTGATGACAAAGGCTTGCTGCTGCTGGATCTCAAAGACCTTCGCGCGCTGCTCGCCTATGTGGGCGAGAACGCGTCGCAGTTCACCACGGATTACGGCAACGTTTCGCCCGCGAGCATTGGCGCGATTCAGCGCGGTTTATTGACACTGGAACAACAAGGCGGTGACAAGTTTTTTGGTGAGCCTGCACTGGCACTCGATGACCTGATGCAGACCGTCGATGGTAAAGGCGTGATAAATATTCTCGCCGCTGATAAGTTGCTTTCCAGCCCGCGTCTGTATTCAACTTTTCTGCTGTGGATGTTGTCTGAGCTGTTTGAAAATCTGCCTGAAGTTGGCGATCGCGATAAACCCAAACTGGTGTTTTTCTTTGATGAAGCGCATCTGCTGTTTAATGAATCGCCGAAAGAACTGCTCGAGAAAATTGAGCAGGTGGTGCGACTGGTACGCTCAAAGGGAATTGGTGTTTATTTCGTCACGCAAAACCCGCTCGACATCCCTGACACCGTGCTCGGCCAGTTAGGCAATCGCATTCAGCATGCCTTGCGTGCCTACACGCCACGCGATCAAAAAGCGGTGAACGCAGCCGCAGAAACATTTCGCACCAATCCAAAACTCGACATCACGAAAGTCATTACCGAGTTGGGCGTGGGCGAAGCGCTCGTGTCATTTCTGGATGAAAAAGGCCGCCCGACGATTGTGGAACGCGCTTATATTTGCCCACCGAATTCACAGATTGGCCCGATCACGGCGGAGCAACGCAGCGCATTGTTGGCAGGCTCGTTGGTTGCAGGACAATACGAAAAAACGGTGGACCGTGAATCTGCGTTTGAAAAACTAAAAGGCCGTCGCGGTGATGACGCCACGCCTGCAACGCCGGGCGAATCTGGCGGTTTTGGCAGTATCTTTGGCAAGATTGGTGATGCGCTTAATGGCGGCGGAAATTCACGGCGCGAGACCGTGGTGCAGTCTGCCGTGAAGAGCGCGACACGCGCCATGGCCAGTGAAGCAGGGCGACGAATTATTCGCGGCGTGTTGGGATCGATCTTCGGTGGACGCAAATAAAATAGACGGCTGTGCACAAAACAGGATTACAGGGAGATTTAAAAATGGCAAAGAGAGAACCGGGTGAGCGCCGTCGAGCAATTTTGCACATGCTGGCTGAGATGTTGGAGCAGCCCAAGGGCGAGAAAATTACCACTGCATTGCTCGCGAAAAAGCTCGATGTTTCCGAGGCTGCGTTGTATCGACACTTTGCGAGCAAGGCGCAAATGTTTGAGGGCCTGATCGAGTTTATTGAGGAGACTGTTTTCTCGCTCGTCACCAAAATCCAGACTGATCCCGCGACCAAAGAAGACGGCATGAAGCAGATTGAGGGCACGGTCGCGATGTTGCTTAATTTCGCGCAAAAAAATATTGGCATGACGCGTGTGTTGATTGGCGATGCTCTGGTCAACGAAGATGAACGCTTGCAAACCCGGATGAATCAATTACATGATCGGCTGGAAGCATCGCTTCGCCAATCGGCACGGCTGGCGGCCACCGCAGGCACGTTGCATTCGTCGCTGGACGCGAACGCGTATGCGAATGCGATGATGGCTTACATCGTGGGCCGCTGGCATCAGTTTGCAAAGTCAGGATTCAAGCGCACGCCAACTGAAATGTGGGCGCAGCAGTGGCCAATCTTTTCGGGTTGATTTTTTTTAGGTTCAAATCGTGGATGACCCCGTCACCGAGCAGCTTCAAGCCTACAACGCAGGCGATCTCGAACGCTTCATGGCATGTTATTCGCATGGTTGCGTGGTCGATGATGGCGCAGGCAATCGCTTGCTTAACGGTCATGCGGAAATGCGTCCACGCTATGCCGCATTGTTTGAGTCTTCACCTGATTTGCACTGCGAGATTCTTCACCGCAGCCGCATTGGGTCATACGTGATCGACGAGGAGCGCATCACGGGTCGCGTGCCTGCGATGAACCATGCGATCGTGATTTATCGTGTGAAAGACGGGCTGATTGAGCATGTGCGTTTTCTGCGTGAGACGGATTAACGGATTCGATTGCGCTGCAAAACATGTCTGAACTGCAGATTAAAACCGAGCGCCTGATCATCGCGCTGCCACAAGCTGAAGATGCTGTGCAGGCGTTGCCTTTCTTTATGTCAAATCGCGAACACTTCGCACCGTGGCGTCCACCGGAGCCGGAGCAATTTTTGACGCAGGCTTACTGGGATGCACAAATCCCACTCGCGCACGCTAATTTTGAAGCGGGCACACAAATTCGGTTTTGGATTTGGGCGAGCGATGATCCATCGCAAATGATCGGCACCATTGGCTTCTCACAAATTTTTCGTGGGCCGTTTTCGTCTTGCATGTTGGGCTATCAAATCGGCCACGCGTACGAGGGCAAAGGCTTGATGCGCGAGGCACTCCAGGCCGCAATCCGCTATATCTTTACGGAGCAACGTCTACATCGCATCGCTGCCGGTTATCGTCCGGAAAATGTTCGCAGTGGCCGCCTACTTTCGCGTCTCGGGTTTGTGATCGATGGCTTTTCGAAAGAATATTTGTTTATCGATGGCGCGTGGCGCGACCACATTTTAACGAGCCTGGTTAACGATAAATTTCAACCTGGTTGGATTGGCGCGGCGAAACCCTAGTTCTGGCGCGGTTTTGCAGGCGATATTGCTCTAAAAGCCTTGCCAGTGCTTGTGTTTGAATTTGTGCATATTGTCGCTCGGTTGAAAAAACGCCCCACTTTAGCGTAGGATCACGGTTCTTTGGCTACTTCGACGCGAACATAATTCGTTAGGTGGAGGTGTCCGCCGGTGTGCATTTCTATTTTTGCGCGCCCCTTTTTAAGATCACGAAAGGAAGAAAATCGTCATGGCGAGTCTAAAAGATGCTGCACGAACGCTTTTCAAAGTGCGCGTTAAACGCAAAGCGCCCACATCCAAACAATTCCCCAAAACAGGCTCATTTATTGTTCGCACTGAGGCGCAGATGATGGTCACGATGGATCTGACTGAAGACCTGTGGGAATGGCTGGTTCTGCAAGGTTGGCGTGCAAATAGTTTTCCGCGGGATCGCAGACACTACGCGCAGTGGCCCACTAACAGCATGGCTATATTGGCCAAAGCGCCACCGGGCGAGCGCGAAAATTTATATCAGCGGCTGATGGTGCGCACAGAAAAACACTAAACGCGTTCGCTCGAAATTGACGCTACAGCACGCGCAGATTCGCGTTGCGGTTTCGGCTAGTCACGCTGCGGTTTGGGCCTATTCAGCGCTGGCGGTAGTGTCGGTGGTCGTGGCGGTGGTGGCAACGCCGTGCCGCGCACGCTGAGCGCGATTTCCAGCATGGTTTCAAGCCGAATTACGCGCTCGGTCAAGTTTTCAATCTTCGCTTGCTGCGATTTCATCGCCGCAGATTGTTGCGAAACTTTATCCTCAAGCTTGATTACCGATACCAGCGCGCCCCAAACGCGATCAGTCACACCCATAGTCTAGGCTGTAGCCTGTGTGGTCCGTTTTGTGCTCTGCTTTGCGCTGCGTCGCACGCTGGTGGTTGCGGCCTGCTTTGGTGGCTGACTGGCTTTGGCTTCCATGGCTTCAATCCGCTTATTGCTGGCGGTGATAAACGCCAGCGCGTCGTCGATGGAGTCAGACGCGTGATCAGCCGCGCGCTTTGCCGCATCGGCCAACGCACCTAATTCTTCTTCCGCATCGGCAGATTTAAACGCAGTTGCGCCGCGCCGCATCAGCTCAGAGACGGGTATGCCCAGCTTTTTGGCTTTGGCAGAAATAAAACTCTTTTCCTGTGTTGTGGCCTGAACCACAATTCGTTCAATCGCTGTAGCAGCCATGCCGCTCTCCTTGAAGTGAGTGGATGACGAAACTCGTTATCACATGTACATGGACATTATATGTACATGCTGGTTCGTGTCAACTATTGAACCTCTCATCTCGACACGGATGACCGATACAAATTAAAACCCCCGCAATGGCGGAGGTTTTAATTTGTATCGGTCATCTTCAAATTTAGACGGCGGCTTTTTTCCGACGCTTGATTAAAGCCAATCCTGCGAGCCCCAATCCTAGCAAACCCAGCGAAGCAGGCTCAGGAACTTGCGTAAAAACAGCCAGATCCTGGTGGGTTGCGCTCTGCCAAACGTTAACGGAGTAATTGCTGGAACCTGGCAAATTATTTAACCAGCCTTGAGCGATGCTGATAGCAGCACTTGATGCGTTGCGCGCCGTGAAATTACCGTTGCTGAGGCTGTAGCTAGTGCCCGATGTTTCGTTCACGATTTCCCAGATTGCCAATTGAAAAGCGGCGGATGTAGCGGCGTTGTTTACGAGGCTCAAAGACCCGGTTGCAAGGCGGCCAAGCATGTCCGCTCTGGATGCCGTCAGCGCAGTGGCACCGCTGACCAAGTTGTAGTTGTTAATCGTCGGGCCAAAATATGTGCTTTGGAAAATATCCACACACCACGAGGCGAAATTGCTGGTGCCGTCGGTGGTATTGAATGCACCTGCATAAACATAGGCAGTTTCCGCAGGAGTCACGTTATGAATGAGCACCGTGGTCGGGGATGCGAATTGCATGCCTGTGACGGTGATGGGCGAGGCTGATGCTGTGGTGGCACACACCATCGCCAAACTGGCTGTCGCAGTGCCCAAGAGAGTCTTCAACGATTTATTCATTACAGGTCCTAAATTTGATTTTTTGAAATGCCTTTTGAATGCGCAATGAATAAAAGCAATCCGTATGCCACTAAGAAGTTAATCAATAAAATCAAATTGTTGGATGAAAAAAATGTGTTAAATCATTGTGTATGTAAAAAAATCCGACACTGTGCAGGATAAGCGCCGCCCAATAGACATAGGCACCTGCAAGATGTCGGTTTTGTTTCGCGTCACGTTGCCGCGCTGTGGTGTTACCCCAACGAATCTGCCCAAATATTTTTTGCCCACGTCATCGCGTACTGCGCTTCAAGCTCATTGGCACCGCTTGAAACACCGCCCGAGCCCGGCACAGTTTTCATGGTTTTGTCTTTTTCGTCGTACTTGTGAATAGACGCCACGTGAACGACCTTATCGGCGGAGACGAAGCTGTAGCAGGTGTTACTCAATGTCGGACTTTGGTTGGGCTGCTCGCCGGTGAGCAGCGCGACCACAGCGGCTGCGCATGCTTTGCCGTGCGCATTGGCCATGTGGGCTGATTTAGGCATTGCCGGAGCGATCTGAAGTGCATCACCCAGCAAATGCACGCCAGGAACATTCTTGGCTTCATATGTGAGCCAGTTGATTTCACACCAGCGTTTATTGGCGGTAATGAATGGCGTGGCTATCGCGCCCGCTTTCATCGGCGGCAATACATTGAGCACGTCAGCTTTGATGTCTTCAACTTCCAGTTTTGCGGTCATCGTGCGAACGTCAACGTCGGACAGTCTTGAGTTCGGCCGATATTCAATCATGCCAGGATACATTTCGGCGAAAGCTTTTTTGAACAGGCCGGGCTTGGACACGATATCCATATTGGCGTCTAGCACCAAGACTTTCGATTTTGGTTTTGCCTGCTTCAAATAACTGGCGATTTGGCACGCACGCTCGTAGGGCCCCGGTGGGCAGCGATAGGGCGCTTCAGGAATCGAAATCGCGACCACGCCACCGTCCGCCATGCTCTCCAACTGTTTGCGTAACGCGACCGTTTGTGCGCCCGCCTTCCATGCGTGCAGCACGCGCTCCTGCGCGGCGGCATTATTCAAACCGGGCATAAGGTCGTACATAAAATCAATGCCCGGCGAGATGATGACGCGATCAAACGAAATGGATTCTCCGCTGGCTAACCGGACTACTTTCTTGTCTGCGTCAATCGCGGTCGCTTCGCCACGAACCATTTTCACGCCATACTTTTTCTGCAAACCATCGTAACTGAGCGTGATGTCTTTCATCGATTGCGAGCCGCCCAGCACCAGATTCGACATCGGGCATGAAATAAAGTCGGTGTTGCGCTCGATCACGGTGACGTCAATATTGGGGCCCCACATCTTGATATATTTGGCTGCTGTGGCGCCGCCGTAGCCGCCACCGACCACGACAACCTTCGGCCCGCTGGCGCCTACTGTTGCGCACCCTGAAATTGCCGCTATGCTGCCAACAGCCGTAGCGGTTTTGAGAAAATTTCTACGTCCGCTTGTGGAATTCTTCGTTGTGATCTTCATGGTTTTTCCTCTTATTTTTTCTGTGTGGAAAAGTATCCCGCTAGAGCGGAAATCTCGGCGTCGGAATAACCTTTCGCGATTTGATGCATCAAGGTCGCTTCACGTTTACCCTCTTTGAAGAGCTTCATCTGATTCACAAAATAGTCTTTATCCAACCCCGCCAAACCCGCCACTGCGCCGCCGACACTATTGCCGTTGGTGCCGTGACAGGCGGCGCAATTAGCCGCCAGTGAGCGTACGCCAGATGGCGATAGGTTGGACGCTGCGAATGCGGGTGCAGGAGGTGCGGCGGCTGGTGCGGGAGCCGGCGCCTGTGCGGAGGCAAGCCCACAAAATACAGATGCAATACCCACGATAGATGCTGAAAAAATTCTGGCTAACATTGATTTCTCCTTAGTTGCTGTTATTGATTTATTCCAACTTTTGATAAGCATAGCTGATGTAACTCATGCATGCATTGGTAAAAACAAAATGGCTCCGAATCGGAGCCATTTTGGGTCGTGCAAGCAGCTGAGGCGGGAATCAATTTTCCTGCGTAACCGGCTCTTTCTCTTCACTGATATCGAGTTTGACCTTGCCGTCAGCGTCAACATCAATAACCACTTTGCCGCCATTGGCCAGCTTGCCGAACAACAATTCGTCAGCCAGCGCGCGCCGGATGGTGTCCTGGATTAAACGAGACATTGGTCGTGCGCCCATTAGCGGATCAAAACCATTCTTGGCGAGATATTTTTTCAAGCCCTCGGTGAAGGTCGCTTCAACTTTTTTCTCGGTCAATTGTGCTTCGAGCTGCATCAGGAATTTATCCACCACTTGCAGAATAATTTTCTCGTCCAGCGGCGCAAACGAAATGGTCGCGTCCAGACGATTGCGGAATTCAGGCGTAAACATGCGCTTGATTTCAGCC
>JANMQR010000121.1:0-10614 GCA_031370625.1 Burkholderiales bacterium | reverse complement strand
AACCCATGTGGCGCAACGAAAAACGGCAAGCTTTGAGCGGGTGATTTCGGGCGTGAGATAGAAAACCAAAACCAAGCACTGGCGCGACGATTAGAGCAAAAATGGCTGAAGAATGTCGCCAATATTGCATTCAGCAAAATAAAATGGCCAGTGAATTTCACTGGCCATTTTATCTACAGGCTAAACAGCTTACGGCGCCAGATATGGCCGCAGCAAATTAAATTTTAAATCCATGCGCGAATAAACATCCGGCGCGCTCTGCGCATCACAAAACGAGCTGCCACCCAACAATCCGCCGCGCAATTGGTAGCGACCGCTGGTAGCAGATTTGGTGAATATTGCCGAGCCTGACGAGCCGCCTTCGGTGACACCTGAATTCCACACGACTTGATAGTAAGGGCGGGTTCTGCCGCCAAAACTCTGCACGTTGTTATTGGTCATGGTGCCCAGTGATATTTTCTTGATGTCGCCGGCCGGGTGATGGATGCCGACAATGCCAGTGTTGTTGGCGATCGTGCCTGCATTCCATCCGGCAAACAACGCGCCGCTCGGTGGTGGCTGCTTCATTTCCATCAGCGTAATGTCGGAATTGAAATCGGTCACGCGCAGGAATGCACCGCCCGCGAGCGTAGTGGACGCGCCCGACGTGGTGCCGCCACAGGTGCTGGACTGGTAATTCCAGAATGTCTGCAATGTGTTGGCCACCGTGCTGGTGCTGATGCAGTGGTTGGCCGAATAAATATACGGACGTGTGGTGGCGGTGTCGGTATCGTTTAGCAATGTGCCGGTACACAAAAACGAGCTCCCGCTTTTGGTGAACACCAACCGCATCACTGCCGCCGCGACTGCTTTCGCGGCGGCGTCGGACGAGCAAGCAATATTGACTTCACAGCTAGCCGACGCTTTGGTGGCCTTCAATAAATCATTGTCGTTCTGCGCGGGATTTGCAAACAAATGGGACGCCCCAAAAACCTCCAGCTCAAGTTGATTGCGATCACGCGGTGAGCGCAACTGAATCTCGACGCTGATGGTGTCGCCCAGCACAATCGGTGACCAATATTCGCCATCTTCGGTGCCCGAGATTTCCGCGCCCGGTACTGCAAATACACGATCATTTTCTGCGTTGCCAACAAATCGTAGTGTCGCGCCGCGCGGGACATTTCCAACATTGAACCCCAGACGAATTGCCTTCGCGTCGGCGGACGTAACATCAAATCGCGCCACGGCTCCACCCAAACCATCGGGCAGCCAGGTCAACGCATTTGGCGCCAGCCCTCGGCTGGCGGTTTCACTCATGTAAGCGGGCAAGCCAATTTGTTGCGCGCGCTCATCGCGCGGGACAACCGATTCGACGTTGCTGCCCGTCGCAACGCCACGCTTGGCAACACGCTCGTTATCAATTCGCGCTTGTTTCACGTCATCAGCAGTCGGCGCAATCATGCTCACACGCGAGACCATGTGGGCGGGAGTGAAGCCGACAAAACGTTCCTGCGGTAACGCACGCTTGTCGAGGGGCGCGTAGTAAATTTCACTTTCGACGGCAGTAACAAAATTCTCGGCGTTTTCCGTTTGTGCGGCGTAATTCGCGCGGTCGGCCGCGGCGCTTGCTGAAAACGACAGAATTACAAATGGGATGGCAATAATCAACTTACGCATGGCGAGGGTATTCCTTCGTGTTTGATTAGCAGGATGTCCGTGGCGTCCCATGGTGGTGAAACCACGTAAGAATATTACCTCTGAAAAAACGCAATAAACGCAAGTTGCCATTCGACGACAGTTGACATTAGTAAACGGTTAAAGTTTACTAATCAGCAAAATACGAAGCACCAGCGCAGACGCGGATTTTCAAGCATTTATGCCTTAAAAGCCGCGCCAGACATAGCATTTTGCCTAGCCTATATTTCCACCTGTGTGCCCAGCTCGACCACGCGGTTGGTCGGGATGCGGAAGTAATCCGACGCTTTCGCCGCTAAATGCGACATCCACACAAATAATCGCTCCCGCCATAGCGCCATGCCGCCGCCAGGCGTGGCGATCAAAGTTTCGCGATTGATGAAAAACGTGGTTTCCATCATGTCGAAATGCATCGACTGCAACTTGCAATCGGCTAACATTTTGGGAATGTCGGGCTGCTCTTTGAAGCCATAGTGGCCGGTGATTTTCCAGAAGCCATTTTTCATGTCTTCAATCCACACGTAATCTTCTTTTGGCACATACGGGATATCTTCGTTGATGATCGACAGAATCACCACCCGCTCGTGCAACACCTTATTGTGTTTCAAATTGTGCAGCATCGCATTCGGCACACCATCGGCATTGGTGGTCATAAAGATGCCGGTGCCCTGGACTTTATGCGGCGGGCTCATCGAGATTGAATCGACAAATAATTTCAGCGGCATCGCACTTTCATTGGTCACTTTGCGCACAATCTGACGTCCGCGATACCACGTGCTCATGATGGTGAACATTACGGCACCAATCACCAGCGGGAACCAGCCGCCGTCGCCGATTTTTACCATCGTCGCCGACAGGAACATGATGTCGTTGGCGAGAATGCCGCCGATTAACACAAACGCGATCCATTTGTTCCAACGCCAGATACGCGTCATGACCACAAACAGCAGTAGGGTATCAATAGTCATCGTCAGCATGACCGCAATGCCATAGGCGTGAGCGAGATTGCTGGAATTTTTGAAAATCACCACCAACACGATAATACCGAGCAGCAATCCCCAATTGATAAACGGCACATAGATTTGACCGATCTCTTTGTCGGATGTGTATTGAATGCCAAAACGCGGTAAAAATCCGAGTTGAATGGCTTGCTTGGTCAAACTAAACGCGCCAGAAATCACGGCCTGCGACGCGATGATTGCAGCTGACGTCGCCAAAATAATCAGTGGAATAAGCGCCCATGATGGTGCCATTTTGTAGAACGGATTTTCTATCGCAGCAGGGTCTGCCAATACCAACGCACCCTGTCCAAAATAATTTAGTAACAACGCGGGCCACACCAACACAAACCAGCCGTAGCGAATTGGACGTTTACCGAAGTGCCCCATGTCGGCATAGAGCGCTTCACCACCAGTCACACATAACACCACCGCGCCCAACGTCACCCACGCAGCAACGCCATGCTGAATAAAAAATTGCCAGCTATACCAAGGGTTGAGCGCACGTAAAATTTCCGGATGCTGCGCGATTTGTACTGTACCAAGCACGGCGAGCACCAAAAACCACAGCACCATCGTCGGGCCAAAAAACTTGGCTATCGTCGATGTGCCATGTTTTTGGATCATAAACAGCGCGATCAAAATGCCGATTGAAATCGGCAATACAAATTTTTCAAGCGTAGGCGCGAGAACATTCAACCCTTCCACCGCCGATAACACCGACATCGCCGGCGTAATAATCGCATCGCCATAAAACATCGACGCACCAAAAATTCCCAGCGCAATCACCAGCCAACGTGCGCGCGACGATTGCCGAAAGCAGCGTTGCGCAAGTGCGGTCAAGGCCAAAATCCCGCCTTCGCCCTTGTTATCCGCGCGCATCATGAACGCGAGATATTTCACGGTCACCAGCGCCGTCATGGCCCAAAACATCACCGATAAAATTCCCAACACCGATGTTTGTGTGATCGGAATGCCATGCACGGGCGCGAACGATTCTTTCAACGCATAGAGCGGGCTGGTACCGATATCACCGAAAACAATTCCGATTGCGCCAACAGTGAGTGCGCCCAGTTTTTGGTCTGATTTTTCCATAGGGTTGCTTTGCTAAACCGAGGCGTACGAAAAGTACGGCGCAGTATTTGCCGCAGTGTTTACAGTAGGCTCTGAGTGGAGGGAAGTATTGAAATGAACAGACAACCAGACATGAAGATTCGGGCGAAAAGCCAGATCTACAATGTGCACGGCGCTTGAACGGCCGTTGAAATGATGTTGGTACAAGGTTGATTTCATTAAGGTACAAATAGTTTACGGCTAACCAATCGACTACAACCGATTCCAAAAACATAGTCAGCCAAATACTATCCGTCGCGGCGCAAACTATGCTGCGCTGCAACATCAATGTCAATACCCGATAGTCAGTAAAGTGCAAATTCAGGTTAAAGCGGTGTAAAAAGCACACCAAAACAATAAGTTACCGTGTTGCGCGGATATCCACAGCGCCTAAACCCACGCGCAAATAAGGTTGACAAACGAGCCCCTGAGTGCCAATATTCGTGCCCTTGTTGCAGCGCTATGTTTTAGCCGCGCAGCAAAGAAAGTTTGGCCAATTAGCTCAGCCGGTTAGAGCGACGGAATCATAATCCGCAGGTCCCCTGTTCGAATCAGGGATTGGCCACCAAGATATTTACGAAGGGTCGCGCCAAGCGGCCCTTCGTTGTTTTAGCCTCTCTTTCTTACAACCATCACCTGCCCGGGCTATTCCCCGTTTTCCAGGAGCCAGCATGACTGCACCAATCGATTCGCCTCCCGCACCCAAAAAACTCTTCATCAAAACCTTCGGTTGCCAGATGAACGAGTACGACTCGGACAAAATGGCCGATGTGCTGCACGCCTTTGAAGGCTACGAGAAAACGGATAAAGCTGAAGATGCGGACGTGGTGTTGCTCAACACCTGTTCGGTGCGCGAAAAAGCGCAGGAAAAAGTTTTTTCTGACTTGGGCCGCTTGCGCGAATTAAAGCTCGCGAAGCCCGATATGTTGATCGGTGTTGGCGGCTGCGTCGCCTCACAAGAGGGCGATGTGATTGTGAAGCGCGCACCGTATGTCGATCTCGTCTTCGGCCCGCAAACGCTGCATCGCCTTCCTCAAATGATCACGGCACAACGCAAATCTGGTGCCTCGCAAGTCGATATCTCGTTTCCAGAAAATGAAAAGTTTGACGACCTGCCTCCTGCCCGCGTGGATGGTGTAACTGCGTTTGTATCGATCATGGAGGGATGCTCAAAATATTGCAGTTTTTGTGTGGTGCCGTACACACGCGGCGAAGAAATTTCGCGGCCGTTTGATGATGTGTTGAAGGACATTCGTGAGTTGGTGGCGAAAGGCGTGAAAGAAGTCACGCTGCTCGGCCAAAACGTGAATGCCTACATCGGGCAAATGGCCGATGGCGAAGATGCGGATTTTGCGTTACTACTTTCCGCGATCCACGCGATTCCCGAAATCGCGCGCATTCGCTACACAACGTCGCATCCGCTGGAATTCACCCAACGCCTGATTGACGCCTACGGCAAATTGCCGAAGCTTGTTTCGCAACTTCATTTGCCGGTGCAATCGGGATCAGATCGCGTGCTCGCGGCGATGAAGCGCAACTACACCGCGATGGAATACAAATCGATTATTCGCCGCCTGCGCGCGGTGCGGCCTGACATTACGATCTCAAGTGATTTCATCGTCGGCTTTCCAGGGGAAACCGAAGAGGATTTTGAGAAAACCATGAAACTCGTTGAAGACATTCGATTCGATATCAGCTTCTCGTTTCTTTATTCCCGCCGACCCGGCACGCCAGCAGCTAGCCTCACTGACGACACACCATATGATGTAAAGCTCAAGCGTTTGCAGCGTTTGCAACGCGTGCTGGAAGATCAGGGCACCGCGATCTCGAAGGCCATGGTCGGCAGCACGCAGCGCGTGCTGGTGGAAGGCGTTTCGCGTAAAGATGAAAATGAATTAATGGGACGCACGGATAATAATCGCGTGATTAATTTTCCCGGTGCGAAGCGATTGATCGGCACGTTTGTTGAAATGAAAGTGACCGAAGCGATGCATTACACGCTGCGCGGTGAAGTCGTCACCAACGAAACCGTGCTTGCTTAATTTAATGAAAACACCATCACTCGAATTTAGCTTCACGCCCATCGATAATCGCCGCCTTGCCGTCCTCTGCGGCTCGCTCGACGAAAATTTACGCCAGATTGAATCTTCCCTTGAAGTGTCCATCGCGCGGCGCGGCGCGAAATTTAATTTGACCGGTGAGCGTGAAAAAATTGAGCTGGCGGCGAAAGCGCTCAATCGTTTTTATATGCGGGCCACGAGAGATCTGACGACCGAAGAAATTCAGTTAGGATTGATCGAGATTGCGCGCACGCGCGGCACCGAGATTGCGAAACCTGCCAAAGCGACGCGCACGGAAACAGCACCGTTTGAAGACCCGGAAAACGCGCCGAACAATATTGCGCTCTACACCCGCCGCCCCGACTTGCGCGCGCGCACCGACCATCAGGCGCAATACATCAAGCAGATGCAGACTTACGACATCACTTTCGGTGTCGGCCCGGCAGGCACTGGTAAAACTTATCTGGCGGTCGCATGCGCAGTAGATGCATTTGAACGCGATTTGGTAAAACGCATTTTGCTCACGCGCCCGACCGTGGATGCGGGCGAGCGGCTTGGATTTTTACCGGGCGACATTGCGCAAAAAATCGATCCATATTTGCGTCCGCTCTACGACGCGCTTTACGATTTGCTCGGCTTCGACAAAGTGCAGCGGATGTTTGAGCGCAACCAAATCGAAATCGCTCCGCTCGCTTTCATGCGCGGTCGCACGCTGAACAATTCCTTCATCATTCTCGACGAAGCGCAAAACACCACGCCCGAACAAATGAAAATGTTCTTGACCCGCATCGGCTTCGGCACCAAAGCCGTGATCACGGGTGACGTGACGCAAGTGGATTTGCGTCACGGTACGACGAGTGGTTTGATCGATGCACGCAATGTATTGCACGGCGTGGCGGATATCGGCTTCACGATTTTTCAGGCGGCCGATGTGGTGCGACATCCGCTGGTGCAGTCGATTGTTTCGGCTTATGAGTTAAACGGTAAACGCCGCTAGCGATAGCTATCTTTTCGCGGGCTAATGAAATGAAAAAAACGTCGGCCTCCATTATCGCGATTCAACGCGCCAGCTTCGTTGCCAACATCCCAAATGACCGTACGCTCTGCAAATGGATTTCCGCTGCGATCAGCACGCTAACCAAACCCGCCGAGCTGACACTGCGTATCGTCAACGCCGCTGAAGCCCGCAATTTGAATTCAGCATTTCGCGGCAAAGATTACGCGACCAACGTACTCACCTTCGTCTACAGCGAGCCCAAAGCAAAAGTGTTACGAGGCGACATCGTGCTCTGCGCGCAAGTCCTTGCACGCGAAGCCCGCGAGCAGGGAAAACCCATCAACGCCCACTACGCGCACCTCATCGTGCATGGCGTTTTGCATCTGGCGGGCTTCGATCATGAGATTGAGAAAGACGCTAAAAAAATGGAAGCGCTTGAGGCAAAAATTGTGATGGGGTTGGGGTTTTTGCATCCTTATGAGTGAGCATGCAAGAGCCAAAAAAGTAACGTTCATTCACCATGAATTTCTAAAACCCTTGCATCTACGGGAGCTTTCGAGCATAAATGCTTCAAACGGCAAGTCTGGCTTGCACATTCAATTTTCATATTTCTAATCGCTTTTTACATTTGTGATAACGAAACTCCCCACTGATATGCACTCACATGTGGCTATTAGACAGCGCCCTACAGACGCGTTAAAGTTCATTTATGAAATTTGAATGGGACGATATAAAGGCGGCATTCAATGTCCTCAAGCACGGTGTCAGCTTTGATGAAGCAAGCACAGTGTTTGGCGATATGCTTTCAGTCAGCGGTCGCGATTTAGAGCATTCGACTGGCGAAACGCGCTACATCATGATTGGTCTTTCAAACGAAAACCGCCTACTTGTTGTCTGCCATACTGATCGTCGAAATGTGATTCGGATTTTCAGTGCACGCCCCACGACCCGGAAGGAGAAAAAAATTTATGAAAAAGGCTAAAACCAAAGATGACGAAATGCGCGCCGAATATCGACGTGAAGACTTGGGCCCGCTTGTTCGGGGCAAATATGCTGCAGAGTATGCCAAGGCCACAAATGTTGTGGTGATTGATCCAAAACTGACCAAAATTTTTCCCGACTCCGCATCAGTCAATGCCGCCTTACGCTCCTTTGTTGAGTTTGCAAATTTATCTGCCGAGTTAACGCGACGTACTGGCGGGCGCGCAGGTAAACGGCGCGCGGCTTAACGATTTCGAATGATCGAAAAATTTCTCCGCTCGCCACTGCGCTCTTATCGTTGGCTTTTTGGCTTCTTGAGTGTGACGCTAGCTTTTGTATTTATCGCATTTTGTATTGAAGCCAGCGCAGAAGTTAGTGCTGTCTTCTATCTACCATTGCCATTGCTAATTATCCCTTTCGCTTATCTAGGTTTCGTAGCCAAAGACACCCAGCTAAAACGCATCATTGATCTAATAGTAAATTTTCATTAAGTTTTGATAGCGGCTTTGTGGTTGAGGCCAAATTTCCCCTGCTTCAATTTGCACAGCGCAAACTTTCAGTTAGGCCTAAAATCAAGCCCCTAGCATCCACGGTCTCTTCCGGGCGAAAAACCCCCAAACGGCAATCCACAAGAGACTCTTCAATATTCAATCCGTAGTTTCGCGCTACTGTCACAAGCCAAAATTGCGCCTGTGATACATTACCCACATCGCAACAACTTTATTTATCAATGGATCCTTCCCCGAAGCGCTCGATGCTGGAGCGCCTGTCTTCTTTGCTGTTGCGCGAGCCTGAAGACCGCGACCAATTAGTTGAGTTGCTGCACGCAGCGCACGAAAAAGAATTGCTGGACGCCGATGCGCTGTCGATGATCGAGGGCGTGATGCAGGTTTCTGAAATGCAGACGCGCGACGTGATGATTCCGCGCTCGCAGATGGATATGATCAATGTGCTGGATGAGCCCGCCGCATTTATTCCGCTGGTGATCGAGACGGCGCACTCGCGCTTTCCCGTTTTTGAAGACAGCAAAGATAATGTGATCGGCATTCTGCTGGCCAAAGATTTGCTGCGCTATTACGCGAACGTGGATGAATTCGACATGCGCGATATGCTGCGCCCGGCGGTGTTTGTGCCGGAATCAAAACGCTTAAATGTGCTGCTTCGCGACTTCAAGGAAAACCGTAATCACATCGCGATTGTGGTCGATGAATACGGCGGCGTGGCGGGGCTGGTCACGATTGAAGACGTGCTGGAACAAATCGTCGGCGATATTGAAGATGAATTTGATTTCGACGAAACTGAAGACAATATTCTTCCCGATAAGTCAGGCCGCTTCCGCGTGAAAGCCGTGACGGAAATTGAAGATTTCAACGAGCATTTCGGTACCCAATTTTCGGACGAAGATTTTGATACCGTTGGTGGATTGGTGATCAATCAATTTGGGCATGTGCCGAAGCGCGGTGAATCGGTCACGTTTGATGGCTTCAAATTCAGCGTGCTCCGCGCCGATAGCCGCAAGGTGCATTCGATATTGGTCGAGAAAATTGTCGTGGCCTCAATGAACGAAACCGAGGTTGCCTAGTTTGATGGTTGGTTTGCAACACGCCGTGTTTCCAAAATCGCGCTTCATTCAATCACTCATCGCATTCATCGCGGGCGCTGTAGGCGTACTCGGCTTCTCGCCGTTCTACGCGTGGCCATGCGTGATTGTTTCCATCGCGATTTTATTTTCGTTGTGGCGCGAAACGCGTACCGCCAAACACGCCGCCTGGATTGGCTTTACGTGGGGACTTGGGCTATTTTTATTCGGCGTGTCGTGGCTGTACGTGGCGATTCATGTTTACGGCAATATGCCCGCTCCGCTCGCCGCACTCGCGATATTTTTATTTTGTTGTTACTTGTCGTTGTATCCGTTGTTCGCTGGCGCGCTGGTACACAAACTTGGTAAAAAATATTCACAAGCCATCGCCTTGCTCATCATCATGCCCGCCAGTTTTGTTGCCTTCGAATATTTACGCGGCTGGGTGGTCACTGGTTTTCCGTGGCTGATTGCAGGTTATTCGCAAACACCCGGGGGCGTGATTGCAGCGCCACTCGCGGGCTACGCGCCGGTGTTTGGCATGTTCGGCATTACCTGGTTGCTGGCGATGACAGCGGGCGCTTTGGTGTTGTTGGTTGCCGACCGCAAAACACTTTCTCGACGTATAAAAATTGCTCTACCGGTAACAACCGCCATCGTCTGGCTCGCCGGATTTTTGCTGCAATTCATTTCATGGAGCGCACCCTCCGGCGCACCGCTCAGCGTGGCGCTATTGCAAGGCAATATCAGCCAGGATTTGAAATGGCGCGAAGACGAGCTGGCGAATAGTCTATTCAACTATCAAGAGCTGGCACTGAAATCAAAGGCAAAGTTGATTGTGTTGCCTGAAACGGCGGCACCGATTTTTTTTCATGAATTGCCGCCCGACTATTTAACCTCGTTAAAACTGCATGCACAAAGCAACGGCGGCGATGTGATTATTGGCGCGCCGTATTTATCGCGCACCGATTCGAATACATTGCCGCCGATTTTTAATAGCGCCATATCGATGGGTGTAGCACCCACACAGCGCTATTCAAAAGATCACCTTGTCGCCTTTGGTGAGTTCATTCCACCGCTGTTCAAGTGGTTCACGCGGATGATGAACATCCCGCTGGGCGACTTCAACCGCGGGGCGGTGGGGCAGCCCTCATTTGAATGGCAGGGCCAGCGGCTGGCCCCCAATGTTTGCTACGAAGACCTGTTTGGCGA
>JANMQR010000059.1:0-2505 GCA_031370625.1 Burkholderiales bacterium | reverse complement strand
CATCATCAGTGCGTGCAGATGATGGGTATCGCGGCATTTGAAACCTGGCTGCTCCACCCATCCACGAGACTGCATCACTGATAAACATGCACGCCGCCATTCACTGCCATATTCGTCTCCGTCACATATTGATTGTAGGGTGGGCAAAGCAACGCGTGCCCACGGATGCACCACCACGTGCGCGTGGGCAGATGAAACCTGCCCACCCTACAAGATCGGTTTGATACATCACTGATAAACATGCACACCGCCATTCACCGCCATATTCGTCCCCGTCACATAGCCTGATTCTTCTGCCACCAAAAACAAAACCGCATTCGCCACATCCTCTGGCGTGCCTGCACGACCTGCGGGGATTTGCGCGAGTGTTTGCTGCCGTAAGTCTTCGCGCACTGCAGCGGTCATGTCGGTGTCAATAAAGCCAGGCGAAACGGCATTCACCGTGACGCCTTTTTTAGCGACTTCGAGCGCGAGCGATTTGGTGAACCCTAAAATGCCCGCTTTCGCCGCAGCGTAATTGGTTTGGCCGAATGCGCCTTTGGTGGCGTTCACGCTGGATATATTGACGATGCGGCCAAAACCGCGATCACACATGCCGTCGATCACGTGGCGCGTGACGTTGAACACGCTATTTAAATTGGTGTTGATGACCGCATGCCATTGCTCCGGTGACATCTTGCGCAGGCTCACGTCGCGGGTGATGCCAGCACAATTAACGAGTACTGAAATTTCGCCATGGGTGGCTTGAATATCGGCAATCATTTTGCCACTGGCGTTGAAGTCCGATACATCGGCTAGCGCAATTGCGCAATCATCAGCGCCAAATCCCGCAGACTCCATTTTCGTTTGCCACGCAATTTCAGAACCAGGCACGACGTAATTCGCAATGACGAAATGGCCTTGCTTGGCGAGAGCGATACAAATGGCAGTGCCGATGCCGCCAACACCGCCGGTGACGAGTGCGATTTTATTTTTCATGGGAGATTGTTGAGTTAAAAGAAAACTTGAAGTATTAGCGCAAGACTCTTGTCAGCGCTGTAGATCAGCAGATTAAATATAGCAAACCGCGCATACCCCTTGTATGCTGAAATTGGGTAGTAAAAGAGTTGTAGTAGTGCGAGTAATTGGTTTCGGAATGCGCTGCATAGCCCGTGTGCCCTCAGGGATTCGATCCCGTGGGAGAGCTATTTGCATGCAGGGTAGTCCGTTTGTTGGCAGCCCGAACAGTTGCCTGATGGTGGTACGGCGAAGTCTTTCGTAGCCAACCTCGTATAAACAAGGATGGGTGATGACAAACGATTCTGGACTGAATGCTTCGAGTGTTCGTAGTGGTGCAAAAACAGAGGAAGAGGCGCTGCGTTTTGCAGGAATTGACGTGAGCAAAGCGACGTTGGAACTTGCGCTGGATGGACAGACAAAGACGGAAATGTTGAGCAATGATGCGCTCGGGATCAAAGCCGTTCTTGCCACCCTGAAAGCGATTGGAAAGTTAGGGGCGGTGGTGCTCGAAGCGACTGGCGGGCTGGAGCGCGAAGTGGCGGTGGCGCTGTGCACAGCGGGTTTGCCTGTGATGGTGGTTAATCCGCGACAGGCGCACGACTTTGGCAAGGCGCTGGGATATCTGGCCAAGACGGACGCCATTGATGCCCGTGTGCTGGCGCAGTTTGCGCAAACGCTGCATCGCTCAGAGAAACGCGCGGCGTTGCTGATGCGCCTGCCGGAGCCTGAACAAATGGCGCTGTCTGCTTTGGTGACGCGTCGCAGCCAACTGATCCAGATGCGTGTGGCCGAGGGCAACCGCCTGGAGGGTGCACTCAAGACTGTTAAACGCAGCGTAAAGGCCGTCATCGCGCTACTTGAGCGCCAGATTAAAAACCTGGACAAGCAGATTGGTGGAATGCTTAGCGAGCACTTTGCCGACAAGCTCAAATTACTCCAGGGATTGAAAGGCGTCGCGGTGGGTACACAAGCTGCGCTGATGGCTGGCTTGCCCGAGCTGGGGACGCTCTCCCGAGGCGCGATAGGTAAGATCGTGGGGGTCGCACCGTTGAATAATGACAGTGGAAAAATGCGCGGCAAGCGCACCACGTATGGAGGCCGAGCCGACGTGCGTTCTGCGCTGTACATGGCCACATTGAGCGCTGTGCGCCACAATGAAGTGCTCAAGTTGTTCCACCAGCGACTGCTTGCCGCAGGCAAGCCGAAAAAGGTCGCGCTGGTGGCCTGCATGCATAAATTGCTGTCAATCATGAATGCAATTCTGAAGTCTGGTAAGGCATGGGATCCTTTGTTTCATGTACCAAAAACTGCTTGATTTTAGACACAGTTGCTCCCCCGCGTAGGCGGGGGTCTAATTTCGTCATTTGTGGGGCTCGACAAAATTGGATCCCCGCCGTCGCGGGGACGGGGAATCAATAGCGCGCTCTCCAAATTTAATTGCCAGATAACAATATCGCTAATCCCACAAATAATACGCAAAAAAAACCCCAAGAGGAAACCTCTTGG
>JANMQR010000037.1:0-12230 GCA_031370625.1 Burkholderiales bacterium | reverse complement strand
CCACGTCCGTGACACCAATCACCTCATCGAACACGGCTTCGGTACACCAGAAGCAGCCGCCACCAAACGTGGCCGTCTCCAATTCATTCTTCACGCTACTCATTTTGATTTACTTCGCAAAATTGGCCGCAACAAAGTCCCAATTCACGATTGCCCAAAAACCTTTTAGATAGTTGGGGCGACTATTTCTATAGTCAATGTAATAGGCGTGCTCCCAAACGTCACAGGTCAACAGCGGCGTCATACCCATCGTGACCGGCGTCGCGGCATTGCTGGTGCTTTCCACCGAAAGCGAGCCGTCCGACTTCTTACAGAGCCAAGCCCAGCCTGAACCAAACGTGCCCGCCGCTTTGGCATCAAACTGTTTTTGGAATTCCTCGAACGAGCCAAACTGCTTATCGATGGCTGCCGCAAGCGCACCCGTTGGCTTGCCACCACCGCCCTGCGTGGGCGACTTAAATCCCATAAAGTAGAAATCATGGTTCCAGATTTGTGCGGCATTGTTAAAAATTGCACCTGCGGGCGCTTGCTTCACAACCTCTTCAAGACTCATATTTTCAAACTCGGTGCCTTTGGCTAAATTGTTCAGATTTGTCGCGTAGGTCGCGTGGTGTTTACCGTAGTGGAAATCGATTGTCTCCGGAGAAATGTGCGGCGCGAGTGCATCTTTGGCATAGGGTAATTGGACTTGGGCAAATATGGTCATGGTAACTCCAGTTAAGTGACGACTCAGGGAAAAAGATAGTTGCAAAGCGTAACATTTCTATTATCAGCATCGCGAATTTGGTTTAGACATAGGCATCTACCGCTCCGCCATATTTTCGCAGGATTTCGACATGATGATTTGTGGCAGCGATGTGTGATGAACGTGAGACGCAGCTAGACACCACCAGTTGCCACAGTCCATCAAACTTTTCTTTGTTGATACATGTGGCAAATTCGCGCCAAATCAATAGGCTTTCAGAGCGAGTTTGCAGAAAAGTAGCAATAAAAAGCCCCACTGGCTAAAGCACAGTGGGGCTTTTAGATCGTCAAGAAAACAGGACTACTGCGCGAGGAAAGTTAACATCGTTAGCTAATCCAAGCGCTTTTCGTCTGTATCAAGACTTGCGCTTTTCGAAATATTCATCGTAGCGATGTATATAGTCCTTGGACTCACCCAACGGCAAGTGGCATGCACGACAAGAGACAGCAGGATCGGGGGAAACGGTTTTACCGTCTGCCATGTAGTTCGAATAGACCCAATCACCGTTCTTGAGTCCGGCAGGTGCCGTTTCGCCCCAGCCTTTGCCCTTAGCCATGACATAAATTTTGAGCAAATCGCCTTTAACCAATTTTCCGTCGGCGTTTTTCATCAACGCGCCGTCCGGGCCTTCTTTAGCTTTGTATAGCTCCATTACAGACACAGTGCCATTAGGAAACGCAGCGCCTGCCGTGGCTTTAGCGCCGATCTGGTTTATAAAAATTTCACGAACTTGCTTGGCGTCAGGTCGCTGAACTTCGCTCAGATAGACGGGCCAGGATTTGTAGTCGGCAGGCAACGCCACATCCCCATCCTTCATTACCTTTGCGGTCATTTCAGGCGCTATTTGCGTTTGGGCACAGCCAGCGACAAGTACGACCGACGCTACCAGTGATGTGAATGCAAGTACACGTTTCATAAGCCACTCCTTTTTTATTGATAACACGAGTTGGAAAATCCTTGTGTGAAACTTCGCGTGATATTGCGCGTTGGCTTCACGCTTCACTGATCCTACTTCTTCGTCACAATACCAGACTTATTATCTTTCACAGGAACAGCCGCTACAGGTACAGGAGTAGCGGTCGGAGCCACGGCGACCACAATCGGTGTGGGCTTCGGAGTCGGCTTGCCTGCTATTTTCATGTTGGCTTGAAAATTGGCAACGGCCTTATCTTCATAACGGGCTTGATCCGCCTTGGTTTTCTCGGCAGTGGCTTTGTCTTTCTCAGCCTTGGCAGCAGCAACAACAGGATCGGGCGGCGGCGCGGGTGGTATTTTAGCGAACGCGCTCGTTGCAAAAAGCGCACCGACAACCAAAACAATATTCTGAAGTTTCATCGTGCTACCCCTTAATCATCGCCAGCGGCGGTTTGACCCGCGCCGACTGTTTTTGCCCCGCGTTTACCTGATTTCACTTCCTCAAGCCACAGCGCATGATGCTCCTTGGCCCACGTTTCATCAACATAGCCTTCCTTCATTCCCTTCAGCGCGCCTTCTGTGCCGATCGTGCCGATGTAAATGTGCCCGAGAGAAAGTGCCATGAACAGGGTGCCCAATCCAGCATGGATCAGATTCGATTGCGCCATCAATTCACGCGATGTATTCCAATTGGGGAACAGCAGCAACAATCCTGAAATGCTCACGGCAAGACCAAACACCACAATGCTCAACCAAAACCACATTTTCTCGCCACCGTTGAAACGGCCCGATGGAACGTGATTGCCCGAAAGTAATCCACCGAATTTGCTCAGCCACTCAAAATCGCGCCCGCTCAATAAATTATCTTTGACGTACAAAAGGAAGAACGCGACGATTGAGAACAAAAATAACGGCCCGACAAAGTTATGAATATTTTTACCAATGACGGTGATCCACGAAAACGCGGATGCGCCAATGATCGGCAACAAAATGTGTTTGCCAAACAAGATGACGATGCCGGTGACTGCCAATGCCAAGAACGAGAACGCCATCGTCCAGTGCACCATTCGTTCCGCACTATTAAAGCGCTCAATCAGACGACCGCTGAGTTTTTCATGCAAACGAAACGGGCCTTTGATCGCAAAGAACGTCAGCAGCATGATTGGAATTACCAACAAAATAATGCCACCGTAAAAGGTCAGTGGGCCATTGCGCAATCCGCGCCAAGCTTGACCGCTGTCCTCGACCAGAACATTGGTTTCTCGTCCGCGTACGGATGCGTATTGCCCAGTGGATTCAACATCGCTCCATTTCGGTGGCACGTTCCAACCAGGTGCTGCCGTGCTGCCTGCGGGCAGCGCAGGAACAGGCTTGGGCGCTTCTGCAATAGGCACGGCAACAATCGGGGCTGTGACCAATGGTGTAGCCGTGACTCCAGCCGCTGGAGCAGCCGCAGGCGTTTGCGCAATCGCATGCGAGGTGATCATTGTTGCAACTGCGGACGCCAGCATCAGCGCCCATCTATTTAGAAAATTTGATTTCATTATTATTCCTCCTTAGCCTAATTCGAACTTGGCTTTTGTACGTCTGTGCGGATGTATTCGTTCTGGACTTTGCTGCGCTCTACTAGCGCGCTTTCCCATTTTGTTTTATCGCCCGCAAACTTGGCACCTTCATACGCCTTGCTGTCTTTTTTGCCTGCGTAAATCTTATCAGACTTGGCAATTAGATCGGTCTCGCCGCAAGCGGTAAGGCCTAGCGCCAGCGCAACAAACACTAGCACTGGCGCGGCTTTCCGGGCATATTTGCTTCGAGCGCCTTTCATACCTTAGCCCCTACCTTGGCCTCTTGCTTGGCATCCTTGCGGTTGTACGCCATCGCCCAGCCCCACACTTCTTCGCCCTTGCCGCGACGTTTTACGCGCTGCTTGTAAATCGAAGAAATTACGTCGCCATCGCCACCCAACAGCGCTTTCGTCGAGCACATCTCCGCACATGCAGGCAACTTACCCTCGGCTAAACGATTGCGACCGTACTTTTGAATTTCAGCGACGCTGTTGTCTTCCTCTGGACCGCCTGCACAAAACGTACATTTATCCATTTTGCCGCGCAGACCAAACGCACCCGCTTGTGGAAACTGCGGCGCGCCAAACGGGCACGCATAGAAGCAATAGCCACAACCGATGCAGAGGTCTTTATCATGCAAGACCACGCCCTCTTCGGTTTTGTAGAAGCAATCCACCGGGCACACGGCCATGCATGGCGCATCCGTGCAATGCATACACGCGACCGAGATGGAACGCTCGCCCGGCTTGCCGTCATTCACTGTCACCAGGCGGCGGCGGTTCACGCCCCATGGCACTTCGTGCTCGCTCTTACAGGCGGTAACACAACCATTACATTCAATGCAGCGCTCAGCGTCGCAGATAAATTTCATTCTTGCCATTTTAGTTTCTCCTTTTATCTGTCGGGTTAGGCTATTGCGATTTGACAAAGCGTGGTTTTACTTTCTTGCATCATCGTCACGCTGTCATAGCCATACGTGGTCGCCGTATTGACCGCTTCACCGCGCACAATCGGTGCCGCGCCCTCTGGATATTTATCGAGTAAATCTTTGCCCTGCCACCAGCCTGCGAAGTGGAACGGGATGAACGTGGTTCCCTGCGCGACGCGCTCGGTGACGAGCGATTTCACCTTGATCTTCGCTTTTGTTGGCGACATGATCCACACGTATTCATTGTTCTTGATGCCGCGTGATTCAGCGTCTTTCGGATTGATCTCGACAAAGTTTTCCTGTTGTAATTCTGCAAGCCATGGATTTGAACGCGTCTCGTCACCACCACCTTCGTATTCCACCAAGCGGCCCGACGTCAGCACCAGCGGGAAATCTTTGCTGATGTCTTTGTTCTTTTCCTGCACCGATTTAAACAGCGTCGGCAAACGCCAGAACGCCTTCTTGTCATCGTGGGTGGGATACTTTGCCACCATGTCAGGACGGGGGCTGTAAAGCGGCTCGCGATGCTGTGGCACACCATCCGGGAAGTTCCACACCACGGCACGCGCTTTCGCGTTACCGAATGGATGACAACCGTGAATCTGCATCACCACGCGCTGAATACCGCCGGAAAGATCGGTCTTCCAATTTTTGCCTTCAGCCGCTTTTTGCTCGGCCTCGGTCAAATCGCTCCACCAGCCGAGTTTCTTCAGCAACACGTGATCGAACTCTGGATAGCCGGTAGTGATATCCGCACCCAAGGAATGCGAGCCATCTTCGGCTAACAACGAAACACCTTCGCGCTCGACACCAAAGTTGGCGCGGAAATTACCGCCGCCTTCCATCACGTGTTTGCTGGTGTCGTATAAATTCGGCGAACCGGGATGCTTTAATTCCGGCGTGCCGTAACAAGGCCAAGGCAATCCAAAGTAATCACCCTTCATGTTGTAGCCGGTTTCTTTGTCGATCACGTCGGTGTTGCAACGCAATGTTTTCACGTCAAACGCGGCCATGTTGCGCATATGCGCTTTCAAGCGCTCCGGCGATTGGCCGGTGTAGCCAATGGTCCACGCGCCGCGATTAATCTCGCGCAAAATATCTTCCACCACTGGCTCTTCGCCTTGCGGTGTGCTCGCCACTTTGATGTTTTGCTTGCCGTCACGCTTGCCGACCAACTGATCCGCAAAACCAAATTTCTTGGCAAATTGATACATGATCGCGTGATCAGGCCGCGATTCAAACAATGGCTCAATGACTTTCTCGCGCCATTGCAACGAGCGATTAGATGCCGTCGCTGAACCGGATGTCTCAAACTGTGTGGAAGCCGGTAATAAATACACACCATCTTTACGATCTGGCATGGCTGCAGAGGCGGTCGGATACGGATCAATGATGACCATCATATCCAGCTTTTCCATCGCTTCTTTCATCTCGGTGCCGCGCGTTTGCGAATTCGGTGCGTGACCCCAATAAATCATCGCTTTCAAGTTACTTTCTTGATCGATCAATTCATTTTTTTCCAGCACGCCATCGATCCAGCGCGAGACGGTCATACCCGGTTTTTCCATCATGACTTTGGAAGCAAATTGACCTTTCAGCCATTCGTAGTCAACGTTCCAGACTTTCGACCAATGTTTCCAAGAGCCTTCAGCCAAGCCATAGTAGCCGGGCAAGGAATCCGGATTCGGACCCACATCCGTCGCGCCCTGCACGTTATCGTGACCACGGAAAATATTGGTGCCGCCGCCAGATACGCCGACGTTGCCGAGTGCCAATTGCACGATGCATGATGCGCGCACAATCGCATTGCCAATGGTGTGCTGCGTCTGCCCCATACACCACACGATGGTTGACGGACGATTCTTTGCCATCGTCTCCGCGACTTTATAAACTTCACCTTCCGGCACGCCGCATGCCTCTTCAACGGCTTTTGGCGTCCATTTTTTCATCACCTCGTTTTTGATTTTTTCCATACCGTAGACGCGGTTGTTGATGTAAGCCTTGTCTTCCCAACCATTGTTGAAGATGTGATAAAGCACACCGAACAAGAATGGAATATCGGTACCGGAACGAATGCGAATGAATTGATCCGCCTTTGCCGCGGTACGTGTGAAGCGTGGGTCCACCACGATCATCTTCGCGCCGTTTTCTTTCGCGTTCAGCATGTGCAACATCGACACCGGATGCGCTTCAGCAGCGTTCGAGCCGATGTACATCGCGCACTTGGTGTTCGACATATCGTTGTACGAATTGGTCATCGCACCGTAACCCCACGTATTCGCCACACCCGCCACGGTGGTGGAGTGACAGATACGCGCTTGATGGTCACAATTATTCGAGCCAAATAACGAAACAAACTTGCGCATCAAATACGCTTGTTCGTTATTGTGCTTCGACGAGCCAACCCAGTAAACCGCATCCGGTCCGAAGTCTTTCCGGATCTTCATCAGCTTGTCGCCGATTTCGTTGTAAGCCTCTTCCCAGGTGATGCGCTTGTACTTGCCATCAACCAGTTTCATCGGATACTTCAAACGGTATTCGCCATGGCCATGCTCGCGCAGCGCCGCACCTTTGGCGCAGTGCGCACCCAGGTTAATCGGCGAATCAAACACTGGCTCCTGCCGCACCCACACACCGTTTTGCACCACCGCATCAATCGCACAACCGACCGAGCAATGCGTACACACGGTACGTTTGACTTCAATTTTTCCGCCGGCAGCCACGGCATCGGCAAGCGATACGGCTTCGGCTTTTTTCACCATCGAAAAAGGCAATTGGGACGCAAATGCACCCGCGCCCGCGACCATGCCGGACCGTCGCAAGAACGCGCGTCGGTCAACAGTGCCGAGTACAGCGTTAACGTTGTTTACGAAACCGTTAGTTTTACTTACGGCACCAAATGATTTTTTAGTCAATAACATAGCGGTCTCCTTGGCCTATAGGCTTACATACGGGCGGTTTCGTAATACTGCTCAATGTGCGCGGTAACGTGATAGCCCTTCGACTTCTTCGGCTCTACTGCAACTGAAGCTTCAACAACCTCCGCCACCGGCACGACCGTTGCCGTGACCACTGCAGCCACAGCGCCTGCTGTGCCGAGCGTTGCTCCCAGTAAAAAATTTCTTCGATTTGTTTTATTTTCTGGTTTTGTGTTGGCGATATTTTTTGAGCTACTCATGGCGAGCCTCCTGTTGATGTCGTTGGAGAATATTGTTTTTGTTACCTTGGATTTAATTAATTTTACGCTAATGCTGCATTTCAAAAGCTTCTGATTCCATTGCAAAAAACTGCTCGGCGAACTTGGCTACACGCTTATAGTAATTCGATTTTTCATAAACCTGTATTGCAGTGCAGCATTTGAAAACCCATGGCTTCAAATGCTTTTCAAAAAACACTTTTTGCGCCGTAATTTCGGCAGGCGCATCAGTCAAATCGCCCAGGATCAGCGCACGCATAACGTCGCAAACGGCGGCCAAGTGGTCTTCGGATTCACGCACTTCCGCGTTGCGTAAAAAACCCATCTTTGCTAGATCATCCCGCAGCTCCGCCAGCGGCTTTTCCATCATAAAACCGGCAATATAAAACGAGCCATAAAGAATCACCGGCGGACGACCCACGCCGACAAAAACAGTTTCGTATTCTTCAACAAGTGCATCGTGCGTAACGACGGCGGATGCCGCCGAGAGTGCGCGCCATGCTTCGGTCAGCTCAGTTGAAGCTTCATCTGTCGGCTCTTGCGTGATCACTATTGACTGCAACACCCGATCGTCCGGGGCGCGCGACAAAAGATGCGCCAGTAGCGCATAAAAATCAGCGCGAACCTGATCTTCGACGTCCACCAAACGGGGGTTTTCGAATGCAACCGCTTGTGGGTTGGACAATGAATTCGCAGCCATCATTCCATCGTCTTTCCGGTCAATATCGAATACTCTTTTTTATTCGACATCATATCGACCACGCGGCAATCGGCGCACATTTTCAAACGATCAAGTTGACCCTCGCCCGCAAACATGGAATGCCCGGCGAGCTTGGACAACATATTGTCGATCATCGCTTTCGTGCCCAGCGCTTTGTTGCAGCTAATGCAATTAAACGGTTCCGATTCGTTCAACACCACGGCCTGTTTGCGCGCCTCGGTCAATAGCAAACGCGGCACCAGGGTAATCGCATTTTCGGGGCAGGTCGTGGCACACAAACCGCATTGCACGCAGTTGCGTTCGATGAAGTTAAGCCGCGGATAATCCGCACCATCCATCAACGCCGATTCGGGACACGCGCCTGCGCAAGCCAAGCAAAGCGTGCATTTTGTCTGGTCAACCAAGACGCTTCCAAACATCGCACCTGCCGGAAGCTTAACTTCAGTCGGCTTTATTTTCGCGTGCTGCAGCAAATGCTCAACCGCGAATTCAATCGTGCTGCGCTTGTCATTCGACAGATGAAAAGTTGCTTTGGAATCGACCGTGTCAGCCGCGGGCGCGTTCCAGATTTTCGTTTCAGCGACGCTTGCATCAAGCCAAGAAAAATGTGTTCCCTTGTAGCCCAGCGCGTGCAAAATCGTTTCGGCGATCGCCATTTCCGCTTTCGTGGCCGCCGCGTATTGCGGTGCTTCAGAACCCGCTGCAAGGACTACTACTCCGCCCGCACCATAAGCAATTGCGCCCAATAAAACATCGAGCCCGATTGAGGCCACATGCCAGGCTTCCAGGGGCAACACATGCGCGGGCAAACCGCGCGCCATTTTGGCTAATGCGTCACGTCCATCGGTGGCGTTGTGAAACAAGATAACGGGCGCAACTGATTTTGGCGCTGCTGTCGAATAAGCATTCACCAGCGTGCGCAATTGCGCGCCGCGATCGCTCACTCGTGGATACTGATACGTCATCGCACCTGATGGACACACGGTCGCACACGCGCCGCAACCCATACACAGGAATGGATCAACTTTGATCTTGTCGCCGTCTGAAACGATGGCCTTGGTTGAGCAAATGTCGATACATTTATTACAACCGGTTTTTTTGCTGCGGCTGTGCGCGCAAATCGATTCTTTGTACGCAAAAAATTTCGGCTTTTCGAATTGGCCGACCATGTCAGGCAACTCTGCGAGCGCCCGCTCAAGCGTCTCCGCATTCTTGGCGTGAAAATAGCCTTGCGGTGGCGAATGCATGGCGAAAACAGGGGCTTCATGCAAATCAAGGACGAGATCAAACGTGGTTTGTTGCGACTGACTGAGGCCAAGCTCAAAGGACAACACAAACGCGCCCAAATAACCGTCAAGGTCGAGAAATTTCGCGGACAGTACCTCCACGTCCGCGAACATCGGTGCGGCACCGCTTTGAATGCGCTTTCCATCCCACAACACAGCAACGGACAACCGCGGCGAAAGTGCTGCCAGCGACTGCTGTAGGGCAGCGTAAGACTGGCTGTCTGCCAGCACCAGCAAGCGTCCGCTGGATTGATAATCAACGCTGGAAACAGGCTCAAAAGCAGGGATGGCCTGCAATGCGGACAATGCGAAAGCCGCTGGAGAAGCGTCAGTTAAGCCATCAGCGCGCGGATGACCCGCAGCCTGCTCAGTCGCTAGTGTAGCGTCCGCTTCCCGATTGATGATGTGCTCCCCCAATTGATTCATCTGCACCACCTGCGCCACCGAGCCCGTCTCTTTGTTTGTTGCTAGTTGAGATCAGTGCCGATTGAAAATATAAACCCCGCATCTGCTGTTATTGTAAACGCAAATATCAATCAACAGTCCCCGCGCGATGTTACAAACTCAGTGACTTTTGATACTGACGTCTGTTACATCTTGTGGCGTTGGCGCAGACAAATTCTCCGTTTCGTCACTAGGCATGACGTGCTCGGGCAGCGACACGGTTTCGGGTGCGGCCGCGATTGCCGAGTTTTCCGCCGATTCCGCAGCAGCCAATGCGGCGGCGGCTTCGGCCTCGGCTTTCTCCTCTTCCTCGAACAAAAACAGCGCCTTGGATTGCGTCATCTTGCGCAGCATTTCCATTGGAATCGGATCTGATTTTGTGTAATCACCAATGTAGATGTCGAGGCCATCCTGCACGTTGTAACGCGGATTGGTGAACAGCTTTTTCATCGCCTGATTACGCAAATCTGCCGCCACATCTTTTCCCATAAACGGCGAAAAATCGGATTCCTCGGTGAGACTTTCAATGGTCGGCAAAGCAGGCTTTTCTTCAAGTGCCTCGCTCGACGCTGGTGGCAAACCCCGCTCTGGTACTGCCTCTAGAGGCATTTTTGCCTCAATCGCCTTGCTGATGCTAGGGTTTACATTTTCCTCACCAGCGAATTTCTCCTCTTCCGCGCGCACGTCCGCTTTACGTTTCGCCCAGCGCGAAAGAAATGAAGTTTCGCTTTTTTCAACGTCCTTGGTCATGCCTGCCTTCGCCATAATTTATCGTCTCACTCACGCCCTGCAACTACATACCACCTTTATAGCGCCCTTCTTTGCTCTCAAAAGATTTGGGCCGAATACGCTGCTTTTTTTCCGGCGGTTTGTAATTCGCTTCCACCCATACTGACAAAGTTTCGTGAAGCGCAGCAGGCATCGGCACCCGCTCCACTTTTTCCTGCGCATCCATCCAGCGCGCGGCTTCGTTGTAGGACAGGGTCACCGCATGTGGAATCGCTTCGGTCTCATCCGCGTTCCAGCGCCAGGTCGCGAAAATCGATGGCTCTGGTGCATGGATATTCAAAAAATAGCCTTCGCCCTCATCGCGAAAAATCCCCAATTCAAAACCGGGATGCGCAATTTTCGTCTTTCCTTCCTCATGGAGAATTTCTGCAGGAGACTGATAATGCCCCTCATCCGGCAACACCGCCGCAATCTGCCAACGCTCTGACTGCCAGCGGTTTACCGTTGGCACTTTTTCCATCACCACCACTACGCGGTATGCAAGTTTTTCCATATCATGCATGTTACACCGCGCCAATGATTGCTATGCTCTGGTTTTAGTTGTTTTGTTGATACTGCGCTCCAAAAAAATGTCATCCATCATTATCCCAATATTGAACGAACGCACCTTGCGCATTCCCGCGTTGCAATCTTCCGCGCATGACCCGCACGACACGCGTGGTCGTCGCATTCGCGATCTGCGTATTTCAGTCACGGATCGCTGCAATTTCCGTTGCACCTACTGCATGCCGAAAGAAGTTTTCGATCATGATTACGCTTTCCTGCCGCACGACGAATTGCTCACATTCGAAGAAATTACCCGCATCGCGAAGATCTCGATCAGCTTGGGCGTGGAAAAAATTCGCTTGACCGGCGGCGAGCCACTACTGCGCAAAGGCATCGAGAATTTGATCGCGATGCTGAGTGAGATTCCCGGCATTGATTTAACGCTCACCACCAACGACTCGGCGCTTAAAACAAAAGCAAAAGCACTAAAAGCTGCGGGCTTACAACGCATTACTGTCTCGCTCGATTCGCTCGACGACGCCACTTTCCGTGCCATGAATGATGTCGATTTCCCGGTGGCGAAAGTACTCGAATCGATTGACGCCGCCGCCGATGCGGGATTAACGCCGGTGTAGATCAACATGGTCGTCAAACGCGGTGTGAACGATCACGATGTTGTCGCGATGGCTAAACGATTCAAAGGCAGCGGTCATATCGTGCGCTTTATCGAATTCATGGATGTCGGCGCCACCAACGGCTGGCTGATGGGCGACGTAATTCCATCGGCAGACATAGTTAAAAAAATCAGTGAAGTATTTCCGTTGGAAGTCGCCGATGCGCACTACGAAGGCGAAGTGGCTGAACGCTGGAAATACGTCGATGGCAGCGGCGAAATTGGTGTGATTTCGAGTGTGACGGAAGCCTTCTGTGGCACGTGTACGCGGGCGAGGTTATCGACTGATGGCTCGCTGTTCACGTGCTTATTCGCGCAAAATGGTTACGACCTGAAATCGCTGCTGCGCGGTGAAAAAAACGATGAAGAAATTCGCGATTCAATTGCCGCGGTCTGGCAACACCGCAGCGATAATTATTCTGAAATTCGCACCGCTGAAACCGCAAAAGAGCGGAAGGTGGAGATGAGTTTTATTGGGGGTT
>JANMQR010000028.1:0-3170 GCA_031370625.1 Burkholderiales bacterium | reverse complement strand
TGCCGAGCGCACATGAATCACATTCGCTTTCGCGTCAAGAGCGGCTTCAACATCATCAACAAAACCCATGCTCGGCGTTTTGAATTCCGCATATAAATAATTTTTGCTTTCGGTCACAACGGTGGCGCGCGATTGCGATTTCACTACTCCAACAAACTTCTTCCATGCTTCTTTTGCATCACCTGTAAACGCAATCGGCGCGATGTAATGCGCCCCATCTGATTTTTCTACAGTGGAAGAAACGGTATTCGGTTTCCACGATGGCGGTTTGAATTGTCCGTTGTTAAAGCCCAGCCCATCCGGGCGAGAGCCTGAGAAAAGTCCCATGGGTTGTCCTCCTAAAACTTCGATTGAGATGAGTGCGGCGATGATGGCGATCACCACCAGCAGACTGAGAAAAATGCGTTTGAGGGTTTGTTTTATTTTCATGTTTAGGCTTTAGTTTAGTGCTTCACGGTGTTTGTAAATTAAATGATGATGCAGTGCATCCATAGGCACGATAACTCCTTCCCTCACGAACGTGGGGGAAGGCTGGGATGGGGGCGTCTCCACAATTGGCATCGCCCCCATCCCGGCCTTCGACCAACGGAAGTCCCGCGGGGCCCCCGTCGCCGGGGGAAGGAGCCGACCGCTGTACTCAAATTTTGAATACACGATATCATCAACTCATCAACGTCTTAACCCCATCCGGCGTACGAATATACGCGCACATCGTCATGCCGGAATAGGGTGGGGTTGATGTTAATACGAGTGATTTTTCGAGTCCTAATTCGTCCAACAAATACTGAATTTTCGCAGGATTCGGATGGGCGGCTTCCATCCATTCAAAACGACATTGTTGATCGGGCAAACGATCACACGGGTGAATTGGTACATCCCATTGAATGAGCGTCGGCACGAGGCCACCTTCGACCGGATAACCATCTTCCGGAATTGTGATGCGCCATTTAAAATCGCCGCGTTCCATTGGGTGAACGGTGCCCAACACGCTGCCGATTTTTTTATCGATTGCGTCAATATCATTGGTCCGCGCGACCCAGCCCAGCAGGCGCGGCTTTTGCGCGATGCGTTCTTGCACATCCATGGTGTCGAGTCCAAACCATCGCGGCATGAATGGCGTAGCGCCGTTCGGCTCGATTGCGACTAATTCCAGATACGCGGATGGGCCCAACGATAGCAGGCGATTGTGCGTCCCCATGCGAGCGTGTGTGCCGACATCGCTCAGCTTGACGCCGAGAAAACGTTCCAGCCATACCGTGCCGCGATTTAAATCGTTGGTGCCGAGGACGAGATGATCGAGTACTGTTTCGGTATTTGTCGGGGTCATGGTGGGGCAGGAAAAATCGGCTTGGATCAAGGCGGGTTATGTATTGAGACAGGTATGATTATGAGTGACTTATCGCAAAAGCTTCATTTGATTATCGTTTAATCCACCTCCATTTCTGGATAACTATTTATGAAAAATATTATTACTCGCGTTGCGTCCATGGTGATTTTATCGAGCGTGGTAGGTGCGCTCACCGCAGCCGCGCAATCGCCCGCATGGCCGGCGAAGCCGATCAAGCTCGTTGCTGTATTCCCGCCCGGTGGTTCGGTGGATCAGGTCGCGCGCGTACTCGCGCAGCCGCTACAAACCCTGCTCGGTCAGCCGGTGATTGTGGACAACAAAGGTGGCGCGTCGGGCTCCATTGGCACCGCAGCGGTGGCGAAGGCTGATCCGGATGGCTACACGTTTGCAGTGGTGTTTGATACACACGGTGTGAACCCGAGCCTTATTCCCAATCTCTCCTACGACACGAAAAAAGATTTGGTGCCGGTGATGTTGATTTCGCGTTCCGCAATGATGGTGGCCGCGCATCCTTCTACCGGGCTCAAGGATTTTTCACAAGTTGTTGCCGCCTCGAAAAAGGAACCGAACAAATATGCATTCGCCAGTATCGGCTCTGGCAGTCTCGCGCATTTGGCGTTGACGCAATTGCAAAACCAGGACAATTTTCAGTTAACCCACGTGCCATATAAAGGCGGCGGCCCGGCTTTGCAAGATGCGGTGGGCGGACAAGTGCCGCTGATTGCGGGCACGGTGTTTTTGATCAGTCCGCAAGTGGATGGCAAAAATTTGGTGCCGCTCGCAGTGACGTCGGCAAAAAGAATTGTCAAGTATCCTGATGTAAAAACCATCGCGGAGCAAGGTTTTCCCGGCTACGAATCGGTCGCGTGGTGGGGCATTTTTGCGCCCGCAAAAATACCGCCTGCTGTGGTGAATGCGATGAACGCAGCGCTGGTAAAAGTGTTGAACGAGCCCGCGGTGCGTGATCGATTGGTCGCACAAGGCATGGAAATTGTTGCGTCCAAACCGGAAGAAATGGGCAAATTCTTGGACGTTGAAATTGATCGCTGGGCGAAAGTGATTAAAGAAAACAAAATCAAGGCAGGAGAATAAAAGATGCAAGATCGCATGCCGCCAATTGCCGATGCTGATTTAACGCCCGATCAGCGTGAGGCCGCCAGCGAACTTGCAAGTGGCCCGCGTGGCGCGGTGTTTGGGCCATTTGTGCCGCTGCTGCGTTCGCCTGAGCTGATGCGCCGCGTACAAAAAACGGGCGAATATTTACGCTACAACTCAGCACTGCCGCCGCGATTATCCGAGTTCGTGATTCTTATTGTTGCGCGTTGGTGGGGCCAAGGTTTTGAGTGGCATGTGCATTCAAAAATCGCAGCCGATGTGGGCGTGACGAAAGAAACCATTGACGCAATTTCAGAAGGCCGCCGACCCGCTGCGATGACACCGGAGGAAGAAATTGTTTATGAATTCTGCAACGAGCTGCATGTACATCATGCGGTGTCGGATCTCAGTTACAAAAAGATGCTTGCGCTATTCGGTGAGCGCGGCGTGATCGATTTGACCGGCTTGTGCGGCTATTACGGCATGCTTGCGATGGTAATGAATGTGGCGCGGACACCGGTGCCGGAAGGGGGAAATTTATTAAAGGCGCTGATTTAGCGCGCATCCCACGCACCGTTATGTATTTGTGTTTGGACGGCTTGAAACTATTTTTGCATGATGCCGCAAATAATTTTAGGTTGTCATCCCGAGATGCTTGTGCGAGGGATCTGCTGTTTGAGTTTTCCTCGTGAGACGAAAAGCAGTTGGGTAGGTCAGGTTGCGCAGC
>JANMQR010000429.1:0-3196 GCA_031370625.1 Burkholderiales bacterium | reverse complement strand
CCTACCGCTCCGACGCTGATCTTGGTCGCTATCAGGGATGGTTAGCCCAGCCGGAAGCAGAGGCTCGCGCCTTCCTGGAAGAAATGAGCTCGGTTCTACTCTTTCGTCCTGGCGAGTGGGCGCAAGTCGGAATCACCGAGCCAGGACAATCGGCCCTGCTCGGTGACGTTGGACTCTACCTCGCAGAGGACGCAAGCCATGCCGAGATTGGCTTCACCCTTGCCCGCCATGCTCAGGGTCGCGGGCTCGCGACTGCCGCGGTGCGCGCGGCAATTCAATTCGTATTTGAGTTCACCACGGCGGAGCGAGTCCTCGGCATCACAGACGCCCGCAACCATGCTTCCGTCGCGGTACTTGAGCGGGTCGGTATGCAAAGGCAAGAGGAGCGCGTCGCAGTGTTCCGAGCCGAGTCTTGCATCGAGTACGTGTATGCCGTGGTGCGCAATGACGGCTAACCCATCAATCGAGTCTCCGCGGTCGGTTCAGCTCAAACATTAAGCTTTACCCACACTCTCTCTCGTTGCCTCATGCCCCTCACGCCAACTCTTCATTTTTTCTGCGGCAAAGTCGGCGCGGGAAAGACGGCCATCGCACATGTGCTCGCGCAGAAGCGTGGGGCAATACTGATATCCGAAGATATATGGATGATGCGGTTGTTTGGCAATCAGATGAAGACCTTCGACGACTATCTTCATTTCTCCCCGAAACTAAAAACCGTAGTCGCACCACTCGCCACGCAGCTCCTGAAGTCGGGCAACCACGTGGTACTGGGCTTTCAAGCGAACGCGAAGGCGGGTCGTCGTTTCTTCCGCTCTGTATTTGAACAAGCAGGTGCAGCGCATGTCCTGCACCTCGTCCAAACCTCCGATCAAGTGTGCTTGGAACGCCTCGCGAAGCGCAATATCGAACGGCCGGAGGGGTCCAATAATCTGACGGAAGAAGTCTTCGCGCTCGTCTCCTCCTACTTTGAAGTGCCGGAGGCGGCGCACAGTGAGGCTGACATCACTCAAGCGGCACACCAACGGCAGGTCACCATTGCCCTAAAGTACGTTACATCCTGAAAAACTGACTAAAGAAGACAGGCAAATGAAAGCGTCAACACATGACGATTTGATCAAAACTCTCAAAGAAAGATTCTTAATGAACATGCGGCGGCATGCTGGAATCGAATGGGAATCGGTCGAAGCGAAACTGATGGCTAGTCCGAAAAGACTACGAGCACTCAATGAAATGGAACGCACCGGACGTTATTCGTCGTGATGAAGTGAGCTGGCACGACGCAGGCGTATATGCGCGGCAGGGTTCTGATGTAGTGTTGCACAGTCGATGTGACTTATTTAACTACTCACCGAACTACGCCTTCCCCCGGTCGTGAGGGAAGGGGCCGTATGAAGCTATTACCGCACCAGTATAAATTGCGCCACTTTTGCTTCGCTGCTAACCTATATTTAGTTTCATTGGATCACGCGCGCCGATTTTTTACCGGTGTTGGAAAACAAGACTCTGTTATGCATCTTCATTTCTAAAGTTTGCTGATGAAGCTGATTGATCACAAAATATTTTTTCTTCATTTGACCAAAATCTTCGGGCGCAACGCGACGCGTTATGCGAATGTGGTGCTACCCGAATTGAGTTAGACGCAAAGTCAGAGAGGCACTGTGCATGCAACTATACGATCTCGCCATTCCGACATTACCGTGCCGCTCGGTGAGCGAAACTGTTGGGTTCTACAAGCGCCTTGGCTTTGAGGGCAGCGCACACGAATTCAATAGCGGCTATGCCATCCTGCAACGTGGGGCTGTCGAACTGCACTTCTTCACACACAAAGAACTGGTGCCCGCCCATTCATCCGCTGGCTGTTACATTCGCGTCCTGGATGTGGAAGCGATTTACCGTTCCTTCTCAGCAAGTAAGTTGCCGCGTCACGGTATCCCGCGCATCGATGCCTTGGAAGACAAGCCGTGGGGCCTTCGGGAGTTTGCCGTGGTCGATCCTGATGGCAATCTGTTGCGCATCGGACAAAACATTTCAAAGTAATCGTGTGTCCAGACGCTCAGCAACAATGCGCGATCTAGGCCCCAGATTAGTCGGCGCGCGCAACACAGTGTTAGACCGAAAAGCCCTAACCCACTATTATTAATAAGGGCAAACCCTGATATTGGCGGCTATTGGGGCATATTCCTTGTCGAGGCATGCTGGTGCTGGACATCTTGTTTTTTATAGCGTGGCATCCGCCAGCAAAGGTCGTGTCAGAGACGTATCACCGCGTTTTGTCGTACGCAGCTTGCAGCGCGAAGTTGTTGCGATTTGTCTTTGGTTTAATCACAAATCTTGGGAACAGCAATGATCCATACGTCGCGATTGCTTTCTGTAGCAGTGTTGTTCACGTTGGTGTCATGCGCCATGTTTGGTTCAGTCGAGCGCCGCGGCTCACCGAAGATTGACGGGCTCGGCGATCACATGTGGACGATCTCCACGCGTTCGCCGGAGGCACAGGTGCTGTTCAATCAAGGAGTCAATTTGTTTTATGCATTCGATCACAGCGATGCGGAGCGATCATTTCGCGCCGCACTTGAAGCCGATCCCGCATGCGCAATGTGCGCCTGGGGCCTGGCCTACGCGATGGGGCCGAACGTGAATAACAATAATCCTGCCAACCGAAAAGAATCCGCGCGCTTTCAGGAATGCGCAGAAAAGTTGGCGAAGAATGTCACACCGCTTGAGCGCGCCATCATCAACGCAGCCAGTGGCCGCTACGTCAGCGTGAGCAAGAAAGATGAAGTGCCGCGCGAGCCCGTCGCGAAAATCTGTGCTTCATCCACCACCAAAGTAGCGCCTGCATTCGATCTTGCCTATGCGCAGCGCATGCAGGTTGTGTACGCACAATTTTCTTCGCATCCCGATATCGCCACGCTGTATGCCGATGCGGAGTTAATTACCGATGCATGGAAATGGTGGAACGCTGAAGGCAAGCCCACCGCTGCAACGGAGCGCGGGGTGGCGGTGCTCGAAGGTGTATTGAAAAACAATCGCGAACATACGGGTGCCAATCATTTATTGATTCATGCGATTGAGCAATCGCGCACGCCTGAACGTGCCATTGCATCTGCTGATTTGTTGCGCACACTTGCTGGCGGCGCGCCGCATTTGCTGCACATGCCCTCGCACATTTATATCAAAACCGGGCGCTTCGCGG
>JANMQR010000428.1:0-9063 GCA_031370625.1 Burkholderiales bacterium | reverse complement strand
CAGGCACCACGCGCTCGATTTCTCTCCGGACCAGATAATCTACATGTCGCTATTTTTCGGATGAACTCAGTGCGGCCCACGGGTTACCGATATCTTTTTCGGCCGCTCCACATGAAACTGGATTCGAGACAGTGATCTTTTCTTTCTTGATGACTCTCGAATCCAGTTTCAGGTGGAGCGGCCGAAAAAGATATCGGTAACCCGTGGGCCGCACTGAGTTCATCCGAAAAAGTGCGACTTGTAGATTTTCTGGTCCGGAGAGAAATCGAGCGCGTGGTGCCTGAATTGATGAAGTGAGAGGAGCGTTTAAGCAGAGGTGTTTTGGTATTGTCCGTGTCCGCGCGTAGGCTCGACTGGCGTGATGGGAATGCGAGCATCGGCGTGGTGGCGCTATACTTTATCAACGTTTAAGGAGTTGAAAAACTATGGCAAATATCTCTGTGTTGCGCGAAACAAATACGGTTCATCGCGATACCGAGCGCAATCCCGGTACGCGCCTGGATCTGGGTCCGGTCAAAGATGTGCGCATCAATCGTAGCGCGATTGAACGTCGCGCGGCCACTCTCGGCACGCGTCGCACGGTAAAAAAAGAAGTGCAGGCGGCGTGGCTGTTGCATGCGGTTAAAACCATTGATCTCACCACGTTATCGGGCGATGACACTGAAGGCACGGTGAGGCGGCTGTGTGCGAAGGCGCGTCAACCGATCAGTGCCAAGTTGTTGGCCGATTTGGGTGTGACGGAAATCTTCGCGCATCAGCCGCTCATGACAGGTGCGGTCTGTGTTTATCATCGCTTTGTCGCGACAGCAGTTGAGGCATTGCATGGCTCCGGCATTCCGGTTGCTGCTGTGTCCACTGGTTTTCCCGCAGGCTTGAATCCGTTCCCGCAAAAAATTGAAGAGATTAAAGCGAGCGTAAAAGCCGGTGCGATGGAAATCGATATCGTCATCTCGCGCGAACATGTGCTCACTGGCAATTGGCGTGCGCTTTATGATGAAGTGAAAGCATTCCGCGAAGCCTGCGGGCCTGCGCACATGAAAGCGATTATTGCCACAGGAGAACTGGGCACGCTGAAAAATATCATGCGCGCATCAATTATCTCGATGCAGGCAGGTTCCGATTTCATTAAAACCTCCACCGGCAAAGAGCCGACTAACGCGACGCTGCCCGTCAGTCTCGTCATGCTGCGCGCGATCCGCGCGTATCACGAACAGACCGGTGTGAAAGTTGGCTTCAAGCCTGCTGGTGGCATCCGCAGCGCGAAGCAATCGCTGGATTGGTTGATGCTGATGAAAGAAGAGTTGGGTGACGAGTGGATGCAGCCGAATTTATTTCGTATCGGCGCGTCGGCGCTGGTGAATGATATTGAGCGGCAGCTCGAACATTTTGCCTATGGGCGTTATGCGTCGATGCAGTATCAGGCGTTGGGTTGATGTCGATGAATCGGGCTCGCTGTAGGGTGGGCAGGCTGCATCTGCCCACGCGTTGACTTCATGCGCGTATTGAATCGTGGGCACGTTTCACTTTGCCCACCCTACGCATAATCGCACTGCAAAGAACAACGAAAAAGAAAGTGGCTCCGTAAATGAAAGTCGCAGAAATCCTGAAACAAAAATCTCTTCCGTATGGTACTGCTCCCGAAGCCGCCACACCCGCGCTCGACTGGATTGCGGAACACGACGGCAAATTCGGCCTCTTCATCAACGGTAAATTTCGCGAGCCATTTTCAAAAGAATATTTCGATTCGAATAATCCATCGACCAATAAAAAACTCGCGCGCGTAGCACAGGCGAATAAAAAAGACGTTGACGATGCGGTAAAAGCTGCGCGTAAGGCTTATCCCGCATGGAGCAAAACCCCCGGCCATATTCGCGCGCGTTATCTATACGCGATTGCGCGGCAGATCCAAAAACATTCGCGCTTGTTTGCGGTGCTGGAAACGATGGACAACGGCAAGCCGATTCGCGAAACGCGTGACATCGATATTCCGTTGGTTGCGCGGCATTTTTATCATCACGCAGGATGGGCGCAGATTCAGGAAACTGAATTGCCCAATCATCAATCGCTCGGCGTCATCGGTCAAATTATTCCGTGGAATTTTCCGCTGCTGATGCTCTCGTGGAAAATTGCACCGGCGATTGCGATGGGCAACACAGTGGTGCTAAAACCCGCAGAATTCACATCGCTTACGGCATTATTGTTTGCCGAAATTTGTAATTCCGTTGGTTTGCCGCCCGGCGTGGTAAATATTATTACCGGCGATGGTCGCGCCGGTGCGGCGATGGTTGAGCATGACGACATCGATAAAATTGCGTTTACCGGGTCGACCGAAGTTGGGCGCATCATTCGCCGCACTACCGCTGGCACCAGTAAAAAGTTATCACTTGAACTCGGCGGCAAATCACCTTTCGTGGTGTTCGATGACGCTGATCTGGATTCCGCCGTTGAAGGCATTGTCGATGCGATCTGGTTTAATCAAGGCCAGGTCTGCTGTGCCGGCTCACGCTTACTGGTGCAAGAGGGTGTGGCAGAGAAGATGTACAAAAAACTTCGCGCACGCATGGAAAAATTACGCGTCGGCGATCCACTCGACAAGGCGATTGATATTGGCGCGATTGTTGACCCGTCGCAGCTAAAACAGATTCAGGAAAAAGTCGCGCGTGGTGTGGCAGAAGGGGCAACACTCATGCAGCCATCGTGGGCAGTTCCCACGGTCGGCAATTTTTATCCGCCGACCGTGCTCACCAATTGCGGCCCCGCATCAAGCGTGGTGCAGGAGGAAATATTTGGCCCTGTGTTGGCAGCGATGACTTTCCGCACGCCTGAAGAAGCAGTCAAGCTTGCCAACAATACGCGCTATGGTTTGGCGGCCACGATCTGGAGCGAGGATATCAATCTCGCGCTCGATATCGCCACGCAAATTAAAGCAGGCATTGTCTGGATCAATTCGACTAATTTACTCGATGCCGCCGCAGGTTTTGGCGGCTATCGTGAATCCGGTTTTGGTCGTGAAGGTGGCAAAGAAGGGCTGTATGAATATGTAAAAAGAAAGTTCATAGCGCCCATAGGTAAAAATAGTAAAACTCTAGCATCAGCGGCGCTTTCGGGCAGAAAAGCCTCCAAAACACCCGCCAACGCTAGTGTTTCAAATTCAATTCCCACGATAGACCGCACTGCAAAAATGTTTATCGGCGGTAAACAAGCGCGCCCCGATGGTGGCCTCTCGATCAATATTTATGGCGCAAACAAACAACTCATCGGCGAAGTAGGGCGCGGCAATCGCAAAGATATTCGCAACGCGGTTGAAGCCGCGCGTGCCGCCGCGAATGGTTGGCAAAAAGCTACCGGCCACAATCGCGCGCAGATTATTTATTTCATGGCCGAGAATCTGGCGGCCCGTGCAGATGAATTTGCCAACCGCATCACGCAGCAAACAGGCGCAAGCAAAGATGTCGCAAAATCGGAAGTAGACGCCAGCATCAGCGCACTCTTTACCGCCGCTGCATGGGCCGACAAATACGACGGCGCAATTCACCAAACCCCGATTCGCAATGTCACACTCGCGATGCCTGAACCGATTGGCGTGATGGCGATCATGCTGCCCGACGACCAACCACTACTCGCGTTCTGCACACTCGCCGCCGCTGCATTCGCGATGGGTAACGCACTCATCGTCACGCCATCGCCTGCGCATCCGCTGAGCGTCACCGATTTCTACCAAGTGCTCGAAACCTCCGACGTGCCGCATGGCACGATTAATATCGTAACGGGTGATCGCACTGAACTGGCCAAGACATTATCTGAGCACGATGATGTTGATGCGATGTGGTTTGCGGGTTCGCATGAAGCTCAAGCCGCTGTGCAAACAGCCAGCGCAAATAATATGAAACGCACTTGGGTATTACCGGTTACAGGCGCGTTGCCGTTGACGGAAGACGTGCTGCGTGAGGCGACACAGGTTAAGAATGTTTGGGTGCCTTATGGGGGTTAGCGCAGCGTTTAGCCGAGCCTGAAAGTATAGGTAAGTTCGAAAAAAAACGGCTTGCATTTGCGAGCCGTTTAGCAATAAATATTACGTGTGTTTTAAGATAACTTAAATTATTACGGTGCTACTGCCCATGCCGTCGCCCCGAGAATCCCCGCCGCACTCATCAATGCCGCACCATTCATAAGCCACATATTGACCGCGCCGTTGTTGGTGTTGCGCCAAACTAAATCAGTCTTACCGTCACTGTTGAAGTCACCGGTATGGCTTACACGCCACTCAGCATTGGCACCCAGCAGACTGGCACCCGAACTCACGGAGCCACCACTCATAAGCCACATATTGACCGCGCCGTTGCTGTTGTTGCGCCAGAGGATGTCGGCCTTGCCATCACCATTAAAGTCACCCAGATGGCTCACCCCCCAATCCGGATTGGTACCCAGTAGGCCAACGGCTTCTGTCACGGTGCGGCCGTTCATAAGCCACAAGTTAACCGCGCCGCTGGTGTTGTTGCGCCAGAGGATGTCAGCTTTGCCGTCGCCATTAAAGTCGGCGACATGGCTGACACGCCAATTGGCATCAGGCCCGATGAGGCCAACAGCAGCGCTCACATTGAGACCATCCATCAGCCAGAGCGCGACGGCACCATCATTGTTACGAAAGAGAATATCGGCTCTGCCATCGGAGTTGAAATCGGCGGTGTGGCTTACGCTCCAGTTGCCCGGAGCGACCAAGCCTGCGGCTGTAGTGACTGTGCTGCTGCTCATGAGCCAAGCTGCAATCTGGCCAGTGGAACTATTGCGAAAAATCAGATCGCTTTTGCCATCGGCGTTCAGATCCACCGTAACGCTCAAAATTTTATTGAACGTCGCCATGACCGTGCAATTCGCTGCGATGGCGTTTGTGGTGTAGGTCGTTCCCGATAGCGTGCCGCCGCAGGAGCCGCCCACGCTCGCCGCGAAGCCTGCATTTGGCGTGACCGTAAATAGTTGTGAGCTGCCAGCGCTGATCACTTGCGGCGTGTTGGGGTTGATGGTGCCATTGGCACCAGCGCTCGGCGTGATGGTAAACGTCGTCGGCGCAAAAGTCGCCACGACTGTGCAGTTTGCCGTGATGGAATTTGTGGTGTAACCCGTACCTGCCAATGTCCCGCCGCAGGTGCCACCCACGCTCGCCGCGAAGCCTGCATTTGGCGTGACCGTAAATAGTTGTGAGCTGCCAGCGCTGATCACTTGCGGCGTGTTGGGGTTGATGGTGCCACCGGCACCAGCGCTCGGCGCGACGGTGAACGTTACCGGCACTGTTGCATCCGTCAACACATCGACCGGTGCCAAGCGCATGACATCAGTGTTGTCGCCCAACTGACCATAACCGTTAAAACCCCAGCACTTCACCCCACCCGCATTGGTTAGTGCACAAGTATGGTCTCCGCCGGCGGCAATCGCACTCAAGCCTGAGGTCAAACCCGAAGCATCGACCGGCATGAGACGTTGGATCGTCGTGCTATCACCCAATTGGCCAAAGTTGTTATTGCCCCAGCATTTTGCGCCGCCACCGACCGTCAGCGCGCAGGTATGAATGCTGCCCGCCGAGATCGCGCTGACAGGCGAAGCCAAACCCACTACGTTTATGGGCGTACGTCGATTGGTCAGGGTGTTGTCGCCCAACTGACCACCAAAATCGTTGTTACCCCAGCACTGCACGCCGCCACTGACGATTGCGCAGCTGTGTGCGCCGCCGAGCGCGAGCGTGCTCACTGCCCCACCCAGACCCACCACGGGCAACGCCACGCGGCTTACGCCCAGCAATGGCATATCAACACCAAGTTGACCATACACATCCGATCCCCAACAGCTAACGCCGCTGCCCATGATCGCGCAGGTGTGCGCGCTTTGTGACCCGGCAGCAAGCAAGGTCGCGCCAGCCAGCAACGGAAAAGTTGGCCCCGGTCCCGGTCCTGTGAGCACGTCCACTGGTGTAGAGCTTTGGGTAACGGTGTTGTCGCCGAGGCGGCTGGGCAGGTTATTACCCCAACACTTGACACCGCCACCGCCAAGAAGCGCACAAGTATGTAACGCGGCGGCTGCAATCGAAACAACGCCCGAGCCCAGACCGGAAACATTTACGGGCGTGAGGCGCTGTATGGTTGAGCCATCGCCCAACTGGCCCTTGGCGTTATCGCCCCAGCACTTCGCGCCGCCGTTGATGAGTACACAGGTGTGGTTGAGGCCGGTGCTAACCGCGGTGACACCCGTGAGCGGCGGAAGCGATGGACCGGCGATGACGTCTACAGGCAAGGACCGATAGATGTTGGTGTTGTCACCCAGTTGACCAAAGAAATTGAGCCCCCAGCATTTGACGCCGCCGCCGATGGTCACGGCGCAGGTGTGACCATTTCCCGTAGCAATTTTGGTGACGCCGATTAGGGGCACGAGGGCGTGGCCGACATTTACGTTGGTGAGAATGATGAGCAGGCAAGTCACCAGAAATATTCTGCGTGCGCTCAATTGCTTCAGCATTTTGCGGAAAATATTATGCTGAATAGCTTGATTTGTTATATTCATTTTGCACTCCAGATTAAGAAAATCCGCATGTCATTTTGATCATGCATATATGCGTTAACGAACTGCTTCCTGTAACGATTTCATTTGCACTATCGACAGCAAAATGTCTCGTTCAACCGAGCAGGATTCAGACGCGATCACATCAATTTTTTCAGACACTTCCTGAAGCGCCGTCGCATTCACATCGAACGCGTTAGCAATCGCCATCACGAGCTGCGCACGCGCACCCAAGGGCGACATATTGCGAACCTCAGGTGTGACTTTTTTGAGCACCGCACAAAGCTTCGCAGGAAGATTGGCACCCGCCGCGGGCGCTGCCATTGCTGCGACTGGTTTTGGTTCCGCTGACTTGGTGTTATTCGACAACGCGGTTTTTTCCTGCGAACAGGCGAGCAATGTAAATATTGCGGCACACATGAGCACATTTGGTTTTGCATTCATAAGATTTCCTTTGAAAATACTGTTAGGCGTGGTTGCAAAAAGGCATCGCATCTTGGGCATTCACTCATTGGAGTGATTGGGCATCATCGCGCCAGCAAACTATTATTTGCGACGCTTTATCGCCTCTTGAAGCAACGCTACTGCTGAAGCTTCGCTTGCCATCTTGCCTGAAACGCCGACGACAATAGCTGCATCCCCAACAACAGCTCCGGCTGACCAGCCTGAGTCGGGTGCCACCCATCCTTTGCTACCGACATTTGGCAGCCGCTTGAAGCCTTTCACTTCCGTAGGTTCAGGAAAGTAGTTCGGCGGAACGACGCTCACTGTGGCGGAAGCTCCATAGGCTTTGTCATGCCAATAGCATCCCAGGCCACCTGCGGCGTTCTCGCCGGATCCAACCTGAGCGCCGACGTAAGCGGCGATTTCGACCTGAGTGAACAGCTTGCACTGCGGATTGGTGGATGCTTTGCCCTTAGCATCGCCGGTAAGCTGATCTTTCAGCAGCTTTGGGTCTGTCGTTTGCCCATTTGCGAATGTCGCGAACAACGTCACTAACGCGACAGCAATAATCGAATAGCGCATTAATCACTCCTATAAGTACGAGAAAATTATGAAAGGCGGGGTTGTTTACGTTGTCCGGGTTGTCGTTGGCAGCGCATTCCGAGAGCGAAGCAGATAAGGGAAGTGGTCGCCGAAATTTTTTGGCGCCAAGTGTTAAATCAGGGCGCAATACCGGCTGGACAGTAAGCCGATGCCTGAGTTTGAAAAGCGACGCGGCAGGCGGAATCAAAAGCGACCGAGACGGCTCCCTGGAAAACAACGTAATCGCTACCGCTTATGGTTTTCTTTTCGGTACACGTTCCCACCCAATCAATAGAAACCGACGCCTCATTGGGTGGCCCCGGTGCATCCCAGCCACGGATTTGCGTCACACCGCCAGACAATACAAGCGCGTCCATGTCGTACAGCGCGCAATGTGGATTGACTCTTAATTTTTTTGCAAGCTGCCCTGAATAGGCGGCGTTTGTTGAAGCTGCGCCACCGGTGGCCGAGAGCTCGAACTTAGCCGCCGGCGACCACAATCGCTCCGGCACGTCCACGCGCTCACGTGCTGCCACAAACTGCGCCTGCTTTGCGGGTGTGGTCTTACCATCTGCGGTGACAATGGAGACTGCTACTGCATGATCAATAGCCCCGCGCACATTTGCCGGTATCTCAATCTCGACACCGGTCATTTCCCATGACGTAAACGCAGGCGTGAGTTTGCCGCCTAGAAATTGGCCGATGATTTCAACGCGACCAGGACGGTCCCCCAGGCAGCGCCCCCAGATCATGACTCGGGTGCCAGGCTTTAATTTTTTTTCCACCTCATCAATCAGCGGTGGTCCTTTGTCAAGGCACTTCAACGCGGATACAGAATTAAAAACTTCCGCGCCGCGAGAGGCTGGCACACCAAGCGACGAGCCGGACGAACTAGCCGCTTGTGCCGATGTAGAAGCCAATCTAGTTTCTGAAATCGGTGCCCTTTGCTTTCCGGGAGGAATGGGACGCTCCATCGTTCTTGGCGGCGCTGGTGAGTTACCCGCACCTTTTGTAACGTTAAGTGCAACAAGGTCGAGTGTGCGCACGCCACCTTTAATTGTTTTGGGCGGCCCGGCTTTTTTTGTGATTTCTGCATTCAACGATTTTTTTATTTCGCCCGCCGTGGATTGTTTGCCGCCCACGATGATGATTGCGCGATCTTCAAAATTGAATAAATTTTTTGGTATTTTTGTAGCTGAAGTTTGTGCGTTAGCTTTGTCGTTGACTCGCGGTGGTGGTGATGAAGACTTGATTCGGTCCTCCAAGACAGGCTTCAAACGATCATCAGGATTCGGTTGAGCGGGTGGCAGCGGTTGTGGATTGAGTTCGTTGGCTCTAACCTTAAAACCGCCCGCGCCGAGCTGCAATTGCGCCAGTCCCGATTGCATCGGGGCAGGCAGCGTTTTATTTGCGTCGCTTTTTGTTTCCGCTGCGGTCCAGTCCAACGTCGGCTGAGCCCCCGCGTGGCCGGTCATGACCAGCGCGACTGCG
>JANMQR010000419.1:0-11549 GCA_031370625.1 Burkholderiales bacterium | reverse complement strand
ACCGACGTTGGGCTTGATGAAGCCAGCCCAGCCTACCGAGCTACAGACTTAATAAATACAAACCCTAGCACAGGCGCGGAGTTACAAGCAAAAAATGCTCAATCGCCGCGCGGAAATTAGGCCTTTGGTTATTTAATCGCAGTTGCCTGCGACCAAACAACGCGCCACACGTCGTCCGCCAACTCGATGAATCGGTATGCCAACACGCAAACGGCGTTCCGTGACCATCGCCTGCATCAAGCTCAAGTGTGGCTTGATAACAAACAATCGCCATTCGCTCGCTCACGCGGACACTCATTGCGCCGTGATCCCAGCGTAGATAGCGCAGCGTTCCCGATTCAATCTCGCCAAGATATCGCTCCCTCGAGTAAGTGCGCCCAGGCGGCGTGATGAGCTGATAGTCTGGCGCGTGTAGTTGCCAAAGAAGCGTCATGTCGCGCTCCACCAACGCGCGAGTTCGTTTAGTCTCAATGTCACCAATGAAATCGGCAATTGACGTGAATGATGCTGCGTTTTTGGTGTTGTTAATCATTAACGTTGAAGGTTGGCCTGGGTTCATCAAGCCCAACTTCGGTGACTGCATTCGCGCTGCTGTTGGGCTTGATAAAGCGAGCCCATACCGCAGTGCGTCGAAGCTGAATCCGCATTTAACTTCAAACCACCCGATGCACGCCCACCCGCAACGCCACCAAAATCGCATTCAACCGCTCCTTTGACGCCGCATCCAAATGCGAAAACCCGAGCGCATCCGCAGTCAATTTATCGACGCCCGGATTCGCATCAGCGGAGGCTTTACCTTCCATCGCCATCTTCATCGCGCGAAGTTTTAGGTCGCGACGCGAAGCTTGAAATTGCGGAGGTGAGGCGATATCGAGCGCGGATTCCAGTTGCAGCAGCGTTAGTTTTTGCGCTTCTTGCAGCTTGACGGCCGAGCTCAAATCGCTGGTCGCGGCCGTGCCGGATTTGGTGCGGGCCAGTCGTGCGGCTAACGCTTGTTCCCACACGTTCGGCAGTGTAGGAATCGCGGCATAGCGATCATCAACATTTTCTGCCGCTGCCGTATTTTCCAGCTCTTCGCACAACGCTAATTTCGCATTCAACGCATCGCATTTCGCATCCCAAATTCGTTGTGCGCTGGAGGCGATGAGCTTTTGTGCGGCTTCTCTTGCGGCGCGGAATTGGCTATCCAATTTCGTTGATTCGGAGCGTGGTGCTTCACCTGCGCGGCGCCATGCGGTGTCGGTTTCCATTAGCGTGCGCTTGATGTCGGCGACGGGTGTGGATTCATTTAGCGCTGCAACTTTTGCGATCAATTCTTCGCGGACCGTTTTGCTTGCTTTCAATTCCGCATCGCGTGCGTTGAACGCTGCATCGCGTTGCGTGAACACGGCATCGGTTGCGGTTTTGAACGCTGTCCACACCGCGTTTTCCACATTGCGCGCCAGCGGCATCGCCTTCGCCTCGCGCTGCCACTCGGCTTGCAGCTCGCGTACTTTTGCGATCACGTCACGTGCATGTGCGTCGGTCACGAGTGCTTTCGCGCGCTCGATCAATTTATCGCGTTTTAATTGCGCCAAACGCCTCGCTTCAAATAGCGGTGCTTCTAATCGCGCCATCGATTTACGCATGCGCGTCAACAACGCTTCGCGTGCTTTGTGCGGCACGGTGTGTTCCACCGGGCCTAATTTGCGCCACTCGGTTTGGAAGCTGTCGAGCGCGCGGGCGAGTTCTTTAAAATCTTGCGGATCGGCCTGCAGCGGCGTTTCGCTACTGGCGGGTGGGCTTACCTTGACCGCATCGAGGGTGGCAATCAATTTATTGCGCTGATCCAGATTTTCCTGGCGCGCCGCTTTCAGTTTAGCCAGATGCGCGGCGACCGGGACATAGGCGAGCTTTAACGCGCCATCAAAACGTTGCCACAGCGAACGACTCGTAGCGCCACCTAAACGATCACATTCTTTCCAACGCTCGCGCAGATTTTCAATGGCATCGGCGTGTTGTTTGAGCGGTAATTTTGCGACGCGCGCGGGTTTGTTTGCTTTTTGGGCGGGCGCTTTCGGTGCGGGCTCTGCTGCTGCGTCGGCCATCGATGCAGCTGCACTTTCAACCGCGGCTCCATCAACTGTAGTAATACTTTCGGTTTCAATTTCTGGCTCTGCGGCGTGCTCAGCAACGGTCTTCGCCAGCGCTTCGGCTTCCAGCACCAAATCATCACGCACGCGTCCGCCGCCCCAATGCTGCCAGCCTTTCAAGCGCGCATATTCGGCTTGCAGCGCATCAATCCGCGAGCTTAGCGCAGCGTTACTTCCGCCGTTCGATACTGCCTCATCGATAGCCACCAAATGTTTATTCGCTTCGGCCAAATGGCCTTCAGCAATTGCCGCTTCGCCTGCCGCCACCACCGTTGCCAGCACTTCCACTTTTGCGTCTTTCACCGCTTTGCGTTCATCGTTTTGCTTTTGCTTTTTTTCGGTTTGCTTTGTTTGGCGCTGATCGCGTTCGTTCATCTGCCATTCATCAAATCGCGCGTTCAACGGAGCGGCAATTTTCTCGTCCGATATCGCAGCCAGCGCGCGCCAGCGGCCCGTTGCAGTTGATTTGGCGTTGGGCTTTGGTAACGTGGTTTCTAAAGGAGCGCTTGCCTCTGCGGGCTCACTAACTACAGGTGGCGAAGCTGGTTCGGGCTGCTCTAGCTCATCCAAAATCTCAAGCCGCGAGATGACTTGCTGTGCTGTGTTTAATGCCACGCCAAGGGACTCAATCAGCGGTGCCACCTTTGCCATATTTTTTGCATTGGCCTCAACACCATCCGGCGCAGGTGCCGCAACGCGAAGTGTTTCGACGGCCTGGGCCAGTGACAAAAGTTCGTGACGATCTTTCACGCCGTTCGCGACCTCTGCGGCAGTTGCGTTTAATTGCGCCTCAGCCTCGGTGGCTTCGGCGATCCAACGATTGATATTCAATTGCTTATCGCCACGTTCACGGGTGACGGCGGTAAGTGCTGTCCAATGTTTTGCGTATTCAGCTTGCGTGTCGGCATTGAGATGCGAATGATCCAGCGCAGCCCATGCGCGATCCAGTTCCACCAATTTATTGGCAGGAATCATTGGTTCGGCGGCTAATGCGGAGGCGGAGGCGATCAATGTTGTTGCCGCTTCATTGTTCTCGCGATGCGCGACCACCGTTTCGTAGCGTTGTTTTGCCGCACGATGCACTTTGCGATCATGGGTGCGAAATTCGCGCTCGGCTGTTTTCAGCGCCTCTTCACTCGTCAGCGCCATCACCGCGGCGCATTTGATATCGATCACCGGCGCATCAATGGCAATCGACAGCAACGCCATGTCGTCGCCTTTGGCCGCGTGCAAACGAGATTCCCACGCCATTGCTTGCAGCGCGGTTTCTTGCGCGGCCTCAGCCACTTTGGATGCGGTGGTGTTCATCGTGGGCAACGATGTCACCGCCAGATCGTTCTTCTTGAAAAGTTTGCCAAACATAATTTTGCCGTCCATCACGAATACGGGACGTGCATTGTGACATTTGTTGACGGCTTTGGGTCAGGTGTTGGCTATGAAGATTTTAAACACAAAATGCAAACTCTAAGTGGGGCGGGCATTTTGAAGCATTTTTGCTCATAAAAGCCCGCCAGTGCTAGGGTTTTATATGGGGGTGGGTGTAGTGGCTAGGTTTGGCAAATACGGCGGGATACCCATCGTTGTAGTTGATCGTTATCGCTTCATTTGCTATCAGGTTGCTTACCTCCGGTGTTAAACGGATTTGTTGTTTGGCTACAACTGCGCGGGCGACCAATTTTTCCAGTCGAGAACGGGAATGTGCAGCCGTGTTTCTACGCTGTTATTCCATTCAACTTTAAGCGCATTATCTTCGAGCACTTGCTTGATTGTTTTGCCGACATCTGCCTTCTTTATCTTGTCATCGTCCAGGTCACCGAATGCGAGCCACAGGCCAAGTCCCTCAACCGCCCGCTCCACATCTTGCCAGTGATAAAAGCAGTACCCCTTCACACTAGCCCGGTCGCGCTCATGCAGCTCTTCGCCCACATCGCTCAGCCCGTCCGACTGCGTCACGCCTGCGTTGTGTAGCGCGATGATGCCGCACGCGTTGAGCGTTTCAAATGCGGTGGCCAATCGGTCACAGTCGGTTCTCGCGGGCCATGTTTTTTCAGCCGCGAATTTTTTAGCGAATTCGAGCATCACTGCCTCGCGCACTAGCGTTTCATCAATGTCGTTATCCTGCTCCGACAAGTTGTCGTCAATCATCTGGTTGATGTCGTCCTCATTGTCAAAGCCTGACCACACGCGAACTTTGATTTTATTCAAGATGTATTGGGTTGATTCGTTCATGTCAGTATTTTTCAGAAAGTTGAAAAAGGCGTTCAAACAAATAAGACCAACACCTTGCTGGCGTCGCTACATCAGTGTCGCAACGTAATTTTATGCTTCCACCAATCCCTTCTTCCGCAACATCGCATCCACAGTAGGTGCGCGACCACGAAACGCTTCATAGGCTTTCATCGGTGCAATCGTATTGCCGCTTGAATAAATGTATTTCAACAGCCGCTGTGCTATGGCCGGATCAAACGGATTGCCTGCTTCAACAAACGCCTGATAGCCATCTGCATCCAGCACCTCCGCCCACAAATAAACGTAATAGCCCGCCGCATAGGCCGGGCTGGAAAATAGATGGTTGAAATGCGGCAAACGATGGCGCATGGAAATTTCACTTGGCATGCCGATGCGTTCTAATTGCGCGGCTTCGAATGCACTGATGTCAATATTGCCAGCGTCCGTTGTTGCATGCAGCGCCATATCTACCAAGGCAGAAGAAACAAATTCAACTGTTTCAAAACCCTGATTAAATTTCCGTGCGGCTTGCAAGCGCGCCAGTATTTCATCGGTGATTGCCGCGCCGGTTTCAATATGGCGCGCGTGTTGTCTGAGCACTTGTGGCTCGCTCAGCCAATGTTCCAGCAGCTGCGATGGCAGCTCGACAAAATCGCGCAACACACGGGTGCCGCCGAGGCGCTCATATTCGACGTTCGACAACAAGCCATGCAAGCCGTGACCGAATTCGTGGAACAGCGTGCGTGCATCGTCAAAGCTTAATAAAGTGGGCTGGTTTTCAGCGCCTTTTGCGAAATTATTGTTGTTAACGACGATAGGTAAAGTGCAAGGCTCCGTGCCATTGGCGATGCCGCTTTGATAGCGATACAAGTTCATCCATGCGCCGCCGCGCTTGGTGGCGCGCGCAAAGTTGTCGTGCAGGAAAACGCCGATCAGCTTGTTATGTTTATTGAGCACTTCATAAACTTTCACGTCCGGATGATAAGTTTTGATGTCCGGCTTGAGCACCATGGTGATGCCAAATAAACGGTTCGCGCAATCAAACAGCGCCTCAACCATGCGATCCAGCGAAAAATAAGGTTTGACCGCAGACTCATCAAAATCATAGCGAGCCTTGCGGACTTTCTCCGCGTAATAGCGCCAGTCCCATGCTTCAATTTTGATCGCGTGGCCGAGTGAAGACGCCATCGCCTGTAACGCGTCACGCTCCAGCAACGCTTTTGGCTTGGCGAACTCCCACACCTTCATCAACAGATCATCGACCGCGTTCGGGGTCGCGGCCATGTTGTCGGCAACCGAGTATTCAGCGTAGTTTTTATAACCCTGCAAGGTCGCTTGTTCAAGACGCAGCTTGATAATTTTTGCAGCGGTTGCGCGATTATCATGGCTGCCTGCATGCTCGCCGCGCTGCGCCCAGGCTTTGTAGGCAATCTCGCGCAAATCGCGGCGATCCGACATCGTTAAAAACGGCATCACCAGCGAGCGGGATAACGTAACTACATGCGCGTCAGGAAAACCGCGCTCAATCGCCGCTTGTTTGGCGGATGTGCGCAACGAATCCGGCAGACCCGCCAGTTCATACTCGGTTTTCAGCACCAGCTGAAAACTGGCTTCGTCAGCCAACACGTTTTGCGAAAATTGCGTGGTGAGCACGGCCAACTGCTCGATCAATTCCGCATAACGTTTTTGCGCAGCCGGCGTGAGCTTTGCCCCCGCGCGCACGAAGTCGGTGTGCACGCGTTCCAGCAGTCGCAATTCTTCACCATTCAGGCCCAGCGATTGACGAATCTGAAACAACGCATCAATTCGTTTGAACAACGGTGCATTCATGTAAATCGAGTTACCGTGCGCGGCCAGCGGCGTGGCCATTGCGCGCTCCGCCGCTTGCAGCGCGGGGGACGTTTCCGATGCCGTTAAATTATCGAATGCAAGCTCGATCCGATTCAGCAAGCGTCCACTACGATCAAACGCAACTAATGTATTTTCGAAGGTCGCGGCGGCGGGATTATTCGCAATCGCGTCCAGCTCATCACGATGTGTTTTCAGTGCCGCTGAAAATGCGGGCACGAAATCTTCAGCAGAAAATTGGCCGAATGGCGGCAGGCCGTATGGCGTGTTCCAGTCGGCTAACAGTGGGTTGGTGGAGAGCGATGAATCCATGTGCAGAGCCTAGATCTGCATTAGTAAGCGATCATTTTAGCAGGGGTCATTTGGCAGGACGCTATAATCCGCGTAAATCGAAATAAATTTTTGGCCGCAAAACACTAAAAATAATGCTCGCATGAAACCCGCCATCGCATGAAGCACTTGGACACGCTCAACGCGATAAAAACAGAAACCGGTTTTGCGCCGATGGGTGAACCGTTGGGTAATCTCACGCTCGGACGTGGACGCGTTGCGGGCGCGGCGGTGCATATCGCGCTGGTGGAAAACAAAATTGCGTCGGGCTCGCTTGGGCAAAAAGAATGCGACAAATTAGCGAGCCTGTTTCGGATCGTCGCCACGCAAAAAACACCGTTGTTGTTGTATCTCGATTCTGCTGGCGCACGGGTGTCGGAAGGACTGCCCGCGTTGGGTGCGTTTCGGCATCTGTATCGCGCCGCATTGGACATGGCGGCATCAGGTGCGCCATTTATCGCAATGCTGGGTGCGAATTGTTATGGTGGCGCGAGCATGTTGGCTGCATTGGCGAACGAACGTGTGTTTTCGGACAACACGCAACTCGCCATGTCGGGCCCGACGATCCTTGCGCAAAGTGCGGGCGCATCCGCGATTGACGAAGTATTTCGCGCGATTGCCGAGGCCGCGATTGGCGCTGATGCGCGCGTGAAATTGTCAGCGTCGAATTCCAAAACGTGGCATCGCGCGCTGCATTCTCCGTTGGAAAACACGGGCTCAGCATGGCATCAGCTTCATCTTGAACTTGGCGAGCGTTGGAAAAATCAGAACCGTCCGCAGAGTGCATTTACGCTCGGTGAGCCGCACGTTCGTGAAGAGTTAAAAGCGCTTTATCCGGATGGTTACAAAATAGAAGAAGAGCAGGGCGTCTTATTTGGTCGCGCAAAAGTCGGCGACGAAAAAATTCGATTGATGGGTATCGTGGATCGCCAGCCGCTCACCGCACAACGCGCGTGGGCGTTGGCGGATCGGGTGTGGGCGCTGTGTTTGTCAGGTAAAGAATTGGCCGGCTCGCGATTAAATATCGTGGTGGATTGCGAGGCGCATTCGACCGCACTTGATGATGAGAAAATCATGTTGTCGCAATACATGGCGAATCTGGCGATGGCGTTGACGATGCTGGGCCGACGTGGTGTTTATATCGAAACCACGGTGCTGCGAAAACTCGGCGGTGGCGTGTATGTGGCGTTGGCGGCGGCATCAGTAAAAGTAAATTTGCTGCATGGTGCGGAAATTCAATTGCTGCCAGGTCGCGCGATTGCGAGCATTTTGGGTGATGCGGCGGCGCTAAATACGGAAGGCAAAGCGGGTGCGGATGCGTATATTGCGGCGCGCGTGATTGATCAGGAATTAAGAGTTGGCTTGATAAGAAAAATATGATGAACGCAAATCTTTTTTGGTTATTTCAATCGCGATTTCCCGCCGATAAATCGCGCGTTTTTTTGGAAACAGAATCGGGTCGCGAAATTACGTTTGTTGAATTAGAGGCAACGGTTGCGCGTTACGCTGGCCTGATCCGCGCGCTGGGCGTGGCACCGGGTGAACGCGTTGCGGTGCAGGTGGAAAAAAGTCCGGAAGCGTTGATGTTGTATTTAGCGTGTCTGGCGGCGGGCGTGGTTTATCTGCCGCTGAATAGCGCCTATCGCGAAGGAGAAATTGCCTACTTTTTATCTGACGCGGAGCCAAAAATTTTTGTGCATTCGCCACGTGACGAGGCATGGGTGGAGCCGATTTGCGAGAAGCTGTCCATTGCGCATCGCTACACGTTGAATGAAGCAGGGGGCGGTTCGTGGGCCGAAAATGCTTCAAACGCCGCGCCTGTGCTGGAGATTGTTAATCGTAATGCTGACGATTTGGCGGCGATTTTGTATACCTCCGGCACCACCGGTCGCAGCAAAGGTGCCATGATCACTCACCGAAATTTGTCGTCAAATGCGTTGACGCTGCATCAATATTGGGGCTTTCAGGCGGATGATATTTTGCTGCATGCCTTGCCGTTATTTCATGTGCATGGTCTGTTCGTCGCGGCACATACCGCGCTTCTGAATGCACATCAAGGCGGTCGGTTAATTTTTCACACCAAATTTGATGCGAAAGCAGCAATGGCTGCATTTACCCGCGCCACCGTTTTCATGGGTGTGCCGACGATGTACACGCGGTTGTTGGCCGAGCCGACGTTCGATCAGGATGCGTGTCGTCATATGCGCCTGTTTGTCTCCGGCTCAGCGCCGTTGCTCGCGGAAACATTCAACGAATTCAAATCCCGCACCGGTCACACGATCCTCGAGCGCTACGGCATGACCGAGACCGGCATGATTACCTCGAACCCGCTCGTGGGCGCGCGCAAGGGTGGCACGGTGGGGCCGCCACTGCCGGGCGTGGCGGTGCGGGTGTGTGATGCCGACGCGGATAACGAAATCACCACGCTGGGCATCGGTGCAATCGGCCACATTCAAGTAAGAGGCGACAACGTCTTGCCTGGCTATTGGCGGATGCCGGAAAAAAATCTGGAAGAATTTACCTCTGATAAATTTTTCAAAACCGGCGATATGGGTTTTATTGATGCCGATGGCTATGTGAATATTGTCGGGCGCAGCAAGGATTTGGTCATTTCCGGCGGCTATAACGTGTATCCGAAAGAAATCGAGCTGGTGATTGATGACTTGCCCGGTGTGGAGGAGAGCGCGGTGATTGGTTTGCCGCATCGCGATTTTGGCGAAGCGGTGGCAGTAGTGGTGGTGATGAAATCTGTAATCAAAAACACAAACACCAGCACCGGCGCGGCTTTTCAGCCAATTTCAGAGACGGAAATTATTCAGGCCTGCAAGCAAAAGTTAGCCAATTTCAAAGTGCCCAAGCGGGTGTTTTTAGTGACGGAACTGCCCCGTAATGCCATGGGTAAAGTCCAGAAAAACGAGCTTCGCAAACGATATTTAACAACTTTTGACTAGCCTTGTCGTCAAATCTGGTGCAGTGTGCGTTTATGCACAGACGCAGGACTTGTATTGGCGGATTCTGGCTTCATATCAAAGGTTAGTTGCGAGCTAAAACTTTTGTTTTTTGGCAATTTGATTTTTCGGACTGTTTATAAATTCCATGATTGTTTTCAGCTTATCTTGCTACGAAAAACATGCCTTCGATGGCTGGTTCCGTTCGTCTGAAGATTTCCATTCGCAACTCGATCGCGGCCTGGTGGAATGCCCCGTCTGTGGCGATACCAACATCGTGAAGCAACTATCTGCCCCGCGTATTAACTCAGGTGCCACTTCCACCAGTAACAACGCACTGCAAACCCAGCATTCGTCGGACGCCATGACGTCTGAACAAATGACCGCCGCCACCGCCATTCCCGGGTTGCAGCAACACATGCTGCGCCAGTTCAAACAATATGTAATCGCCAATACCGAAAATGTTGGTCCGGCGTTTGCCGAGACCGCGCGCCGTATGCACTACGGCGAAGAATATCGTCGCAGTATTCGCGGTAATGTCTCGCCACACGACGCCATCGCCCTGCAAGATGAAGGTATTGACACCATGCCACTGCCCCCCGGTGTGATGATGGACGAGGGCTTGCAATAGTTGTCGTTGGTCGTCGTTAGTCCTGCCCCGCCACCCGTTTTACCTTGAGCAATAACGCCAATCCTGCCATTGCCGCCATCACCAATGCGGCGATGATAAACGGCGTTCTGGCGGTGTAGGTTTCAGCCAGCGCCCCGCCTGCGGCCATGCCCGCGCCAATGCCGCTAACGATAAACGTGGATGACCACGTGAAAGCTTCAGTTGCATACTTTTGCGGAGCCATGCGCGAAATCAACACACTTTGCGCAGCGATCGATGGCGCAATCGTCGCCCCGGCTATGAACGCAACCAAGCCCAGCAACACCAAATGATTCACCCACGCATGCAGCAATAGCGGCAGCACCATCATGCCCAGCAAAATACTGAACTGGCGCTCCAGCGATAGCTTCGGATGCAGCACGCCATAAACTGCGCCACCGACTGCGCTGCCGACGGAATTTACGGCGAGCATTACACCGGCTAACGCGGGAATCGAAAGTGACGTGGCGAGCGCGGGATAGCCGACTTCCATCAGCCCGAATGCGGTGGTAAGACCAAACGTAATGACAAACAGCAACACCAATTGTGGATCGGTGAGAGGGCCCAGCAGGTGACGCTCGGTGGCGGGACTTTGCTGCCAATATTTCAGCATCGGCGATTTGACAAAAACCCAGTAGGCCACGAACAGCATCAAAATCGTGGTGAGAAATGCGCCTTTCGGATTGCTGATCGCGATTACCAGCGCGACGATCAGCGGGCCCACCGTAAAGCAAAGCTCCATGGTCACCGCGTCCACTGCGAACGCCATACGGCGCGAGACATCATCAGTGAAACGGTGTCGCCACACCGTACGCGCCAGTGTCGTGAACGGTGCCGGAAATGCCCCCGCCAGCGCCGCCGCACCCACCACCAAGGGAAACGGTGCTTTTAACGTGGCGGTCATAAACAACAACAGCAACATCAGCGGTTGTGCGATACCGGTTACGCGCAGCAATAAGTGCGGCCCATTGCGGTCAATAATGCGACCTTGCACCGGTGCAGAAACTGCCATCGCGATAAAGTAGGCTCCGACCGCGGTGCCCGCCAAGGTGAAAGAGCCTAGCTGATCACGTAGAAACAGCAACATAGACAGCCCCATCATGCCGGTTGGCAGGCGCGCCAGCCACGCAGCCGCGACGATTGCGCCCACGTCAGGCAGGCGCAAAAAGTTTGCGTAGGGTTGGATGAAACGATTCATGGGGGGAGTACGAAGGTGCAAAGATGGTGTTGCGCAATTGATGCGATTTATTTAAACGTCCACTGAATTGCTCTTTCCCCCATGAAAATGGGGGAAGGTTGGGATGGGGGATTGTTCGTATTTTAGGCAACGTCAGCTTTGCGAGAATCGCCCCCATCGCAACCTTCCCCCGTCGCCGGGGGAAGGAGCAGTCCCATGAATGCTGTAATAGGTCG
>JANMQR010000283.1:0-5139 GCA_031370625.1 Burkholderiales bacterium | reverse complement strand
CGAACCGACAAACAGCCAGCACACCATCGCTGAGGTCTTGCCTGTCAGATACGCCGATTCGCGAACCGTCGCACCCATCTTCGCCTGCACGGCAGCGATCATTGCCCACAGCGCCAACGCAGAAATCGATATCCAGCCCATCCACTGGGTCGGTGGTGACGACAGTACTTCGGCCTTGTACAAAATGAACCATACAATTGACACCATGAACGCCAGTACCAGCGGAATCCAGATTTTCGCCGCGCGGATTCGCTCCTCTCGCGGTCGCGCAAGCAAAAGATAAACCGCCGCAAGCGCAAACCCGCCGATTGAGCCGATGGCGGCGGCTTCAGTTGGTGTTGCAAGCCCGAATAAGATTGTCCCCAGCACCGCCAAAATCATGACTGAAAGCGGAAAGAACGAGGTCAACAACATCTTGAAAATTTCCAGACGCGCAAAAGTGAATATCGCGTAGAACGCTGCCAAACAACCCAACCCCACCCAGAACACATACCAAAATGCTTTTGGCGCCGGATCACGTTTCAGCGGCGCGGCAGCCGCTGGTTTCGCAGCGGGTTCAGCAGGGGAGGCAGCTTTGTCCACTGACGGCGATACCGCAACTTTGGCGGATTCAGTGCCGGGTGGCTCTTGCACACCGGAACCCTGAGGCTCTTGCAAACCGCTTCCCGGAGGCTCCTGCAGGCCGCCTGTAGGCGCTTCAACCGCACTTGCGCCCGCACCCATCTGCTCGAGACCGGAGACGTCCTGCACTTCATTAGGCTGTGTCAACGCATTCCACGTCAACCCCATGATGACCACAAAAACGAGCAGCGGTGCCAGCGTAACCGCGAGCTCTTTCAAGATTGACTTGGTCGAGATAGCGGCGTTGCGCTCACCTTTCAGCGCCAGTAGCAGCGAGGGCAATACACGTTTGCCATGTGCTGCGCTTATCTCTGCATTCGCCGCAGGAAGGGTCACTACACGTTCGGCGGCCGACAACGGCGGTGCCAAATGCGGCTTCCATTTCGCCAAAATCATCACATAGCCGACGTACATCAATGCCAACATAATGCCTGGGAAAAATGCGCCCGCATAAAGCTTAGGCACCGATACACCCGCCGTTGCGCCGTAAACAATCAGCAGCACGGAAGGCGGAATCAAAATCCCCAAGCAGCCACCCGCCGTAATCACGCCCGCCGACATGCGCACGTCATAGCCCGCGCGCAACATCGCTGGTAGCGCCAGCAAGCCCATCAACGTCACCACGGCACCGACAATGCCCGTAGCAGTCGCAAAAATTGCGCACGTGACCAACGTGGCAACCGCAAGCGAGCCGGGCAAACGTGCAAGCGCCAAGTGCAGCGATTTAAATAACTTGGATACCAAGTTTGCGCGTTCAACCAAGTAGCCCATGAACACGAACAGCGGAATCGAAATCAGCACATCGTTTCGCATCACACCAAACGTTGACTGCACCATTAAATCCAGCGTTTGCTGTAACGCCAAATCGCTATGTCCGCTGCTTCGCGACCAGTATGCGAAAAACGCGAACAACATGCCCATGCCCATTAACGTAAACGCGGTCGGAAATCCGAGCATGATGGCAACGACCACCAAGCCCAGCATTAACAAACCCAAATGCCCGTTAGTCATGCTCGACCACGGCATCAAGATAACGACGGCGGTCAAAATAATCGCCATCAGGATAAAGCCAAACCAAAGTTCTTTGCGAATCATTTTTTATCTCCCGCAGCAATCACATATTTATCGAGTGCGGCGATGTCTTCGTCTTTTACATGCACCATTTCTTTGAGTTTTTCGACGTCTACTTCTTCCACGTCCTGAATACGCGAAGGCCATGCGCCGTCACGAATACAAATCACGCAGCGAACGATCTCAACCAGACCTTGCAGCAACAGCAAGCCACCCGCCAGCGGGATGATGAATTTGAATGGATAGAGCGGCAGCGGATCTGCCGAGAATGTTTGCTCGTTAATTTTTATGGAGTCATTAAAGAAACCCCAGCCCGCGTACGTCAATGCGATAACGCCCGGCAAAAAGAAAACGAAGTAGAGCAACAGGTCAAGGGACGCCTGCGTGCGCGGCTTGAAGAAGCCGTAAAGCACATCACCCCGAACGTGACCATTTTTTGACAGAGTGTACGCACCTGCCATCATAAACAGCACGCCATAAAGCATGATCTGCGCATCGAGCACCCAGCCATGTGGCTTATTGAGCACATAGCGCGAAAAAACTTCCCAGCCAATCAGCGCGGTCAACAACACTGCCGCCCAGGAACAAACCTGCCCAAACCAGGTCGATATCTTGTCGACCGTTAATAATATTTTTTGCATTGCTGCTCCCCGCTGCATGCGCAGTCCGATAGATTACTGGCAGAAATAAGAAAAACGGCTCGTCATATCAAGACAAGGACGGCCGAAAATAAAACGGCGGCGTTTGGATAACGCCGCCGCGATACTGCACTAGCTTTCGCGCAGGCGATTAGCCTTTTTTACCGCTAAAGAAATGGTTGTACGCCATTTTGTAATCAACCAAAGTATCGTTCTGCCACGCTGCTGCGCGCTGGGCAAACACCTTCATTGAATCGTTAACCTTTTTAAACATCGGGTTTTTCGATTCTTTATCAGCGATGATTTTGTCCCAGCTTTTTAGCTGCGCTTGCAAAACCGAATTTGGCGTTTTGTAGAATTTCACGCCCTGCTTGGCTTTCATTTCTTCGTAGTCTTTGGAATAACGATCAATTGCTTTCCATGACATGTCGGCTGACGACGCTTGCACAGCATAATCGATGATCGATTTTTGCTCAGCAGCGAGCGTCGTGTACTTGGTCTTGTTGAACAAGATTTCAAAATTTTCCGACGCTTGGTGGAACGATTGCAGCATGCAGTTTTTTGCCACGTCGGGGAAACCCAATGTGCGATCGGATGAAGCGTTGTTGAATTCAGCGGCATCCAGCAAACCACGATCAAGTGCGGAAACAATTTCACCGCCTGGAAGCGGATTCACCGCGGCACCCATGTCGTTGTACATATCCACCGCCAAGCCCACAGTGCGGAACTTTACGCCAACCAAATCTTCTGGTTTGGTGACCGGCTTTTTGAACCAGCCAAATGGCTGTGTGGGCATGGGCGCGTAAATGAACGACTGCACATCAAGGTTCAAGCCCTTGTAGATTTCGTCAAGAAGCTGTTTGCCACCACCATAGTTGTGCCATGCCAGCACCATATTGGCGTCCATGCCCCACGCCGGACCAGAGCCCCAAAGTGCTAACGCCTGTTGCTTACCGTACCAATACGCCGCCACACCGTGACCACCATCAAGCGTGCCTTTTGAAACCGCGTCCAGCAGATCGAACGCTTTAACGACTGAGTTTGCCGGCAACACTTCAATTTTCAGTTTACCGCCGGCCATGTCGTTCACCTTCTTGGCGAAGTCATTGGCATATTCGTGGAATATATCTTTTGCGGGCCAGGTAGACTGGAAACGCAGGCTCACCGTTTGCGCGGTGGCAATCATCGGGAAGCCGGTAATAGCGGCACCCGTTGCGGCAGCCGTGCCCGCCAGGAATTTACGGCGGTTGGGCTTGGTCTGTACTGGGGCTGAAGCGGAAACATCAACTAAATCGACAGCTGGAATAATCGTATTTGACACGGTATTTCTCCTCTTGTTGATCTACGGTTAGCGATAGTTCGTTTTATATTTTTGGATCACGATTGCGGTACAAAAATGCTGTATGCAAACAATCTTGCACAGCCTAACGTAACGCGTTACGGCCCGCATGACATTGACGTCCGGCAAATACGTAACATGCCCAACTTCCGACAAGGTGCAGTGCCCGCATAATACTGCTACTTCGGGAAGCTCAAAACAGGGAGTATTCACTATTGACTTCCTTGGTTGTTTGTAGTCTCGTAATTAATCTGTCATATCGACTGGCGCTATGTACTTAAAGAATATTTCATGAAATCTGTGGTCGGACTGCCGATAGATAAAATCGTAGCCCCCGCGAAACACGGCGCGAATTTCGGCAGGACCGGATTTGCTGCGCGCTGGGTGGCGCCCATCGTGCCTGCGCTCGCACTGCTGGCAATTCTCGGCACGACGGCGGTAATTTTGATGGTGCTGTTTTGGCATGAAGGTGCGCTGCAGCGGAACCAGCTCATGCACGATGTGCAAGCGCTGGAAGTGACCTTGACACGTGAATTGCTGGCCGATCAACAGTTTGTGGATCGCTTGGCGTTTGAGCTTTTAGAGCGCAAAGATGCGAATGCGTATTTCGCACTGCAGGCTGAAGAATATATTCGACAGCGCCCGGCAATTGCCAACATTTCCTGGAATAGCACTGCCAACAATACCCGCTTGTACGCGCCAAGCACACGCGCCTACGCGGACGTTTTGAGCGAGCGTCCCGCGATGGAAGAATTGAGCCGCATCACGCGTCTGACCCAAGCCACTGAGCGCGGCACCTACACCAATGTCTACCGCGATTATCAGCAGCGTAGTTATTTGGAATATCACACGCCGATTGCGCAGGATCAGAAATTCCTGGGCACCATTAGCGTGACTTATCCGCTGCAACGCGTGGCGCAGTTGTTTGTCCCGGCCAACTTTGCCAATCGCTACAGCGTGGATATCGTTGAAACCGATGTTGCCAGCAAACGTGAGCAGGCGGCCAGCGTTGGTGATAATTTATCGCAGTCAGTCGCGGTCACATTGCCGTGGCGCGATGTACGCTTGGTGGCGACCTCTCTAAAAACCGAGTCGTCATTAACTCCGCGAATTCTCGCCGCATTGACGTTGGCCATGGCGGCATTCATCACCTGGAGTTTGCTGGCGTTGCGCAAACATGTGAAGCGACGCGACGAAGCTGATCGCGCATTGGTGGCTTCACACGAACGTTTTGAAACAGTGACCGAAGCGCTGGACGCTGCTGTCTATGTGGCAGATTTGAAATCGAACGAAGTGCTATTCGCTAATGAGACATGTCGGCAGTTTTTTTTCGGCCAGGGGTTCGGTGCGGGCAGTGATGCTGTCCCAGGTCTCAAACTCGGTCTTGGGCGCCAGCGGCAAGGCGATGCAGGGCAAGCCCGCGGGCACCCCCGGCTGCTGGTGCGGCCAGGTGTCGAGCTTGCCGACGAA
>JANMQR010000280.1:0-7496 GCA_031370625.1 Burkholderiales bacterium | reverse complement strand
CCGGCCGCACCAGGCTCGCGGTGGAAGAAACATTGCCAACATTTTGTAGCGTGCGCAGATCGCGCTCAACGTCACGCGACGCGGCAAGCAGCGCGACTGGGTCTTCGCTTTGCAATACCAGCTGCATTTTCACGCCCGTATCTTGCGGGCCAACCGTAATGCGCACCCCCGGTTGTTTGTTCAATTTTTCGCGCAGATCAACTTCCACTTCTTGCTGATTGCGAGAACGGTTTTCGCGATGTGTGAGCGAAACGGTGAGCGCAGCCTTGCGTGCTTCGGCGGCTACACCAATCGCAAACGAATCACCGGACACGCCGCCACCGACAGAGCTGAAGACTTCCTTTACATCCTTATCGGTCATCACAGTTGCCCGCGCGATCTCAGCCGCAGCGAAAGTTTCGGCGAAGGTGCTGCCGGGCGGCAGCTCGATATTGACCAGCGTTTGCGAACGATCACCGGGCGGCACAAAGCCTTTCGGCAACAACGGCACCAACGCGATTGAACCAGCGAAGAACAACCCTGCCGCAAGCGCAGTGATCCAGCGATGTTTGATACACCAGCTCACCAGCGCCAAATACCAGGTCATGACGCGGCCGTCTTTCTCGTGCTTCGGCATTTTGTCGGCGCGCAGCAAATACGCTGACATCATCGGCGTCAGCATTCGTGCGACCACCAGTGACGCAAAAATCGCGAACACTGCTGTCCAGCCAAATTGCTTGAAAAATTTACCGACGATGCCGGACATAAATGCGGTCGGTAAAAATACCGCAATCAAGGCAAAGGTGGTTGCGATTACCGCCAAGCCAATTTCATCAGCTGCTTCCATCGACGCCTGGTAAGCGCTCTTGCCCATGCGCATGTGGCGTGCAATATTTTCAATCTCTACAATGGCATCATCCACCAAAATACCTACCACCAATGCGAGTGAAAGTAGTGTCACGGTATTGAGCGTGAAACCAAAAAAATACATCCCCAAAAATGTCGGCGCGACAGACAAGGGCAGGGCGGTTGCGGCCACCAGCGTTGAGCGCCAATCGCGCAGAAAAAACCACACCACGATCACCGCGAGAATCGCGCCTTCCAGCAGCAGCCACATCGAGCCATGAAAGTTTTCCTTTACCGGCCAAACGTTATCGATGGCTTCAACGATTTCAACATTCGGATGCTCGGTGCGCAATGCGGCTACCGCGGCCTGCACCGCTTTCGCCACATCGAGCTCGCCAGCGCCTTTGGTACGCGACACTTCGAATGCGACCACCGGTTTGCCATTGAGCAGCGCCTGCGAGCGGCGCTCGGCGACGGTATCGGTTACGGTCGCGACTTGATCGAGGCGGACGCGTCGGCCATCGGCGAGCGGAATATCTAGCCCGCCTAACTCCGCCACCGTTTTGACAGTCGCGATAGTCCGCACCGATTGTTCAGCACCTCCCACATCGCCACGCCCGCCGGGCACTTCCTGCTGCACGCGGCGGAGCTGATGCGATACATCTGCCGCGGTGACGCCGAGCGCACTCATTTTGTTGGCGTTCAATTCCACTTTTATTTCACGGTTCACACCACCCATGCGCTGTACGCGGCCAACGCCTTTTGCAGCCAGCACGCGCTTGGTTATCGAATTGTCGACAAGCCATGAAATACCTTCTTCATCAAGCTGCGAACCGGATGCTGCGGCAACGGTGTAAGTCATGATCGGACGGCCTGAGGTGGTCGCTTTTGAGATCGACGGATCACGCATTTCGGCAGGCAAATCAGCGCGCACCGTCGAGACTGCATCGCGCACTTCATTGGTTGCTTCGGATGCGTTTTTTTCGAGGATAAATTCAACGTTAATCGTCGCCGTGCCATCGAGAATATTCGTGAAAATGCGCTTCACACCCTGCACGGGTGCGACCGCATTCTCGATCTTTCGCGCAATTTCAGTTTCCATCTGCGCGGGTGCGGCACCGGGGAGCGACGCGCTAATGGTTACCAGCGGCAATTCAATATCCGGAAAATCCTGCACGCTGGTGGCTTGAAAACTGATAATGCCCGCGAGAGTGAGCAGTACAAAAAATACGATCGAGGGCAGCGGATTTTTAATCGACCACGAGGAGACATTCATCATTAAAAGTCCTTATTTGGCGGGTGTCTTCACGGCTTTTTGCGTGGAAGCGCCCGTAGATGCTGGAGTTTGGTTGATCGAAGAAGTATTTAATGCGACCAAATCGCCATCGTTTAAAAATCCTGCGCCGCCGGCGACGATTGCTGTTTCTGCGCTCACACCGCTAATGATCTCGGTGCGTTCGGCGGTGCGACGGCCGACCACCACCTTGCGTTGACCGACCCGGTTATCGGCTTTGACTTCAAACACATAACTGAAACCATCTCGCACCACCACCGCCTGGCTCGGCACGGTGAGCGCATTCGATGACCCGAGTGCGAATTCACCCTTCGCGTACATGCCGGCCTTCGCCGGAAAGTTCGTATCTTTTTTCTCGTTGAGCAAATCCACGTATACGAGTGCCTGACGCGTCTGCGCATCCACCGTGGGGGCTACCGCGCGCACACGTCCCGCCACCGATGTACCCGCCGGCGTGGTGACATTTACCTGTTGACCAATCGTAATTTTGTCGAGCTCGGTCGAGGTTAATTCAGCGCGCCATTCAAGGCGATTATTGCGAATCAGTTTGAACATTTCCTGACCTGCCTGCATCACGGCACCGACCGTCGCCATCCGCGCAGAAATCACGCCATCATCGGGTGCCAGGACGCGCGTGTTCTTCAATTTAATTTGAGCCGTCGTTGCCACCGCGCGCGCTGCCGCGAGACGCGCCTCGGCTGTTTTTGCAGCGGTCATATATTGATTGATTTGCTGCGCGCTTAATGCGCCCGATGCTTCCAACGTTCGTGCACGTTCGGCATTTGCATTCGCTTCGGCGAGCGACGCTTCAGCCTCCGCCACGCTCGCGCGTTGTTGCGCTAATTCTGCGTTGATTGTTTCGGGCGCAAACGTTGCCAACACTTGTCCTCGTTTCACGATGTCGCCCACGTTCACGCGTACGTCAGTTAATCTGAGGCCGTTCACCTCTGCGCCGATAATGGTTTCCTGCCATGCGGCGATGTTGCCGTTAGCGGTTAGCTTGATCGCCAGATCGGTTGGCGTGGGTCGCGTGGCGGTAACGGTTAACGCGGCCTTGGCCGTGGCGGGTGCCTTGTCGTCGGCCGCGCTCACCAGAATTGCGGTGCCGCCAAAAGTAGAGACGAGGGCAACCACCATCACTGCATATTTAAATTTGAAATTCAGTTTCATGTTGTTCGAATCCTTATTGGCTGGCTTTGGTGACAATTTGTGGCGCGCTCATGGAGGAAGTATTTTTCCACGCGCCCCCGACTGATTTATAGAGCGTTATCCAGGACGTGAGCCGTTCGCGCTCAACGCCCACCACCGCACCCTGTGCGGCGACCACGGCGCGGCGCGCTTCTTCCAGCTCTACCTGGTTTGCCGCGCCCACGCGCACGCGAGCATCAGCGGCAGTGAGGAAAGCCTGATAACCACTGAGCGCCGCTTTTGAGTCCGCATCGCGATTGGTGGCGCTGGCGATGCGCACCAGCGATTCTTCGACTTCGCGAACAGCGCGCGCGGTACGGCCTTTGTAATTCGCCAGCGCTTCCGCATAGCGAGCGCGAGCCGCATCCACATTCGCGGCACGTCGCCCCGCATCAAAAATCGGCAGGCTGATGGACGGGCCGTACGACCAGGTGCGGCCGCTATCTTCAGTGCCACCAAAATTCACGACGCCATAACCGATGGAGCCGGTCAGCGTGATTCTCGGATAGCGATCTGCCTCCGCGACGCCGATGTCTGCAGATGCCGCCGCCAATTCTCGCTCGGCTGCGGCCACATCCGGGCGCTGGGCGAGTGCGACGGCAGGCACACGTTCCAGCGGCCAGCCAGCGGGTGCGGGAAACACGGCGGTCTTGGTGGCGAGCTTTGCACGCAGGTCTGGCTCGGGGATTACCGTTACCAGCGAAAGCGCTTTTATTTCCACATCGCAATCCGCACGTTGCTGCGTTAATCGCGCGGCCGCTTCTGAGGCACTCGCATTGCTCAATGCCGCTTCGGCAGGCGCGGTAAATCCCGCTTTCGCCTTGAGGTCGGTTAAGCGTGCTGTTTCAGCCCGCGATTTTGCATCGCGCTCATAGCCGACCAATAAGATTTCGCACGCACGAAGATTTACATAACTCGTTGCTACTTCCGCCGCAACGGAGACACGTGCGTCATGCCATTCAATGGTTCGCGCTTCCGCTCGCGCGCTCGCGGCCTCTTTGTTGCGACGCACGCTGCCGAAGAGATCGAGTTCCCACAAGGCATCAATGGACGCGCTGCGATTGCGCGACGCTGTTGAGCCTGCGCTGTTGCCAGTCCCGCTGCCAGTCCCAATGTCCGCGCCACCGCCAATGCCGTCATTGCTGGAAAAGCTTCCTTGGTTGCTGCGGCTGCGATTATCACTGGCCTTTGCATCCAAGCCCGGCCAGAACGACGCGCCTGCGCTGGTCACCGTTGCACGTGCCGCGTCAATTCTTGCGGTCGCCACGAGCACGGTCGAATTTTCTTTTTGCGCATTATCGATAATCTCAACCAGCACCGGATCGCCCCAAGATACCCACCAGTCCTTGAGTTTGGCGGTATCGCCATCATGCGCGGTTGCGAATGCAGCGGGCGCACTCCATGTTCGCGGGAGCGGCATAGCGGGCGGTGAATAATTTGGGCCAACGGCGCATCCGGCAGCGGATAAGATCGCCGCAGCAGCGAGGGTGTGTTTGAACTTCTGCTTCGTCATTTCTTTTTTCCTTTCGGCGCAATTCGACTCTTTACAAGCGAATCATTATTCGCTTTCGCAGCTTTTCTTACCTTAAGTGCAGGAGTTGACTTCGAGTTATTTTTAGCTTTTGGCGTCGATGAAATATTGACGCGCTCATTTGCTTGTTCATTCGGGCGTTCATTCGCGTGTTCATCCGCGCGTTCATCCGTGCGTTCAGGTGCCCGTCCGCGGGCCGCGTTCGCAATCACATCGAATGCCATCATCACTTTGCGTTGTGCGCGTTCGAGCGAATCATCGGTGGATTCGCCTAAATCGAGCATCACCGAGCCGACGTACGTGGCATGAAAAAATGCGACCTCATCCAGCGTTACCGGAAGCCCCAGTTTGTGAAAGCTGCTTTTAATTTGCTCCATGTTGGCCGCTTCAAAATTTGCCAGCCAAGGCTTGATTTCAGCGTCCTCATCGGAAGCCACAATCAATGCGCACATGAGTCGCGCGAAACGTCGGTCATGAATATCGACCGCCATCACTTCGCGGAAGTTTTCGACATTCAGCTCGCCCGACTCGATTCCCATTTCAAGCGCACCGAGCATCGCGTCGCAGCCATACACAGCGGTCTCGCGCAGCAGATCATTGCGCGCCGGAAAGTAATAGGTGAGATGGCTTTGACGAATCCCAGCGCGCTCGGCCACACGCGTTTGCGTCAATCCGCCAAAGCCCTCGGCATTCAGTATCTCAACTGCAGCATGCAGAATCTGCTCGCGCCGTCCGACAGGTGCAGGCGCTAAAGATAGCGCTTCCGGCAGGCTGAGCGGATGCGCGGGAATGTTAGTGGGTGCTGCGCGTTTTGGTTGTGCTGCCTGCTTGGAAGTGGGGGCTGGTCTCTTTGACATATTGGTAAATATACCAAATATTTGGTTTATTTACCAAATTTGATTTTTTAGGTTATTAAAATTGCCATTCAGGTTTGCACAATCGATGTGCCCGTGTGTACATGTACTGTGTTGAATAAAGCTTGCTTAAAACGAAACAGGGAGATAACGCATGAAAGTGGTTTACCAATGGTCGCTGGTGTGGATGACATTTGGCGCATGCTGCTGTGCGGCCGCACCAATTGATGAGACACGCTTTGACCATTAGCTCGCCCTACAGTTATGGCAACAAGAATCTATTGATGAGCTAAATAAACTGATGGAAGGTTATCAATCGCAGTTTGCTGCCGAGCCGGGATACGAGCGTGCGATGTCTTATCTGCTTGGAATCTTTGATGACGAATCGGAAGGTAAAGATGCGTTTATGGCGGCGTGGATAAAAAAATATCCCAAGTCCGATTCTGCGCATATTGTGCGTGGCACTGTGTTTCAACGTCGCGCATGGAGCGCGCGCGGCGGTGATTTTGCCTATCAGATTTCGGATAATGAGATGCGCGACATGGCCGCATTTTTACCGACTGCACGTGCTTCGCTGACCGCTGCCATCAAATTATCGACGCGACCAAACGAGGCCTACACCCAGCTAATTGATCTTGCGATGCTCGATGGTGGTGTGCGTGAGGCTGAACGTTGGCTTGCCGAGGCGAATCAGCGATTCCCCAATAATTACTATCCCAACCACAGCTATATGAAGCTGTTGCGTCCGCGATAGGGCGGGCCCGCGGAGCAGATGGAAGCCTCTCGCGCCGCATATGCGAAGCGTGGCGTTGAAACATGGAAGACGAGTTGTATGGAAGCATGGGTGCTGGATAAAATAGTGTGGAAAACGACGATTACGTTTGCCGCTGAAAAGTCGATCCGTGATCAGGCGATTACGCTTTGTCCCACTGCGATTCGATACGTGCAGCGCGCCCTTTTTATAGAAAGGCGAACGATGAGCGCGCCGAGGCAATCGACCTTGAAAATGCGCTCTCGATTAATCCCGGAAACAGTGATGAGCTGAGCCGCGTGGGCATGAAGAAATTGATCGCACGTGGTTCAAGCGGATATCCATTGTGCTGAACTGCTGCACGCAGCAATAGTGATCCTGGCTATCGTTGTGTGGCCTTTGCGATGTCTCATGGACTCGGCGTGACACGTGATCCGAACGATGCAATCGCGCTGCTCGAGCGAGCCGCAACGAGACTCGATAATGGCGCAATCAATGACTTCGCAAACTACTACGCCGAGGGCACATGGGTGCCGAAGAGTGAATCCAAAGCGCTGCAATTGACCGTCACCGCGGCAGAGCGCGGTGTGGTGTCGGCAAAGCAGCGTCTGGAAAAAATGTCATTCATTGAACGTGGGCCCTTTTCGAGTGCGCGACGTTTGCAGGAACGTCTTCGCGTAAAGCTCTGCGCGAGCGCGCGAGGTAAATCATTTCGCGATGAGATTGCAGAGGTGCTGAAAGATATTCCGGAGCCGAAGCAGCCTATTTAAATAGTTTGTTTAGTTTGGTCGGTGAGATAGAGCTTGGCGAGAGGTGGTGGGGTTTGGCGCATATTCTAGTGGCGCGTAAATTATCAAACGACGTAGAACGCTAGCTCAGAATTACTGCAACACCAACGCAAATTCCAATAGTGCCTCACTACGGCATGACCCTAAACGTTCCCGCCCCCGTCAATCCTGCGGCCGCATTGACCGTCGCCCCATCCATCATCCACACGTTGATAGCGCCGTTCAGATTGCGCCAGATCAGATCGGACTTACCATCACCGTTTAA
>JANMQR010000257.1:0-15622 GCA_031370625.1 Burkholderiales bacterium | reverse complement strand
CGCCGCGCGATTCACGCGCTGCTGAAGCTCCAACATCACCGCGCGCGGTTGGTGGCCCATCAAGTCGAATCGGAATGAATCAATTTGATATTGCTTCGCCCACAAGATCGCGGAGTCGATCATGAGCTTGCCCATCATCATGTTTTCAGTCGCGGTATTTTCACAGCAGGTGGATTGCTCAACTGCGCCATCCGCGTTCAGCCGATGGTAGTAACCCGGTACGATGCGATCCAGCACCGATTTTTCTTTTTGACCGGACTGAAAAGTGTGGTTATAAACAACATCCATGCCGACGCGCAAACCGGCCTGTTGAAGTGCTGCAACCATTTGCCGGAATTCCACAATGCGGCGCGCGCCATCGGCGGCGTCGGTTGCATAGCTGCCTTCCGGCGCGCTGAAATGGAAAGGGTCATAGCCCCAGTTGAAACAGTCTTTATCAGCGACCGCTGCAATCGTGGCTTGGGGCGCTTCGCTATCCAAATCGTCGCTCGTCGAATTTGGGGGCGCGGTGTACCCGGACACGCATCCAGATTCCGGCACTGTCGAGATATCAAACACGGGCAACAAATGCACATCAGTCAGCCCTGAAGCGGCCAGCGCTTTAAGGTGCTTCATCGCATTGCTGCTCGCCTCCGTGAACGCCAAATACTTGCCGCGATTTGCCGCCGATACCGTCGCATCGTTGATCGAAAAATCGCGCACATGCAATTCGTAAATCACCATGTCAGTTGCGGACGCGACTTTCGTTAATCGTTTCAGTTGATCCCGTCTCGATTTGTCCCAACCTTCGGGTTTGAGGTTTGCCGCATTCAAATCTGCGATGTAGCTGCGCGTTGAATCGGTAGTGAGGCTCACCGAATAAGGATCGGTCACCGCATTACGCACCACGCCAACACCGCTCACAAAAACATCAACAAAATATTTGTAGTATTTGCCGGAAAGATCACCTGGCTTGGCGATTGACCAAATACCCGTGATGGCATTTTCCTGCATCACATATTGCCCGACGGATTTACCCACACCCGATTCATAAACGCAGGTCGACACCGCGCGCGCCGTCGGTGCCCACAGCTTGAAATTTGTGCTCGCCTTGCCCACACTCACACCAAGATCATCGATATTTTTAGCGCTCGAATAAATATCATCAAGCGCACCGGCGATTTGCAATGTGGTCGCGTTGAGCACGATGCCGGATCGATCTTCTTGCACCAACACCAGCTGCTTTTTTAGCAGCGCGGGTATTTTGCTCACGTCGCGCGTAGCGATCGCCAGCACCGGACCATCAGGAATGTATTTAAAACGTGCCGAAACGGCACTGGGCGGCAGCGATGAGGAAAGTTCGAGACTAGCCCCACCATCCGCACCTTGCACCGCTGCTCCTCGCGTTGCGACAATCTTGCCATCCGCAGAATGATAGAGCGTGAACTTGCCCGCAGACCCAGCGCCCGGCCATTTCAGCAGTTGGCGATTTAGCCAATAAGCACGGGCAGGAAGCTTGGCTGATTCTGGATTGGGCGTGGCCGAAAGAATCGTTTGAAAACCCGTAACGTTGCAATCAACCGTGGTGGCGGATTTAACAGTGGGCACTGCATTCGCCACAACACCTAACGGAGCCAACGAAATACAGATCGCGATCAAGCGGAAAACGCTCTGCGAAATGCTGACGCCAGAAACACTTTGGCATTTAGTTGTGCGCTCAATCCCCATACCATATTGTAGCAAAACTACATAAACTTTCATCTAAAAAATGCTGCTCCGTTGTATGCTTTATGGAAAAGTGGACAGAAACATGCAAAACATGTAATTTACTTACATCTATTATCCAATCAATTCTAGCGAAAATTATGTTCAATTCTTGTCAAATATTCAATTTTCATCCGCTACGGCGCGCCGGTTCGGTGACCTTGATCGTGTTGGCGATTGCGGCTGGTTTAGGTGCCTGCGCTACGCCAGACACTCCTGCGCCAAACATTGCCAAGACAAGTCCCAGTCTGGACGCAATCGTAAGCCGCGTTGAGCCAAAAGATCCCGGCAGCACATTGCCCGTAAATTGGCACAAAGGTGCGTTTATGGAAATTTTTGTGCGTGGTTTCAAAGACAGCGACGGTGACGGCATTGGCGATCTGCGCGGCATCACGCAAAGCCTGGATTACCTGCGCGATCTAGGCATTAAAGGAATTTGGCTGATGCCGATTACGCAAAGTCTGGATGGTGACCACGGTTACGCGGTGACCGACTATCGCAGCATCGAAACCGCTTACGGCAGCATGGCCGATTTTGACGAGCTGCTCAAACAAGCGCACACACGCGGCATCGGCGTGATCATGGATTATGTGATTAACCACAGCGCCTCAAATCACCCGCTGTTCTTGAACGCGATGGCAGCGCCAACGAGCCCTTATCGATCATGGTATTTGTGGGAAAGCACTGCACCCAAAGGCTGGGATATTTACGGCAAAAATCCATGGCATACCGCGAAGACGGGCGCGTACTTTGCGGCATTTGACACCTCCATGCCTGACTTCAATTTGCGTAATCGTGATGCCATCAATTTTCATCTCGAAAACATGCGCTTCTGGCTCAACCGCGGCATTGACGGATTCCGTTTTGATGCGGTTGGCCATTTGGTCGAGAATGGCCCGAAAGCGTGGGACAACCAAAAAGAAAATTATGTGCTGATGAATGAAGTTCGCGCGCTGGTGGCGAGCTATGAGCGTCGCTACATGGTTTGTGAATCGCCATCCGACCCGGCAGGTTTCGCCGCACCTAACGCCTGCGGAAGTGGCTTCGCATTTACCCATCACGAGAACGTGATGAAAACTGCAAAGGGCGACGCAGATGCGATGAAGAAGATATCTGAGTATTTCAAAACCGCGCAACCCAATATGGCCACCATGCTTGCCAATCACGATCAGTTCGCGGGAGATCGAATCTGGGATCAAGTGAAAGGTAATATCGGGCAATATCGCGTCGCCGCGGCGACTTATCTGCTGCAACCCCGCACGCCATTTATTTATTACGGTGAAGAAATCGGCATGGCCGGTGCAGCGAATCTCGATGGCGATCCCAAGCTACGCACGCCGATGAGCTGGACCGCTGATGCGAAAAATACAGGCTTTAGTATTGCGAAACCATTTCGCGCGCTATCCGGTAATAGCGCCGCTCATAATGTGGCAAACCAGCAGAACAGTCCTGATTCGCTGCTGATGTTTTACAAAGCCATGCTGAAACTTCGCAACACCCTGCCGTCCATTTCGCAAGGCAGCTACGATGCACCTTTCATTAGTGGCGACGTAATGGGGTTTACGCGCAAGTTTGGAGGCGAGCAAACACTGGTGATTATTAATTATGGCGCTACAGGTGGCAATGTGAAGGTGGGCAACCTTCCCGCAAACAGCACGATGGAGGCCAAGTTTCCCAACAATGCCGCCAAGCTGAATATTGATGCAACAGGCACTGCACAGGTCACTATTGCACCGCAATCGGTGCAAGTATTTTCTATGAAGTAGTGACGATAAAGGTATCTTCTAAACATGTTTCGTAGACAACTATTTCGACCTATTTTGTTATGCCTGTTAATCGTATCGGGGTCTGCACATGCCGCAGGCATGTACGCCAACGATGCAGACAAAGCATTGGCAGGCACGTTTGAAGCGCGCGAAAAAGATTGGCGAAACGGCGCGATTGTTTATCAAGTATTGGTGGATCGATTCGCGCCATCGTCGCGAATCGCAGAAAAGAAATCGCTCAACCTATATCCGTCACCCAAAACACTTCGCGAATGGTCTGAGACACCCAAACGTGGAACGTATGTTGAAAGCATAAAACTCTGGAGTCACGAGATCGATTTTTGGGGTGGTGATTTGCAAAGTCTCGCCACAAAACTGGATTACATTGAATCGCTCGGTGCCGATGTTTTGTATCTGAACCCGATTCACTTGGCCTATACGAACCACAAGTACGATGCGCTCGATTACATGAAAGTGTCGCCTGAATTCGGCACGCGCGAAGACGTAAAAGCGCTTGCTCAAAACGTGCATCAACGCAAGATGAAGCTGGTGCTTGATGGCGTATTCAATCACATGGGACATCACTCGGACAAATTTAAAGAAGCGTCCGCCAACCCAAAAAGCCCCTATCGCGAGTGGTTTTATTTTGGCAAAGAATTTGCCGGTGGCGCGCGCGCGTGGGCGCTGGCACAAAGTCTGCCCGAGCTGAATCTGGAAAATCCGCGCGTGCGCGAGCATGTATTTGCAGGCAAGGATTCCGTAGTGCGCAGTTATTTGCGTGACGGTGTGGACGGCTGGCGTTTGGATGTCGCACCGGATATTGGTTTTACTTTTTTGGATAAGCTCACGCGTGCGGCTCACCTACAAAAGCCTGGCTCGTTAATCGTCGGCGAAATCGCCAACTATCCGAAGGAGTGGTTTCCTTCGGTTGATGCGGTGATGAATTTCAACGCACGCGAAATTATTTTGCAAACGGCAGCAGGCAAGATCGATGCGGCAACCGCGGGTCGAATGATTGCCCGCATCATTGATGATGCAGGCATTGAGCCAATTCTAAAATCGTGGATGATGCTCGACAACCATGACACCTCGCGGCTCGCCACGGCGCTGCCTGACGCACGCCAGCGTCAGCTCGCGCAAGTGCTGCAATTCACCCTGCCCGGCTCGCCGAATTTGTATTACGGCAGCGAAGTCGGCATGACTGGCGGCGACGATCCTGAAATGCGTGCGCCGATGCGGTGGGATCTGGTGAAAGACGACAACGCAGAAATGAAATGGACCCGAAAACTAATCAACTTGCGAAAACAACATCGCGGATTGCGCATCGGTAATTTTCGCTTGGTGACCGCGAATCAATTGCTGGCGTTTGAACGCTACACTGATCGCGTGGAAGATTCAGTTTTTGTCATCGCTAATCCAAGCGCGAACGAAGTCACTGAAACCGTGCTACTCGCCAACTCGAAATTGATGAACGGCGGCGCGATGATTGATGTATTTGGCACTGCGACGAAACCGGTTCTTGTGAACTCATCGTTGCTCACTATTTCAGTCCCGAGCGGCGGATATGTGATTCTCAAACCGGATGTGAAAGGTGCGGGCGGGTATACGACTTACAAGCGTGTGCAGTAGCAAATACCGAAGTAAAAATATTTAAACCCTAGCACTGGCTTGCCGTTTCGAGGATTTCCTCTCGAGACGGCAAGCTGGTGATGGAGTTTTCCGTTTTACAATCTGCGCGCCAGCACTTTAGTGCGATCAGTTCGATGATCACGAGTGCTAACAGACAATGTTTGCTATCGGCAGCTGGAACTTGGTGGTGAAATCGACCCTAACCGGCTCTCAATTTTTATCGAAAGCCGATGCCTTGCGTTGGAGTTTAGCGGGTGCCGAATGCGGTCCGCCGCAACATAAAGCTAGGCTGAGATCTGAGTATTAGGGAATATTCTTTCTCGTGCAGACGAAAATTCTTGCCGTTCGGCAAATACATAAAAATAGAGTCTTCCATCGGTATGCGTCACTTCTTCAACCATTGTTGATGAAATTCCGTTGTCAACGAGAAAACGAAATGTATCTTTAGCGACACTCCCCTCGCCCTCACGAAATGTATTCACTACTACTTGAGGGATGTTTTGATAAAGCTCAGCAGAGCCATATGATCTACCTCCGTCAAACCGCCACCCCTCTTGTGGAAACTGAAAATTTTCTCTCATTTTGTTATCTCGGTTTAACTCAATTTAGGAAGCACCGCATCCACATATTATTCCGAGTTGCGCCCTCACATGCCGATGAAATTACGAAAAAACGCTTGTAACAAGCCTTGTGATTTAACTGAATCAATATATTACGAAATCATGTTTTGCAATACTCGCCTCAAAACTAGTCCTCAGTCCCACGGATATTCTTGGACGCCGATTAACAGTGAAAATGTTGCCGCGCAATCGATCCATTTTGATGGCGCTTCTGGTTCTGGCTTGGGCGCAACATTGGCCGGCTGATGTGCGAAGTCCAAGCTGCCGCCGGGTTGCGCTCAACATGTAAGCCAGCATATCGGCGCAACTCCAATAAACGCGCCACCCATAAAAAAAACCCCTGCCAACATAACATCGGCAAGGGCTTCTTGAAGTGACACGAATTACATTTTGTAGTTCACACCAAACAGAATGGTGCGGCCGTATTTGATGTATTCGTACGGCTTGTCTTTGCTGTCCCCATAGGTTCTGTAGGCTTCGTTGTTGAGGTTATTCGCTTGCAGCAACAAACTCAAGCCTTTGAACGTGCCGGTTTCAAAGCTATAGCCGATCTGGAAGTCGATGACGCTTTCGCCGACCACATAACGCAGCGTACGATCATTGGCGAAGTTACCGATTTCACCCACGAAGTCAGAACGCTTGCGCTGGCTGACACGTGTCGAGAAACCATTCTTCTCGTAGTACGCGGTCAAGCTGGTTACACGCTTCGACAAACCTGGCAATGGAATATCAGCGCCGATATTGCTGTTCGGGTCCTGAATTTTAATTGCGCTGTCGTTGAAGCTGGCGCTGGCAACAATACCAAAACCATCAAGTGTAGGCGTCATCAAATTGAACGGCACCGACGCTGACAATTCGATTCCTTTCAACTTGCCACCTTTGCCGTTATACGGCGCAGTGTATTGACCAAACTGGGTATTGGCGATTGTGCCTGGCGTAAACCGCGAGAAATCAAACGTCTGCGACTGCGTATAGATATAGGTTTTCAAATCTTTATAGAAACCCGCCGCTGCAACATACGCTTTCTTCCCGAAGTATTTCTCGTAGGAAATATCGAATGCATTCGCACGCCATGGGTCAAGCTTGGAGTTACCGCCGCTACCGCCTGGTTTGAAGGTGGTGGTGTCAACACCGAACTCGAGTGCTGAACGCAATTGATCAACCCGCGCTCTGGCGATTTGCTTGGCAATTGCCAAACGCAACGTTTGCCCATCACCGAAACCGAAGGCCAGATTCAAGCTGGGTAATACATCGGTGTACGTCTTGCCATCATTGACCGGCTTGACCTGGCTACCCGCGGGTGCGGTGCCATCATAGTAATTTGAATTTGATGATTGGTCTGTGCTCTGAACTTGCACGCCAAGGTTACCGCGCAACGTGACTGCGCCCAACGTGGTATCGATGTTTGCTTTCACATAGCTGGTGGTGATCTTCTCGGTCACATCCCAGCCTTTGGAGATCAAATAGCTCAACGTATCAGTAGGCGCAAACACCATGAGCCGATCAACTACGCCTGGCACATTCCATGCGGGAATGATGCCCGTGCCAGAGAAGCCGAGATTCACTGATGAATACTGCAAGTCACCTGGGATCACAAATGGGCTGGCACCTGCACGCAAATTAATCGGGCCTTCAGGCTGACGTTTTTTCTTGGTGCGCTCTGCGTAGTTCACACCGGCTTCAATATCAGAAATGAGCGATGCGTCGCCGAATGAGAACGTGCCTGCCAGCTTGAAGCCTTTTAGCTCATCCTCGACCTTCGGTGTCTTGCCGTAACCTGAACCATAAATGGTGTTGTCGACAAACAGTCGGGCAGGATTGCTGTAATCAAGGCCGGGACGCAGGGTAGGAAAACCACCATTGGCAAAGTTCAACGTAACGCTATCCAGCGGCGCGACAGTTGACGAAGTACGCAAAAGCTGTAGATTGTTTTCCAGACTTACTTCATCGCGTTTGGCTTTGGAATAATTCAAATCTGCCAGGATTGACCAGCCATCACCCTGATATTTGTTATTCCAGCCAAATGCGCTGAGCTTGTCTTCGCGCTTGCTGTAAATGCCCCGCACCAATGGATAAACACCGGTTGCCACGCCACCTGTTAGCACACGGTTGCCGTTCACAGTCGCTGAGGTGTAGTTAAGGCCTGGGGCAAAGCCGCCGTTGTAGTCACCCAGATTCACTTCGAATTGATTCGCTGTTTCTTCGCGGTCAAATTTGGATGCATATGCATCAATGGTGCTGGTAAATTCTTTCGTTGGACGCCATTCGAACACGCCCATTACGCCGTCGCGCTTGTTTGTACCGTTACGCGCCAAAGATTTAATACCATCGGTAATGAAGGTTCCTGGCGGCACGCCGGTGCGAGTATCTGTTTTCCAAGGCTCATACAAGCCGACCTGATTCTCCAGAATCGGTGATTCCAAATGAGAGAATCCGAGCGCGATACCAAAAGTGCGATTGGCAAATTGATCAATATAGGTGGCGCTAAAACGATTGCCCGTAGATTTGGCGTTGGCAATTGAACCTAATGAATTTTGTTCGCCACGAACGTTGGCGGTGAAGGTGCGGCTACCAAACGACAATGGGCGCACCGTCTGCATGTCCAACGTGCCCGACAAACCCTGCCCGACCAAAGCTGCATCCGGCGTTTTATAAACCGTTACCCCGCTCAACAACTCCGATGGATACTGGTCAAATTCAACACTGCGATTGTCGCCCGTGCTGACTTGCTCACGACCGTTAAGAAGCGTGGTCGAGAAATCAGGGGACAAGCCACGCACGCTGATAACCTGCGCACGGCCCGCAACGCGTTGCGCGGCCAAACCAGGCAAACGTGCGATGGATTCACCGATGCTCACATCGGGAAGTTTGCCGATATCTTCAGCCGAGATTGCCTCAACAATTGAGGTCGAATTTTGTTTAACCGAGATCGCGTCTTCAATACCACGGCGAATACCGGTTACCACCACAGTATCCAGGCTGGCCGGTTTTGCATCAGCTTTCGCTTTCGCTGCTTTGGCTGCTTCTTGCTTGGCAGCTTCTGCTTTTGCGGCATCACTCACGGGGGCGTCTACCTTTGCTGCGTCCGGGGTGGTTGCCGGCGGAGACTGCTGCGCGCTAACGTTAGCGCTAAAAGCCAGCGCCAATACAACCGCCGCCGCGATGGGGCTCAGCGAAAGAGCTGAACGAGCGGCGAACTGACCAGCTTGTACGCGGCCAAAATCTGGCCTCTTATTCGAAGTTCTCATCAAATTTCTCCTCAAGTTAACTAACAAAATATGGCCCCTGTATCGGTGCTCGATTCCATTCGGGTAGCGCGTCGGCAAATCACCGCACAAATCTACATCAAATGAGATTTTGTAATAAAACTATATTGTTGTCAACCGTTCACCGCAGCGTAATAATTGCCGCGACGATCACTAAAATTACTTTTATAAACATGCAATTAGATATGAATTTCGGCAATAAACTGGCCTATTTAGCCGCTCGCACATAATTTATTTTGTTGTAAATATGTAGCGATACTACATTTTTATAATGAGGTTTTAGAAAACTGAATGGCGCTCCGCGCTACATAGATTTTCGACACCGCTAGCACTATCGCGCCATCGCCGCATCCACTACCGATTTTTCCAGGGCGGGCGCCAGTAATTGGATTAGCGAATAAGTGTAGCCACGCAAAAACGCGTTCCGCTTCAAGGCAATTTTGGTCACACTTTCGGCAAATAAGTGCTTGGCCGGGAGCATGCCCAGTTTTGTATCGGTTTTCGCATCAAACGCCATTTCAGCCAACAAGCCAATGCCAATACCGAGCTCGACATAGGTTTTAATCACATCAGAATCCATCGCCGACAGCACAAACGTAGGCGCCAACCCTTTCGCCGCAAAGGCGGCATTCATCGCACCTCGGCCAGTCATAGAAATATCGTAGGACACCAGCGGATAAGCAGCGATAGTGGCAAGTGAGAGCTTACGTTTAGCCAAAATCGGATGGCCTTTCTGCGCGACCACCACGCGATTCCAGGCATAAACAGGCAAGGTCGTCAGCTCGGGTACGCTATCGAGATATTCCGTTGCGATACCCAGATCCGCGCGGCCTGAAGCGACCTCCGCCGCCACCTGCATCGGATTACCCTGGTGGATAAACAACGAGACTTTCGGAAAGCGCTTTAAAAAAACCGGAATCACTTTCGGCAGCAGATAGCGTGCCTGCGTGTGTGTGGTCGCGATCACCATTTCACCGACCACATCATCCTGAAGATCCAAAGCAGCCCGCTTTAGATTATTGCTGTCCGCCAGCACCTGCTCCGCGAGCGCGACCAACTTTTTACCGGCAGGCGTGATGTCAACGAGACGCTTGCCGCGCCGCACAAACACCTGCACGCCCAGCTCCTCCTCCAGCGCCAATACCTGCTTGCTGATACCCGGTTGCGATGTGTGCAACGCGATGGCGGCATCCGACACCGAGAGGCCACGGCGGGCGACTTCACATAGATAGCGGAGTTGTTGAAGGGTCATGGCCAATCCTTATATTCGATTTTGATCTTTAATATTAACTTAATATTCTTTATGAATCTATTGATCAGCAAGTAATATCTCTCCCTGTTCCCTTTTTTGGCACCTTCACATGTATCGCTACGACCGCATCGATCAACAAATCGTCAACGAAAGAGTCGCGCAATTTCGCGATCAGACCGAACGCTTTTTGCGTGGGGTGCTGGGCGAGGAAGAGTTTCGCGTCTTGCGCCTGCAAAACGGTTTGTACATTCAAAAACACGCGCCGATGTTGCGCGTGGCGATTCCATATGGGCATTTGTCGTCCAAGCAGGTTCGCATGTTGGCGCATATTGCGCGCACTTATGATCGCGGCTACGGCCATTTCACGACACGGCAAAATATTCAATTCAACTGGCCTGAATTAGCTCAAGTGCCGGACATTCTTGCCGAGCTCGCGACAGTTGAGATGCACGCGATTCAAACCTCCGGCAACTGTATTCGCAACACCACCTCCGATCAATTCGCCGGTGTTGCACATGATGAAGTGATTGATCCACGTCCGTATGCCGAGCTGATTCGCCAATGGTCAACGTTTCACCCCGAATTCGCTTACCTGCCGCGCAAATTCAAAATCGCGGTGAGCGGCTCGATAAAGGATCGTGCGGGTACGCTGTTTCACGACATCGGGGCGCAAGCGGTGTTGAATGATGCGGGAAAGGTTGTGTTTCGCGTGCTGGTCGGCGGTGGCCTGGGTCGCACACCAATCTTGGGCCACGTGATTCACGATGCCTTGCCACCTGAACATTTGCTCACCTATTTCGATGCGGTGCTGCGCGTATACAACCGTTTCGGTCGTCGAGACAATATCTACAAAGCGCGTATCAAAATTTTAGTGAAAGAATTGGGCGTGGAAAAATTCCGCGCGGAAGTGGCCGCTGAATGGGCGCATTTAAAAGATAGGCCATCAACGATCACGCAAGCCGAAATTGATCGCGTGTCCTCATTTTTTGTTGATCCCGCGTATGAGTCGCTACCCGCCGTCAGCGCACAATTCGAGCAGGCCGAGGCTGAGCAAAAAGGCTTTGCCAATTGGGTCAAGCGCAATGTATTTCGCCATAAAAAACCTGGCTACGCTGCGGTCACGTTGTCACTTAAAAAAACCGGAATCGCACCGGGTGACGTCACTGATGCGCAGCTTGATGCGGTTGCTGATCTGGCGGATGAGTACAGTTTCGGCGAAGTGCGCGTATCGCATGAGCAGAATTTGATTTTGGCGGATGTAAAACAAGATGATCTTAACGCCGTGTGGTTGCGCGCAAAAGCAATCGGCTTTGCGACACCAAATATTGGCCTCCTGACCGACATCATCGCCTGCCCCGGTGGTGATTTTTGCTCGCTCGCCAACGCGAAATCCATTCCGGTGGCGGAAGCCATTCAGCGGCGCGTGGAAGACAAATTGGGTGATCTTGATTACCTGCATGATGTTGGCGATTTGCAACTCAATATTTCTGGCTGCATGAATGCGTGCGGCCATCATCATGTCGGCCACATCGGCATTTTGGGCGTGGATAAACACGGCGAAGAATTTTATCAAGTCTCCATCGGTGGCTCGCAAGGTTTGGGCGCGTCGCTCGGCAAAGTGATCGGCCCCTCATTTGCGCAGGACGACATGGCAGACGTGGTGGAAAAATTGGTCGGCACTTATATTGATTTGCGGATTGAGGATGAACGTTTTATTGATACCGTCAAGCGGCTCGGCATTGAGCCTTTCAAGGTCAGTGTTTATGGGAACAAGAAAGAAATCGCCGAGGTTGAAAATGTCTAAAGTCATAATTGATGGCGCGATTGTTGATGACACGTGGGCGTTGGTCGCGGCGGCTGATGCCGAGATTCCAGATGCACAAAAAATCATCGTGCCATTAAAAATTTGGCAGGCAAAACCTGCATCGTTGAACGGCAAAACCGTTGGCGTTTGGCTCGATAGCGCGGATGATCCCTCAACAATTGAAGCTGATATCAAAAGCCTTCCCATTGTTGCTGTGAATTTTCCGACCTTCAAAGACGGGCGCGGCTATTCCACAGCCTATTTGCTGCGCACTCGTTACGGCTATACCGGCGAGCTGCGCGCCATCGGTGATATTCAACGCGATCAATTATTTTATTTGCAGCGCGTCGGCTTTAACGCATTCTCGATTCGCGCGGACAAGGATATTGCAGCCGCGTTGAAATCGTTAAGTGATTTTTCAGATGTTTATCAGGGCTCCGTGGTGCAGGTCTCGCCACTGTTTCGTCGTCGCCAAAATATTGCAACCGCATCATGAGTCTCGGCGTAAAAATCAGTCAGCTGAAAGTTTTGCTCGGCCAAATCGAGCGTGAGTTTTCTCCTGCTGCATTTGCGACCAGCTTTGGTGCCGAGGATATGGTGCTGCTTGATTTGATCGCACGTGAATTTTCTGGCATCCAAGTTTTCACACTCGACACAGGCCGCTTGCCGAAAGAAACACTAGCGCTAATGGAGGTTTCGCTGGTGCGGTATGCCAAGCCGATTCACGTGTTCAAACCTAAGCCAGATGCTGTTGAAAATTATGTGAACACGCTCGGTGCAAACGCATTTTATGAATCCATCGAGAATCGCAAAGCCTGCTGCCACATTCGCAAAGTGGAACCGCTCGGTCGCGCACTATCGAGCAAACGCGCGTGGCTCACGGGGCTACGCCGCGAGCAGGCAGCATCACGCGCGAATTTGGCGCATCAGGAAAACGACACCATCCACGGCCTCATCAAATTTAATCCGCTATTGGATTGGACGAATGAAGATGTGTGGGCCTACATCCGCGCGAATGACGTGCCTTACAACGCATTGCATGATCGCGGCTACCCGAGCATTGGCTGCGAGCCATGCACACGCGCAGTCAAGCCTGGCGAAGATCCGCGTGCAGGCCGCTGGTGGTGGGAGTCCGATGCCGGCAAAAAAGAATGCGGTCTTCATGTTGATGAAACTAAAGTAGCTGCTATCCCAAAATATTCAAACATTTTGATCAAGGTCACATCATGAATTTTGCTGATTTCACTCTTGCCCGCGAAACAGGTAAACATGCCGTCTATAAGCCGACCCGCGCGCCGCTGAGCAAACACTTGCGCTGGCTGGAGTCAGAAGCAATTCACATCATGCGTGAGACGGTGGCCGAAACCAAAAATCCAGCACTGCTTTTTTCCGGTGGCAAAGATTCCATTGTTATGCTGCGTCTGGCCGAGAAAGCATTTCGCCCGGATAAGTTTCCGTTTCCGTTGGTGCATATCGACACCGAACATAACTTTCCCGAAGTAATTGAATTCCGTGATCGGCGCGCGAAAGAATTGGGCGAGCGTTTAATTGTTCGCTCAGTTGGCGATGGCATTCGTTCTGGCCGCGTGGTGCTGCGCCGCCCGGATGAGAGCCGTAACGTGCATCAAACCATAACGCTGCTCGATACGATTAAAGAATTCGAATTCGATGCGCTGTTCGGTGGCGCACGGCGCGATGAAGAAAAAGCCCGCGCCAAAGAACGCATCATTTCGCATCGCGACGAATGGGGCCAATGGGACCCGAAAAATCAGCGCCCCGAATTGTGGAGCCTGTACAACTTGCGCATTCATCCGGGCGAGCATGTGCGCGTATTTCCGATTTCCAATTGGACTGAACTCGATGTGTGGCAATACATCGCACATGAGAATCTGGAAGTACCGTCAATCTATTTTTCGCACGAGCGCGAGATTGTTGAGCGCAAAGGTTTGTTGGTGCCGGTGACTGAATTAACACCACCGAAAACCGGTGAAGCGGTGATTAAGAAAGCGGTGCGCTTTCGCACAGTTGGCGATATTACTTGTACCGCACCGGTGGCATCTGGCGCGGCAACAGTGGAAGAGATTGTGGAAGAGACATTGATCGCGAGATTGACCGAGCGCGGCGCAACGCGATTGGACGATCAAACTTCGGACGCATCAATGGAGCAGCGAAAAAAGGAAGGATATTTTTAGAAAACGTAAACCATTTTTTGATGCCTCTACCAAATATGTTCAACGTCGCTCAGGCAAACACCCCCTCTCCCTCGATCCCTCTCCCGCGAGGGGAGAGGGAGGCAAAGCCTCTCTCCCTTGAGGGGAGAGAGGTTGGAGAGAGGGTGCTGGTCGCCCATCACCTTATTCAATCATTAAGTTATTAGACGTAAAAGCAAAACATGAAAACTATCGATACACTCCGCTTCACCACCGCCGGTTCCGTTGACGACGGCAAGAGCACGTTAATCGGGCGCTTGTTGTACGACTCGAAATCAATTCTGGAAGATCAGATCGCCGCCATTGCGCGCACAACGGAGAAGCGCGGGCAGTCTGGGCTGGATTTATCATTGTTCACTGATGGCCTCACCGCTGAGCGCGAGCAAGGCATCACTATTGATGTCGCTTACCGATATTTCGCGACGCCTACGCGTCGCTTCATCATCGCGGATACGCCCGGTCACGAGCAATACACGCGCAACATGGTCACGGGCGCCTCGACTGCTGATGCCGCGATTGTGTTAATCGATGCAGCGCGCGGCATTCAGCCGCAATCACGCCGCCATGCCGCGCTGGCCGTGCTGCTTGATTTGCCGCACGTGGTGGTCGCGGTGAACAAAATGGATTTGGTGGGTTACAAGGAAACGGCTTTTACAAAAATTAAAAACGAGTTCACGGCGATTGCCAAAGAACTCGGCGTGCGCAATATTTCGTTCATTCCTGTGTCTGCCCTCGCGGGAGATTTCGTTGTCTCGCGTGACATCGACGGTATGAACAATATGCCTTGGTACACAGGCCCAACGTTGTTGGAGTTTTTGGAAAATGTGCCCGTTGAGAAGCAGGCGGAATCCGCGTTTCGTTTTCCGGTGCAACTTGTCTCGCGCGTTCGCTTTGGCGCATCAAAAGAAAATCGCGGCTATTTGGGTCGCGTTGAATCAGGACATATCAAGGTGGGCGCAGAAGTTGTGGCCCTGCCCTCTGGTGAGACCGCACGCATCGCAGAAATCATCACGCTCGATGGCAACGCGGAATCGGCAAGCTCACTTGATTCGGTCACGATTACGCTGGATCGCCAGCTCGATATTTCGCGTGGCGACATGCTTGCCGAGGTAGGGAATCCACCACGGGTGACAGAGAATTTGCGCGCGAATGTGTGCTGGCTGGGCGGTGAATCGCTCGATCCTGAGCGTCGTTATTTATTGAAGATTGGCACGCGTTCAGTACGCGCGCAAATCACTTCCGTTAATTCGCGTTATGACGTGCAAACGTTAACCGCGAACCCAGCCACCACATTGAGCACCAACGATATCGGCGAGCTGGCGATTCGCACCG
>JANMQR010000250.1:0-2036 GCA_031370625.1 Burkholderiales bacterium | reverse complement strand
TTTTACGTCGGCAAATTTGCGCGATGGCGTGCCAAAAATATGCGATACCGCGTCGACGGAAAAATCGAATGCGCTCGCGGCGATACCCCCGGGCAACGAAAATTCGATCAACTGAGTCGCACCCTCGGTTGTCGATGTCCAGAAAATTCCGTTTGCGTCGCGCAGATTCATCAACTGTTGTGCATCGGTGATGGACGCGGCTGAATTTGTCCGATCAGCGCCGAGGACACGCATTTCCAAGCCGACAGGCGCCTTGGAAATACTGAGGCCAACACGCAGTGCTTTCGCCGCTGGCGAAGTCACGCGCAAATATGCAACCCTGCTACCGCCCGGCAGACTTTTCCAACGTAAATTATCCGCACTCGCGGGTTGTGACAGCTCATCCCGCAGCGTGCGCGGCATGCCAATTTGCATCGCGCCTCCCATCGCACTTTCACTGATCGTGCGATTGGATTTTCTTACGGTATCGATTTTTGTGGCGTCCATTGCCGGAAACGTCACCGCCAAGAAATCAGCTTGCATTCCTGCATCGCCTAGCAGCGGCAAACGTGCAGCGGTTTTCGCGGACGCCGCGTTTGCTTTGGCGTACTCGCCGTCAATTTTAGGAAGCAATACGGCCAATGCCGACGAGGCAAAACTCACGGCGAGAACGCCAGCGACGAGTCCTGCCGAAACAGACAACTTGATGCGATCTACTATTTTTGTTTTCATGAAAGGCTCCGACGAGTTGGGTGGAACAGAGTGTTCCCACATCCTAATCGGAGCGGTCCCGCGAGCGCGTGCGGATAGATGTACAAGTGAGGTAGGGGTTCACCTACACGTGAGTGGTGCGTTTGCCAGTGCACCCGCTGTGTTTTCGCGAGATCTCGCGAGCGACCAACTGTCTACGATTGGCGAAAAATGAAGAGCCGCACCCAGCTTGCCGTTTGGAGCAAAAATGCTCGAAAAGCCGCTCCAGCGCTATTGTTTTATCAAGTTGGTATCAACAAAAAAACGGGATTGGCGAAAATTAAATTCGCCAATCCCGTTATCAAAACACTTTTTTTGTACTAGAACGGTACGCGCGTTAGTGCTCTGGTTTGCGTGAAATTATTGCCGTTGCTGTTTACGGTGAAGCTCAAATTCAATCCGCCCGAGACCACGCTCACGCCGGCATTACCGGAACCGGATACGGGCACGTTGCTGATATCGGACGGACGCCATGTTGGCGTGAGGAAATGGCTGCCGCCGTTGGAGCGCGTGCGGAACAACGTTGCTGCACCGCCGCTGGTGTTGTTGAAATTTGGCATGTACATCGTCAGGAACATCGGGTTACGATTTTCATCGTAGTGATAAATCACGCCGAACGCTTCGCCGCCATGTTGCGCAAGCGAGTAGCCCCAGCCGGATGCGTCAGATTTGAAATAGATATCCGAGTTGTCGTTGGGAAAGGTGGCGAAGCCTGCGCCAAACGGAAAACGTGTGATGAATTTTCGGATGGACGTTGTTGCGTTGCTTGCACTGGCGGCGATGGTGTAATCAAAGATCGCGTTGTTCGGATCGGTGAAGGTAAACGTCCCGGTGCCGATTTGTGTGACGTTCGCGCCGACAAAAGTGGGCGCGTTGAACGGTGTGCCGGTGGTGCGATAAAGGCGTCCGCTGCAGGCGCTGCCGTTAAAGGGGATCAAGTCGCAGCCGGACATAATGACGAACAGTTGATTGCCCGACTGATCATAGGTGTACCAGGTCGCGAAAATATTGTTCGAGGAATGTTGCGTAATCTGAATGCCCCAGCCTGATTCTGCCGGGCCGCCCCACCAGATGTCGGTGTAGTTGGTGGCGGTTACGTCTTTGAAAATGAATTGGCGGATGGAGGGGAAAATGAGATCGAAGCGCGAGTAGATGTCGAAGTTGCCTTCACTTGCCGTCAAGGTTCGGTTCTCGCATGTTGCTGCACCGCCAAAAAGCCCGCCGCGCAATAAATAATTCCCGCGAATTCCACTTTGCGTCAAGATGCCAGCACCCGAGCTCCCGCCCAAAGCAGTTCCGGTGGTGTA
>JANMQR010000233.1:0-2736 GCA_031370625.1 Burkholderiales bacterium | reverse complement strand
ATGCATTTCGACCGTCTTAATGCTGATGCCGATTTTGTCTGCGATAACTTTGTTGCGCTCACCGAACAAGACAAGATCCAGTACTTGTCGCTCACGCAACGATAGTGCCTGTAGCTGCGCCAAGGCGTCCGGATCTGGTTTTGCATCCATGGTTATAGCTGGATTCATCGCCGGGACAAACGCCGCCTCAATCGCTAACAACAGACGTTCAGGTTGAAACGGCTTCTCAATAAAATCAACAGCACCCTGTCGCATCGCTTCAACAGCAAGTGCTACATCGCCGTGCGCGGTCATAAAAATAAGCGGGGCATTTACCTTGAGCTGCTTCAGATTCGCTTGCAATTCAAGGCCGCTCATCATGGGCATGCGCATATCCGAGACAATCACGTCCACGGGCACCGCTAGTTCAGGCAACTGGCGCAAAAAAGCTTTGGCATTTGTATACGAGTGCAGCTCCAGCGCTTCCGCGTCAAGGCTAAACGAAAGCGACTGTAGAAAAACCGGGTCGTCGTCAATGAGATGAATGTGCGTGGTCATAAAAACCTCATCATGAAATGGTGGCTATTGATTTGCATATTGATTTATTGCGAGCTTTAAGTTCATACAACCAAGTCAGTTACAGGCAGGGTAAATATAAATTTGGCACCACCGACGTCACTGGGCTCGTACCATAGACGACCTCGATGGAATTCAACAATGGAGCGGCAAATCGACAGGCCGATTCCCATCCCTTGCTGCTTGCTTGAAGTGAACGGGCTGAACAAACTGGATTGAGCGCCCTCAGATAATCCTTGCCCCGAATCAGCCACCCACAGCTCAGCGGTTGCAGAATCATCCGACGAAAGCGCCGCCCCTAACGTGATCGACTTTGCGATGCCAACAGCCGGAAGCGTACACAATGCCTCAATCGCATTCTTTGCCAGATTCACCATGACTTGTTCAATCATCACGCGATCAACATGCAATAAAGGTAGCTGACGCGAAACCTTGATCTCAACGGCAACCTGCGCAGCGGCACTGTCGCGCTGGATCCAGCGTTTCACTGTTTCAAATAGCTGAGCGATATTGACCTCACTTCGCTTGGGCTCGCGAGCCCGTACAAATTCCCTGATTCGAGCAACGATTTGTACTGCGCGTTCAGCTTGTGCCGCCGCCGTTTGGAGTGGCACCTGCAAGGCGCGCATTTCGTCAGTGCCCGAACCGAGCTTTCTATTGATGCCGTTTAGAAAATTGATGCACGTCGCCAACGGGTGATTGAGCTCATGCGAAATAACAGCGGCCATCTCGCCCACACTCATGACCTTCGAGGCATAAAAAAGCTGCGTCTCGTGTTCGCGGTGCGCACGTTCGCGCTCGATTCGTTCAGTAACATCGGTGAGAGTCAATAACCAATTCGCCGGACTCGACGTGGAGCCGCCAGCAGCGTCCGCATGCATTCGATAACAGCGCAACTCATGCCACTGATTGGAGGATTTACTGGAAGATTTACTGGAAGACTTGCCTGAAAATTCCGCGCGATACGGATGCTTAAATTGATCTTCGCCAGATTGCTCCATCCAAACCGAAAAGCCCTCCAATCCACACGACAAGCCAAATGAGCGAGCGAAATCTACCGCGAGCTCTGCACCATAATCAATCGCTGCGACTTCGAGTAAATGCCAGGCACTGTTGACCTCCACGGCGAGCGCATTCGGATTCTGAACCAATCTACACCCAGCAAATGGCAGCATATCGACGTCGAACGCGAGCGAAGCCAAATTGGCTTCATGCGCGGTCGTTGGGCGCGCAGGTTTCCGTTGCCTGACAATTTCACCGTCGCGAGGCGACATTTGGAACGAGGACATCATGCAAATAAGTCTGTACTAGAACGCTGCTGGCCTCGAGCAACACTCACTTGGATATCACCCAGGCCACGTGCTGCAAATCGTGCGCCCAGCGCTTGCTCCGCATCTTCAATACCGCGCGCCGCCACATCGTCATCCGTGTCTGCATTCAACTGCCAACGACCACCCGTGCGGCTCAGGATCAGTGTCGCATTCGGGATTACATCCTGCGAAAGTTGAATCGATAGATTCCGGTCGGCCGCGCGGGCTTCAACTTCGATCAACACACGATCCGTGAATTTCTCTATCCAGCGGTAATCAGTGCTATCGCGCGGCAAAAACGGTTGTGGAGGCTCAACTTTTGTTTCATGCGCGTTCGGCCCACCCAAAGATTTTCCACCGTCACTTAATATCTCATCAATATCTTCATGATCAGTGTCCTCATCAAGACTCTCTTCACGCACCTCAAGCGATTCAGTCGCACCCTGCTCTGCACGCGCTGAGTTTGCATCAACAGCAGTATTACCCTGCTCTGCGCTCGAGGAGAATTGCGCACCATCAAGCAAGTCACCAGTTGAAGCGGGGCTTAACAGGTCAATTTCATCTTCACCCAGCAATTCGGCTCCCGCACCACCATCCTGCGCGTCAAAAGACTGTCGAAAACGCTCTTGCAGCAGTTGTGATTGAATCGAATCTGGCAGGCCTGCAAGTCCAGCGTCGTTGGGCACCATTGAAGCGACGTCAACCCCAGAGCCAGACCCCGCGCCGCCACTACCGCGCTCGGATACAACGTTTAGCCAGTTCTTCATCAGGCTTTGCGGAATCTCAGCTGGTTGTCTTGGGCTCGGCGAAGCACTAACGTCGACAGTTGTGGGTGGCTGGCTGTTTGTATTCATAAATACCTCATCCTAGA
>JANMQR010000183.1:0-31485 GCA_031370625.1 Burkholderiales bacterium | reverse complement strand
TCCCCAACACCCCACGCGTATACCTCGGTGCGGGCGCTGTCCAAGCCGGCCGCCGCTTCTCAATCTCCGCTGCATCCACATTCAACTGAATTAGCAACTGCTTCGCATCAATGGTCACACTATCGCCCTCATGCACCAGCGCAATCGTGCCGCCCACATACGCTTCGGGCGCGACGAGGCCGACCACCATTCGCTGGAATTAAAGGAGCCGTGCTCGATTATTTCGCAAAGTTACTCAACTGAAATCACGAGTCGCTTCCCTGTTGCCCGAACAGCTTTGTCGAGCAACTTCAACGTGGGCCAATGGCTGGGATCGCCAAGCCGCGATGCAGCCGCCCAAGACGTGTCCATCGCCCGTGCGAGCTGTGCCATGGTCTTGACATTCTTGCTTGTGCTAAGCGATTCGTAGAGAGCCAGCGCTGCCTGCGTTTTGGCATCAGGCAAAATTAACATCGCGCCCTTCTTTGTTGTGGGTGCAGGTAGCGCTTTCTTCAAAGAAAGATAGCTTTCAAGGAGGAGAGAAAGCACTTCGCAGGCATTATCCCGCGCCTCTTCAAGTGTCTTGCCGTCGGTAAACCCTTCCTTGAAGTTCACGAACTGAACGTCGTACGTGCCGTCGCGCGACTTTTTGATGATGGCGGGATAGGCGTAATTTTTCATTTCCAATTCCTCTGCTATTTACTGAACTTCACCCCGGTGATCCGGGCAATCTTGGCGAGTGTCCCGCTGGCGAGATCGGCCGTGCCATGAACGGGCACCGGACATAATTGACCGTCCTTGTGAACCATGTGGTGCGAACCTTTGATCCGCACCACGTTCCAACCGGCGGCCTTGAGTTGTTTCAGGACTTGTTTTCCGTTCATTTCAAATATGTATCAATAATGATATATCAATATTGGGCTAAGCGCCAGCTTTAGCACGCCCCCATCCCGGCCTGGCGCAATCCCTGTGGTTGTTCCCTCCGCGATTGCCGGGGGAAGGAGGTGACTAATCCGTCACCGCCCCCTTACTAGCCGTCCCAACAAGTTTGAAATACTTCCCCAACACCCCACGCGTATATCTCGGTGCCGGCGCTGTCCACGCGGCTCTACGTTTCTCAATCTCCGCCGCATCCACATTTAACTGAATCAACAACTGCTTCGCATCAATCGTCACGGAGTCCCCCTCATGTACCAGCGCAATTGTGCCGCCCACATACGCCTCTGGTGCGACGTGGCCGACGACCATTCCCCAAGTACCGCCGGAGAAGCGGCCGTCGGTGATGAGGCCCACTGTTTCGCCCATGCCTTTGCCGATCAACGCTGAGGTGGGCGCGAGCATTTCGCGCATGCCGGGCCCACCTTTGGGGCCTTCGTAGCGCAGCACGACGACGTCGCCGTGGGTGATTTTGTCTTGCATGATGGCGTCCATCAATTCGGGCTCGGAATCGAACACCCTGGCCGGGCCGGTGATGACCGGATTTTTGAGGCCGGTGATTTTGGCGACGCAACCTTCGGTGGCGAGATTGCCTTTGAGAATGGCGAGATGACCTTCTTTGTACATCGGGTTGTTGTAGGGGCGGATGACATCTTGATCGGCTCTGGGAGCATCAGGAATGTCTTTCAATGTTTCGGCAATGGTCTTGCCGGTGATGGTCATGCAATCGCCGTGCAAGAGTCCGGCGTTTAACAACATCTTCATCACTTGCGGAATGCCGCCCGCCTTGTGCAAATCGACCGCGACGTATTTGCCGGATGGTTTCAAATCACAGAACACGCCGACCTTGCGGCGCATGCGTTCGAAATCATCGATGGTCCATTCCACATCGGCTGCGTGCGCAATTGCCAGGAAATGCAGCACCGCGTTAGTCGACCCGCCCACCGCCATGATGACTGCTACAGCGTTCTCCAATGATTTGCGCGTGACGATATCGCGGGGACGAATATTGTTTTTAATCGCGTTCACCAACACGCGCGCGCTTTCTTCGGTACTTTCGATTTTTTCATAATCTTCGGCCGCCATCGTGGACGAAAACGGCAGTGACATGCCGAGCGCTTCAAACGCGGACGACATCGTGTTCGCGGTGTACATGCCGCCGCACGCACCCACGCCGGGGATCGCGCAGCGCTCGATGGCACCGAAATCTTCGACGCTCATTTTGCCCGCGTTAAATGCGCCAACGGCTTCAAATACGCTGACGACTTGCAAATCCTGACCCTTGTGGCGACCGGGCTTGATGGTGCCGCCGTAAACAAAAATCGCCGGAATATTCATGCGGCAAATACCGATCATGGCGCCCGGCATATTTTTGTCGCAGCCGCCAATCGTCATCACGCCATCCATGAATTGCGATTGGCAGGCAGTCTCAATCGAATCCGCAATCACCTCGCGTGACACCAGCGAATATTTCATGCCCTCGGTGCCCATCGAAATCCCGTCGGTGACGGTGATGGTGCCAAACATTTGCGGCATACCACCCGCCGCGCGAATCGCAATATCCGCTGCATCGGCTAATGGGCGAATGCCCGCGTTGCACGGGTTGAGTGTGGAATGCCCACTCGCCAAACCTACGAATGGCTTTTTGAAATCTTCATCTTTGTAGCCGATGCCGCGCAGCATGGATCGATTCGGTGCGCGTTCGTTACCTTGGGTGATGGCGAAGGAGCGGTATTTTGGGTCATTGGAAGTTGTCATGATTATTTCGTCCAGTTTTCGATTTTCAGTTTGGGGATGCGTTTGAATTCTTTATCATTATTGGTAACCAGCGTGATACCAAGCGTTAACGCATGCGCGCCGATCCATAGGTCGTTCGTCCCGATTGGCGTGCCTTTGCGTTCGAGGTGCGCACGAATGTCCGCGTAGGTTTCGGCGACATCTTCGTCGAGTGGATAAACAGAGAGCAGCGAAGTGGTACGTTCTACGGCTGCTAGCGCTGCCGCGCTTTGATTGCTTTTCGCCGCACCCACAAGCAATTCGCCGTAAGTGATGACGGAAATGCAGGCATCGCCTTTGCGAACGTTTGGTAAACGATTTGCTAACGCAGGAAACATTCCTTTGCGCGCATATATGCAAATGTTGGTATCAAACATGTATTTCATTTAGCTTGCCGTGGAGAAGCTTTTTTGGATTTCTTGACGCTCGTTGCGGCTCGTCTTGGTACGACGGGCGGCGCATCATCATCAAATGACATGACAGGCTCGGGTGGCGGATCATCGCGGCCATCGGCAAAAAAATCTGCAGGAAGCGATTGCAATATATCGATCAAACCGGCCAGCGTTTCCTCTTGTTCCACCAACACCAACTCCCTCCCCCGCCGCTTGATTTCAAACGTTTTTCCCGCCTCAAGGTTAAACTCATGAGGGATACGCACAGCGATGGAATTGCCGCTTTTGAATGTTCGGGTGGTGGCTTTAAGCGAATTTGTTTTCATAGCATTCTTTCGAAGCAATAAGATATACCCACAGTATATACAATTATAATTTTTGCAATTAGCGCAAAAAGCTATTCTCACTTTAAATAATAATTATTGGAGGCGTCCATGACCACTCGTTTTACAAGATTATTTTTCCCGATACTCGGTTGCTTGCTGTTCGCGTCAGTGGTGCATGCACAACCCTATCCCAACAAACCGATCCGTCTGCTGGTGCCATTCGCGCCCGGCGGCAGCTCGGAAATTGTCTCGCGTGCGTTTGCAGCCGAGATGTCAAAAACGCTGGGGCAAAACGTGATCGTAGAAAACAAGCCCGGTGGCGCGGGCAATATCGCCATGCAGGAAGCGAAGGGCGCGACACCCGATGGCTACACGATTATTTTGGGTCATGTCGGCACGCTGGCGGTAAATCTCGCCATGTTTGCGAAGCTGCCGTACGATCCCGTAAAAGATTTTGTGCCGATTACGTTACTGGCAAAAGTGCCGAGCTTGTTGGTGGTCAACGCAGAAAAAGTGCCGGCTAAAAATCTAAAAGAATTTGTCGAGTACGCCAAGAAAAATCCTAACGCGATGAATTACGGCTCAGCGGGCAATGGCAGTTCCGGTCATCTCGCGTTTGCGTATTTGAGTATTGTCACGGGCATCAGTGGCACGCATGTCCCCTACAAGGGCACGGGGCCGATGATGACGGATTTGCTCACGGGTCGCCTCGATAGCACCTTCACCGGCGCACCGCCGCTGATGGCGCACGTAAAGGCGGGCACCTTGCGCCCGATTGCGGTGGGCACGGCCAAACGTGTGCCTGCGATGCCTGATGTGCCTACCGTTGCGGAACAAGGTTATCCCGGCTTTGAAACCTCGCAGTGGTATGGGCTATTGGCCCCTGCAGGCACGCCGGACGCGATCATCAAAACGATTGCCGACGCGGCAACAGCAGCGGGTAAAACAACCGCTGTTGCGCAGCGCCTTTCCGCTGAGGCGGCGGAAGTCTCAACTAACAATACAACCGAGTTTGCCGCGTTCATCAAGATGGAAGCCGCACGCTGGAATGACGTGGTTAAAAAATCGCAGATTAATGCAGATTGAGCATTGCACAAATAGCGTGCGGGGCAGTGCGATAATTGCGCTGCCCTTTTTCATTCATAGAAACCCATGCTCACTCATCCCCAGTTTGACCCCATTGCCCTCTCGCTCGGCCCGCTCGCCATTCGCTGGTACGGGCTGACCTATGTGTTGGCGTTCGTGCTGTTTATGGTGCTGGGGCGGCTGCATTTAAAACGCCGGCCGGATATGGCTTTCAAAGCGAGCGACTTGGATGACCTGCTTTTCTACGGCATCCTCGGCGTGATTTTGGGCGGCCGTCTTGGCTACATCGTGTTTTACAAAGCCAGTCAATATCTCGCCAATCCGATTGAGATTTTTTATATCTGGCAGGGCGATATGTCGTTTCATGGCGGCTTTTTGGGTGTGCTGGTGGCGATGCTGCTATTCGCGCGCAAAACCAACCGCACGTTTTTTCAGGTCACCGATTACATTGCGCCGCTGGTGCCGACCGGATTGGCGGCTGGACGGTTGGGCAATTTCATCAATGGTGAATTGCCCGGGCGCGCCGCCGATCCTGCGGTGTGGCCTTGGGCGATGTGGTTTCCACAAGCCGACGCCACGCCGCTGGCGCGGCATCCGTCGCAGCTTTATCAACTTGCGCTTGAAGGCTTGTTGCTGTTCGTGATTTTGTGGATATACAGTAAAAAACCACGACCCATCGGCGCGGTGTCGGGTGTGTTTTTGATTGGTTACGGTGCGTTCCGTTTCATTGCCGAATTCGCGCGCCAGCCGGATGATTTTCTGGGACTGTTGGCGTTCCAATTGTCGATGGGACAATGGCTGAGTTTGCCGATGATTATTGGAGGAGTAGTTTTGCTCTGGTTGAGCTTGAACGACACGTTCAAAGCGAACAAGGTCGTTGCAAAAAAAAGCTAGCGTTTTTCGCACACCAATAAAATATTCGCAAACGGCGTACCTTCATGCATCGGCATTGGCCTCACCGCGAAGCCGATTTTTTCCAACGCAATTTTCCAATCCGCCACGCTGCGGCAATATAAACGCGGCAGGCGGTGGCCGCGCACAAACGTGACCACGTGATCGACCCAGTTGCTGATGTGAAACGGCAATCCGCCTGCGGCATCACCCACGCGCAGCAATAATTTTCCGTGTGGTGTGAGTGCGCTAAAGATGCGCTTCAACACATCTTCTTGCTGCGCGAAATCGATGTAGTGCAGCACATCCAGAATCACCACCGCATCACACGGCAAAAATTTCGCATCGCAAATATTGGCGCATTCAAAACTCGCACGTTCAGCAATATTCGCCAATGCAATTCGTGCGCGTTCGACATCGGATTGCATTAGCTCAATCCCATGTACGTGCACGTTGGTCGGTGCCGCTGCCCAGCCACTAAACCATTTGCCTTCACGCTGCTGTTGTTCTGCCGCCCACAAACATGCGGCGAGCAAGCCTTGTCCACAGCCAAGATCCAGCACCCGCGCGCCGTTCGGGATCAAACCGAGTCGCAACATGCCGGCGAATGCGGGGTCGCCGCCGAGCTTGCCCTTGGCGAAATGCCAGGCGAATTTGCCGGACTGACGGTAGGGTTCCGCCGCGTAATTCACGATAGACTTAAAGTTCGCAGCGGTAGCAGAATTCATAAAACGTATTAAGAAGAAATAATCGGAATTGCACGAAGGCCGAGCGCATCGAAACGCGCCAGCACACGCGGCAGCACATCAAAAATGATCGGGCGATTATTGATATGCGCCGCGCTGGCACCATCATGCAGCAACAAAATATCGCCCGCGCCGAGACGCTTGCTGAGACGATGAAAAACTTTGTCCGCATCGCGCTCCACCGTATCAAACCCACGTCGCGTCCAGCTGGCAAGTTGTAGACCACAATGCGCCAAGACCGGCTCCAGGAGCGGACTTCGAAGCCCTGCCGGGGCGCGAAATAAAAGCGGTTTGCGTCCGGTGTGCTCAGCAATCGTTACCTGTGCAGCCTCAATATCCAGCCGCAAACGTTTCAATCCAAAAGTGGAAAACGCGTGTGAATGCAGGTTGCTATGGTTTTCAATTACATGGCCGCGCTTGATAATTTCTCGCGTGAGTTCGGGATGTGCGCGCACGTGTTCGCCCACGCAGAAGAACGTCGCTTTCGCGTCGTGTTTATCCAACTCATCAAGCACCCACGGCGTGATGGCGGGGTTTGGCCCATCGTCGAATGTAAGCGCGATTTTATTGGCGGTGGCAAGCGCATCCGGCAGGCGCGTGATATTCGGCCCCAGCAAACGGCTGCGTGGCCACAAGCCGACAGCTGTTAATCCCACATGGTTAGCAGCGACGGCACCTAAGGCCCATGGCCACATCGCAGGCTGCACGACGGCGGCCGTAAGCGCTGCGCCGTGCAGCGCCACGGATGCCCAAATCGTCGGCGATGGGTGCCAACTCGGGTTCACACCAGATGCCAAATTCACGGCATTTTTACCGAGTCTGGCACCGGCACAGCGTCGGTCTTTTTGGTGTCGGCTAATGACGTAAACGCTTTGATCCCGGCCATGATTGAAACATGCTCAAACCAAGGAAACCGCAGCCGGCGATACAGATATTCGAGCGCGAAGATCGCCAGCATGATCGGCAGCGCGTACACATTGGTAAACAGCGACCAGGCTTCAAAAGAAACGAAAAAATACAGCGCCAGCGAAGCTGCAATCGAGAATAGAAAGAATGCGCTCCACACATAGGTGAGGGTGCGCGTATAGGCGCGAATCGGCGCGGGGATGGCGCCGTGAACGCGCAACGCCAGCCGCGTGATGAGCGCCGTCTCGGTGCTGCGCAGAGTGCGTGCAAAAAACAGGAACAGCGAACCATTGACCAAAACGTTGGGCACCAAACACAGCCATTCCAAATGCTTTAGTTCGTTGAAATATACAAAAAGAAGAGCCGCTGGTGCGGCTACAAGCAACGCCAGGGCGCGTTTTCCGCTACCCCACAAAATGGCGACCGCAAATCCCTGCCATGCCAGTACAGTCAGCACCACAGTGCGTGCGGCCGCATCCGGGCCAGTTGCGCTCGCATACATCAGCGCGATGTAGGCAATAACGCCGATGGCAGCAAGCATGATTTTTGGGGTGGAGGGCACAGCAGTCAGTGTTGTAAAATAAGGGGTCTTTGGCAAGCAACATTGTAGCGCGGGCGGCGTACCTGATTCGTAATGTAGTTAGCGTAAAAAACTTCGTAAAACTACATTGAGGCCAAGGTCGCTGATGCCCAATCTGCCAGCTCTCCAGCACCGCGAAAACCTGCTGTTTTCCACGTTGTTTAAGCCTGTTGTCATCGTTGTGGAAATGAAGTGTGATTTTGCCCGGCACGCTTATGGGGCGGCATGATATAAATCTGTAGGTAGGTTGTGTGCGAAAACGAACTGATTTTCGTTGTTTGGCAAGGTATGATGAAAAAACGTGTTGATCGCAGAGTTGTTTGCAGGCGCTAGCTTTATTGAACAAAATCATGGTGTTGAGGGTTTCAGTGGACAAACGAAACGAAGCGAATGAGTGAGGAAGCACTGAATAGTCAAGTGGAAAATTCGGCGCCGACGGTGTTGGCCGCTGTTGTAGCGAACACACACGTCTGCGATGTACTTGTGATCGGCGGTGGGCCGGCGGGCTCCACGGTGTCTGCTCGCCTGGCCGAGCGCGGCTATAACGTGGTGCTGATGGAAAAAGCGCATCACCCGCGTTTTCACATTGGCGAATCGCTTCTGCCGCTTAATCTGCCGCTGCTCGAAGAGCTTGGTGTAAAGGCCGAGGTTGAGCAGCAGTCGATGATCAAACACGGCGTGGAATTTGTGTCGCCGTGGCATGACAACAAGGCCGTCCTGCTTGATTTTGCGGATGCATGGGACAAGGATCACCCGTACGCGTATCAAGTGCGTCGTTCAGACTTTGATCACACGTTGATCAAGAATGCTAAAGCAAAAGGTGCGACGGTGATTGAAGGCTGCCGCGTCAATAAGGTTGAATTTGACGAAGTTGGCGGCGGCATAGGGGTATGGGTAGGGGCAACCATCAGCGCTGTGACCGATACCAACGAGACTCTGCAATATAAAACCCGCTTCGTGGTCGATGCATCCGGGCGCGATACCATTCTCGCCAATCAACTCGGCACCAAGGCAAAAAATAAAGCACACGCGAGTGCAGCCATCTACGGCCATTTTGAAGGTGCCAAGCGGCATGAGGGCAAGCTGGAAGGCAACATTACGGTGTTCTGGTTTGATCACGGCTGGTTCTGGTTTATTCCCTTGTCCGACGGTGCCACCAGCGTGGGTGCGGTGTGTTGGCCCTACTACCTGAAATCACGCAAGAATTCGCCCAAAGAATTTTTCATGGACACCATCGCCATGTGCGCGCCCTTGGCTGAGCGGCTCAAAGATGCGACGCTGGTATCGGACGTGACCGCGACCGGCAATTACTCTTACACATCGCATCGATCCAGCGGCAAAAATTATCTGATGTTGGGTGATGCATTTGCGTTTATTGATCCAGTATTTTCTTCCGGCGTTTTTCTCGCGATGAATAGCGGATTTGTCGGCGCAGACACCATTGACACGTGCTTGAAAGAGCCGCAAAAAGCGACCGCGGCGCTGAAGAAATTTGACAAGGTGATGCGCGCCGGGCCAAAACAGTTTTCGTGGTTTATTTATCGGCTTACCTCGCCCAGCATGCGCGATCTTTTTATGGCACCGCAAAACAAATGGCGGGTGCAAGAAGCAATTTTGGCCGTGCTGGCGGGGGATATTTTCAGAGACACGCCGATTCACGGACGTTTGATGATGTTTAGATGCATCTATTACATAACCAGCTTGATGAACATAAAGCGAAACTGGACAGCATGGCGCAGACGCAAAAAGAACATAGCCGAGCTCGTACCTCGGACGATGGTCACCAACAGCTAAACATGAGTTCGCGCATGGACCACGTGGTCGCCGTGCGCGAGGCCATTACCGTGCGCAGCATGGTTGCAGCCGACATCGAGCAAATGGCAGACGCGGAATTAGCGCGCGTATTTTTCATCGTCGGCTTTGGCGTGGCAGCGCCTGCGTGTGCGTTGCCGTGCGGGTTTGTAAACGTTGCGCTACCGGCGTTGAACGGCTCGGCCCCCTACGAGGTATGGTTTGCAGACGAGGCTGTGACGCGCACAACATCTGCTGGTGTGTCGTTCGCAAAAACGGAATCAATCCTGTTCGGCTGTGCATCAATTGCGCAACACGACGGCGATCATCTGGAAGATGTCACCAAATCTTTATACAGCGAAATTTTTGATGCGATGGATGCGCAAGCGATGCCGCATTTTGCGCGCGCATGGCACTATTTGCCGGCCATCAATTCGGCTGAGGATGCGCTGGAGCGCTATCGCCGTTTCAGCATGGGCAGGCACGAGGCGTTTCTCGCCAAAGCTCGCCAGATTGAGCGCGACGCGCCGGCGGCATCAGCACTCGGGTCGCAGGCGGTTGCCGGCAAACCCGGTCAGCTCGTGATTTATTTTATTGCCACTGCAGCACGCGGCACGCCGATTGAAAATCCGCGCCAGGTCAGCGCTTATCGCTATCCGGAAAAGTACGGCCCGAAGAGCCCGACGTTCGCACGCGCGTTTCTGGCTCCGGCACCACAGAATGTTTTTTATGTCTCCGGCACGGCCAGTATTGTCGGCCACGAAACGCTTCACCCCAACGATGTTCGCGCGCAAACTCGCGAGACGATTGCCAATATCATTGCGCTCACGAACGAGGCGGCAAAGCGCGGCGTCGACACGCGTGATTATCTGTCGCACATTAAAGTTTATGTTCGTCACGCGCTAGATATTGACGCGGTGCGTGAAGAAATTGCGGCCGAGTTTAAGGCGAACAACGTGTTTGCTGACAACACGGATATCGTCTATTTTGAAGCCGATATTTGTCGTCGTGATTTGCTGGTTGAGATCGAATTGTTGAGCACGCATCCGGAGTGCTCGCGATAATGATGCGGCTACGCGCCTCTCGCGGCTCGGTTGCATTACTGGCCGTTGCGATTGCTGCATTGGCCGTGCCGCCGCGCGCGCGGGCAGAGCAATTTCCGCGCTGGGAGGCGGGTTTGGGTGCTTCTGTATTGCGCTTCTCGGACTATCGCGGCTCTGATGAGTTTCGCTCCTACTTGTTTCCGCTGCCGTATTTTGTCTACCGTGGTGAGCGCATCAAAGTTGATCGTGAAAGCATACGCGGACAATTTTTTAAAACCGATCGTGTTGAACTCGATGTGAGTATTAACGGCACCGTGCCGCTGAAAAGCAAAGATAATGCTGCGCGCACCGGTATGCCCGATATTGACGCCACGCTAGAGATCGGACCATCACTGAACACCAATTTGTGGCGAAGCGACGACCGTCGTATCAATCTGATTTTGAAACTACCGATACGCGGCGTGATTGCGAGCGATTTCAAAAATTTTGAAAGCGTAGGCTGGGTATCGCATCCGCAAATTAGCTGGGACGTAAAAAATTTCAATAACAGCGGTTGGCATCTCGGTATGCTGATTGGCCCGACTTACCATAGCGCTGGATACAATCGCTATTTGTACAGCGTAGCGCCGCAGTTTGCGACTGCGACGCGCCCTGCGTATGAAGCCAAGGCAGGCTACGGCGGTGCAAATATAATCGGCGGCATTTCAAAACGTTTTGGCCGAACCTGGTTTGCCGGTTTTGCCAAGTATGATCGCTTGAGTGGTGCAGCGTTTGCGGATAGCCCGTTGGTCAAGAAGCGCAGTTATGCCACCTTCGGGATTGCGGTAACGTACATATTTTCAGAATCGAAAACGCTGGTGGATGCGGATGATTAAGACCGCCAAAAATTTTGTAAACGATACGGCGAACGGGGCGAAACAGCATGCGGCTATTTGATGATCGCGATTTTCGAAGCGTTGACGCGCGCGCGGCAGATGCGCCAATTGTCACCGGTGGCACGAGTGGACCTAGTGGCAAAGCGAGCGCACCGCCTGCCCGCCATGATGAACCAGCCCGTCAGGCCAGCAGCGGTATTCTGGCGCGCATCAAATATTCCTATGAAATATCCGCCTTGTATTTTGGCTGGTTTGTATTCGGCTTGATCTGTTTGACCGCCAGTTTCATCGCCGGTTTCTTGCGTTATGTTTTGCCGCGAAAGTTTGGTGCCCGTTTTGGTCAGCGCATGATTACGACCGGATTTAAATTATTTATGGGCTATCTCGCCCTAACGCGCCTCGTCAAATGTGATGTGCGCGCGTTGGATCAGCTCAAGCACGAGCGCGGGCTGATCCTCGCGCCGAATCATCCATCGTTGATTGATGCTGTGCTGGTTATTTCACGACTGCCTCGCGTAACCTGCATCATGAAAGCCGTGCTGTGGGACAACATCGTGCTCGGCGGGGGCTCACGTCTCGCCGGCTTTGTGCGCAATGATTCGCAGCCGAATATGGTTAGAGCATCGGTTGCTGCATTGCGCGACGGCGGCCAATTGCTGATGTTTCCCGAAGGCACGCGCACGGTTGAGCAACCGATCAATCCGTTGAAAGGTGCGATTGCGTTGATCGCCAAAAAATCGCAGGCACCGGTGCAAACTATTTTGATTGAGTCCAATACCGACTTCCTCGGGAAACATTGGCCGACCCTGAAGAAACCCACCTTCCCCTTGTATTATCGGGTCACGCTCGGCAAGCGTTTTGATCCACCGTGCGACGACAAAATTGCCGAGAATAAAGCGTTTGTCGCCGAGCTTGATGCCTACTTTCGAACCGCGCTCCTCGACGCCAGCCGAATGCCGCTTCCGCCAAATTGATTGTTATCCAGCCATGCACCAACCACGCTCTCATACCCATCTCGTCCTGATTCCCAGCTATAACCCTGGCGCAAAAGTGTTGGAGACGGTCAACGCTGCGCGCGAGAAATGGAATCCAGTTTGGGTGGTGGTGGATGGCTCCACCGACGGCAGCGCCGAGATGTTGCGCGAGCTTGCTGCAAAAGATGCGGGCTTGGAAATATTTGAATTGCCCACGAACCAAGGCAAGGGTGCCGCGGTCTTAATCGGTGCAATTGCGGCGAAAGCGCGCGGCTTTACGCATGTGTTGACGATGGATTCCGATGGGCAACATCCGGCGGATTTGATTCCTGAATTTATGTCGGCGTCTACGCGCGACCCTGGTGCGCTGGTGCTGGGCAAGCCGATATTCGACAGCAACGCGCCGCGTATTCGTGTGCAGGGTCGACGTATTTCAAACTGGTGGGCAAATCTGGAAACGCTGTGGCAGGGCATCGGCGATTCGTTGTACGGCTTTCGTGTTTATCCCATTGCGGCACTGATTGAAACTATGCAGTCATCGCGCTGGATGCGCCGTTTTGATTTCGATGTCGAAGTCGTCGTGCGGCTGGTGTGGAGCGGACTTCGCCCGATCAATATCGACGCGCCAGTGAAATATTTTTCTGCTGAAGAGGGCGGCGTTTCGCACTTCAAATATGGCCGCGATAATGTGTTGCTCACCGGCATGCACATTCGTTTGTTTGGTGCTTTTTTGCTGCGATTGCCACTTTTGATCGGCAAGCGCGTCTTGGAGCTCAGTAGTGGCCCTCGTAAATAGTGAACTATGCAAATGACTAGCTTAAATTCAAACATGTACGACGTAATTATTCTCGGCGGTGGGCTCGCGGGGTTGACGCTCTCGCTGCAGCTAAAGCAAACATTCGCTGATTTAAAAATTATTGTGCTCGAGCGTCGCTCGCATCCAGTGCCCGAGGCTGCGCACAAGGTGGGCGAATCGTCAGTTGAAATCGGCGCGCATTATTTCGAAACTGTGCTCGGATTAAAAGATCATTTGCAGCAACACCAGTTGAAAAAATTTGGCTTTCGGTTTTTCTTCTCCGATGGCGCGACTGACATCACGCAAGTCACCGAGCTTGGTGCGAGCATGGTATTGCCGACACCAAGCTATCAAATTGATCGCGGCATTTTTGAAAATACGCTGGCGGAAATCGCGCAGCAAAAGGGCATTACGTTTATCGATAACGCGATGGTGAAGCAATTCACGATTGCTGAAAACAACGAGCTGCACAATGTGGAGTTTGAACACAACAACCAGCGCCACACCATTTCTTCACGCTGGTTGATCGACGCGTGCGGTCGTGCGGGCATGATCAAACGCAAACTGAATTTGCAGGAAGCCAATGAGCACAATGCGAATGCGGTGTGGTTTCGCATTAGCGAAAAAATTGACATTAACAATTGGTCAAACGACAGCGCGTGGTTGAATCGCTGCAATCCGCCCAATCGCTGGCTGTCCACCAATCATCTGTGCGGCGAAGGCTATTGGGCGTGGTTAATTCCACTAGCGTCGGGCTCGCATTCGGTCGGCATTGTCGCCGATGCGGAGTTGCATCCGATTGAGACCATGAACACGTTTGAAAAAGCGATGACCTGGTTTGAAAAACACCAGCCGTTGTTGTTCAAAGAGCTGGATGTGAAGCGCGAGAAGCTCCAAGACTTCGCATTCTTCAAACGTTTTTCCTACGGTTGCAAACAAGTTTTTTCCGGCAAATCGCGCTGGGCGCTCACCGGTGAAGCAGGATTATTTTTGGATCCCTTCTATTCACCGGGCAGCGATTTTATTGCGATCAGTAACACCTACATCACTGAAATGATTCGCCAGGATCGCGCCGCAGGCCCGGTCGATATGTATGCCAGTATTTTTGAGCAAGTATATTTTCAGCTCTATCAAAACATGCTCACGCTATACGAGGGCCAGTACAAATTGTTTGGCGACCCGGAAGTGATGCCTGTGAAAGTCATTTGGGATTACACCTATTACTGGGGCGTGATGTGCCAACTGTTTTTCCAAAATCGCCTGACCGATATTGTGACGATGAGCCGCATGCAAAATCAATTGGCGAATGTGCAGGCACTCAATATCGCGATGCAGAAATTTTTGCGGCGCTGGGGCGAGATCAGCGAGAAAAAGAATCCGGTGCAAATGCTCGATCAAGCCAGCCTGCCGTGGTTTGCCGAGCTTAACCGCGGCTTGCGCGATAACTTGAGCGTGGAAGAATTTAGTGCGCGGATGAAGGCGAATCTGACGCAGCTAAATTCGCTTGCGCATGAGATCGTCGCGCATGCGCGTCGTGATTATCCGGGGATCGATATTGCCGAAATTGCGGCGCTGTTGAAACTTGAACAACCAGACGGCGGTGACGCAATAACAGCCAGCCATAGTGAACGCATGCTGTTTCCAAAAGCAGCTTAGCGAATTTTAAAATAGTAAGCCCCGTCATTGGCGCGCATTTCAAGCAATAAATGCTTTGAAAACCTCGCCAATACTGGAGTTTTCTTGTCTATTGGCTTGATCGCCTCGCCCAGTAAGCAATTCAAACCCTTTACATACGCCAAAAAACGAGAATTTGGTGTATCCATTCTTGACACGAGCACGCAAGCCGCTCAGTATCTAACGCGCCCGATCAATCATGCGTTGTCTCGGGCGCAGTTACATTCTTCCAATTTTATCCAAGGGGATTCAAATGTTACTTCGCGCTATTTTTGCGATTGTGCTGGTATGTTTGTCGTTTTCTGGTTTCGCTCGAACCAATAATTTATCGGTAAGTTTAACGGTAGCTGATCGTGCCACTGTGTCAGATCAAGAGGTGATGGTTGACGTGGTTTTCACCAATAATGGTTCCACCTCGCTCAGCATTCCAAAGTGGTTTGTGCCCGACGGCGAGCTCGAAGGTAATTTGTTTTTGCTGTCGCGCGATGGCAGCCGCGTTCCCTATTTGGGCCCGATCATCAAGCGCGCAGCACCAACCGCGCAGGACATGATTAGTCTGGCACCCGGCGAAAGTATTACGCGCTCGGTCGATATCGCCGGCATGTACGACTTGTCGGCAAGCGGTGAATACAAGATGCAATACGGGGTGGCATCTTCGCAACTGTTTGGTAGAACCAACCCGCGCCAGAACTCGGATTTGCTGAAGCGCAACGTTGAACCGATGGAGCAAACCGTTAACCTCGGCATGGAAACGCTGATGTCGAACGAAGTCGCGACCTGGGTCGAAGGCCGCAGCAATCCGCTCGCCAATTTGGCTGAAGACAAAAGCGCGCTGTTTGGTGCGAAATCGAGCATCGCCTATTCCGGCCGTTGCAGCGCCACGCAACAAAGCACCTTAACTAGCGCCGTCGCCGCTGCGTCGAGCATGGCAAATGATTCAGTGTCGTACATGAGCAGGTTAACGAGCAGCACGCCGCGCTTCACGACCTGGTTTGGCGCGGCCACATCAGCAGCGATAAGCGAAATTCGCGCTGATTACGCCAACATTAAAGACGCATTGGATAACAAACCGTTGGTGCTGGACTGCTCCTGCAAGAAGAGTTATTACGCCTATGTTTATCCGACACAACCTTATAAGGTCTACTTGTGCCGGGCATTCTGGACTGCACCGCTTACCGGTACCGATTCGAAAGGTGGCACGCTGATTCACGAGCTATCGCACTTCAATGTTATTGCCGGCACCAACGACTACGCTTATGGCCAAACCGCCGCGAAAGCCCTTGCCATTTCAAATCCACAACAAGCTCGCGATAACGCCGATAGTCACGAATACTTTTCAGAAAATACGCCTGCGTTGCAGTAACGTTTCTTGACGTAGAACCAATCGGTCGCTACCCATGCCATTTTCTGTTTTTGCACCGGTAGCGACCTTATTGGTTGTCACGACAGTTATGTCCGCGCCAACGATTGCGTCTGCGACAACGCCAACGCCAATGACAACGACAATGGTTGATCTCAACTGCCGCATGACGGTGCCCAAAACGGTGCTCGCACGTGACACCGTGCCGCTAAAGTTTGAGATCTCAAATCGCAGTAAAAAAGCCGTTAACGTGCTCATCTGGAATACACCAATGGAAGGCTTTTTCGGTCGCTATCTGCGTGTGATCGGGCCCAGCGGTGAGCTTGAGTATGGTGGTGCCATGATCAAGCGGGGCGCGCCGGAACGTTCAGACTACGCGCTGATCAGGGCGGGCGGCAGTGTCAGCAAAACTGTAAATCTCGCCGAGGTTTTTAAATTCAGCGCAGGCGAGGATTACCGCGTGGAATTCATCGGCCCAATTTTTGACGCTACCACCGAAAAAGTGCCGCGCGCATTGGCGCACCACGTGCCGGTCGCTGCCGCATGCCCCCATGTTGCATTCAGTATCCAGGCGGAAAAGTAGTTCATCGCATTGCTTTAGTTAAGTGCCACGTCGCTCGCGATACAATTGTTTGAAACAACCTCAAACAGGATCTCGCGCATGAGAAAAAAAATCGCTTTCATCGGCCTCGGCAGTATGGGTGGGCAGATGGCATATCATCTTTTGCGTGGCGGATATACGCTGGCGGTCTATGCGCGCCGCGCGTCGGTCATGCAGCCGTGTGTGGATGCGGGCGCACACGCCGCCAGCTCGCCCGCCGATGCGGCACGCGAGGCTGATTTCATCTGCACCAATGTCACCACCACTGCCGATGTTGAAGCCGTTTTGCTCGGCGGGGGTGGAGGTGGGGGCGGCGTAATCGAATCCGCCAAACCGGGCGCCATTGTGTGTGATTTTTCCACCATCGATGTCGTCGCGACTCGCCGGATCGCCGCTGCGTTGGCGATAAAGGAAATTGATTTTTTGGATTGCCCCGTATCAGGTGGCGAGAAAGCAGCCGCTGCGGCAGCGCTGTCAATCATGGTCGGCGGCAAAACGGATGTGCTTGAGCGTGCGCGCCCGCTGCTCGAAACGCTCGGTAAAACAATCTCACACATGGGCGATGTGGGCTCAGGCCAAATCACCAAAGCGTGTAATCAAATTGTGCAAGTGGTGAATATCCAGGGCATTGCCGAGGCGATGCTGTTTGCGCGCGCAAATGGCGTTGACGCGGCGAAAGTAGTTGATGCGCTGATGGCCGGCATGGCGGGCTCGAAAATGCTGGATTTGATGGGCCGCAAAATGGCCGCACGCGACTTCGATGCGGGCATTCAGGCGCGTTTGCACGCGAAAGATTTTGCTTTGGTCGCGCATGCCGCAGCAGAACAAAATTTGCCCATGCCTGCAGTCGCCTTGGTGCATCAACAACTCTCTCAATTAATGGCGCATGGTTGGGGCAATATGGACACATGTAATTTGTTGCGTGTGCTGGAAGAAACCAAAATGGAAAAAACCACGTGAACCTCCACCGTCTGTTGCAGCAACGCGCTGCCGACCATGACCCCGTGCGGGTTGGTCTCATTGGCGCAGGAAAATTTGGCTCAATGTATTTAAGTCAAATCCCACGCACGCCCGGTATTCACTTGCTCGGCATCGCTGATTTGAATCCGCAACGCGCGGCAGAATCGCTACGACGCGTCGGCTGGCGTGATGAGCAATTTGCCGCATCATCTTTTGACAGCGCCTTCAAACACGGCACCACTTGCATCACCGACGATTCTGCCGCGTTGATTGCAAATCCGCACATTGACATCATCATCGACGCCACCGGCAGCCCTGCCGCCGGCATCGCACACGTGTTGGCGTGCTGTGCACATAAAAAACATATCGTGATGGTGAATGTGGAGGCCGATGCACTGGCGGGCCCGCTACTGGCCAAATACGCGGCCGATGCAGGCATCGTGTATTCATTGGCTTACGGTGATCAGCCTGCGCTGATTTGCGAGATGGTGGACTGGGCGCGCGCGGCCGGTTTCGATGTGGTTGCGGCGGGTAAGGGCACCAAATATTTGCCTGCATATCACTCATCAACGCCCGATACCGTCTGGGGACATTACGGTTTTTCGGCTGAAACGGTCGCGGGCGGTGATTTCAATGCGCAAATGTTTAATTCATTTTTAGACGGCACCAAAAGCGCTATTGAAATGGCTGCCGTGGCAAATGCGACCGGCTTAACGCCCGCGCCCAATGGCCTCGAATTTCCGCCGTGCGGCGTCGATGATCTCGCGCGTTATTTGAAACCTAAATCAGACGGTGGCTTGCTTGATCATCGCGGGCAAGTTGAAGTGATTTCCTCTGTCGAGCGCGATGGCTCGCCCGTGTTTCGTGATTTGCGCTGGGGCGTGTATGTGACCTTTGCCGCCGATTCTGAATATGTACGCCGCTGCTTTAAAGAATATGGGCTCGTCACTGATTCGTCAGGCGAATATTCGTCGATGTATAAACCATTTCACTTGATCGGGCTCGAGCTGGGCATTAGTGTGGCTAGTGTGGCGCTGCGCAAAGAAGCGACCGGTGCGGCGACAGCATTTCGCGGTGATTGTGTGGCGACCGCAAAGCGCGATTTGAAAGCGGGCGAAATGCTGGACGGTGAGGGGGGATTTACCGTCTACGGAAAATTAATGCCCGCTGTCGATTCGCTCAAAGCAGGCGCGCTACCGATTGGCCTCGCGCACAAAGTAAAGTTGTTGCGCGATGTGCCCAAGGGTCAAGCGGTTGCGTGGCGCGATGTTGCGTTCGATGCCGATAACGCCGCAGTGAAGTTTAGACGCGAGATGGAACAAGTTTTCTCATCCTAATTTATTGCTATGAAACCGAATACAAAACTCACCCAGCTTGGTCGCACCGCCGCTAATACGCCCGGCACCGTAAACGTGCCGATGCACCGCGCCTCCACGGTGCTGTTCGATAACGTCGCTGACTTGCATGATACGCAGGCACGTTGGGCACGCGATGAACAAATTCCGACTTACGCCATCTTCAACATGCCGCAGGCGTTGGCGCTGGAAAACGCCGTGGCGGAGATCGAAGGCGGCTATCGCGCGGTCACGTACCCGAGCGGGCTCGCGGCGGTGGCGGGCGCGCTACTCGCCTGCGTGAAGTCCGGTGATCATGTGCTGATGACCGATAGTTGCTACGGCCCGGGACGGAAATTTTGTGAATCGTTTTTGACACGTATGGGGGTTGCGACAACTTTTTATGATCCCTTGGTCGGTGCTGAAATCGCAAAACTGATGCGGCCTAACACCACCGTCGTATACACCGAAAGCCCTGGCTCACACACATTCGAAATTCAGGATATTCCCGCCATCGCCCGCGCCGCGCATGAAAAAAATGCCGTGGTCATTATGGATAACGCGTGGGCGACGGGGCTTTATTTCAATGCGTTCGAACACGGCGTTGATCTGGTTGTGCAGCCTGCCACCAAATACTACGCGGCGCATTCGGATGTGTTGATTGGTCTCGTGATTGCCAACGAGCGCACCTGGCCGATGCTCAAACAATCAACTTACGAGCTGGGTCAACGCGCCTCGCCTGATGATTGTTTTTTAACGCTGCGCGGCATGCGCACGATGGGCGTGCGATTGAAACAACATCACGAATCGGCTTTGCATATCGCCAAGTGGCTGCAGGCGCGGCCTGAAGTAAAACGTGTGCTCTATCCTGCGCTGCAAAGTGATCCCGGCCACAGTTTGTGGAAGCGTGATTTTTCGGGTGCCACCGGATTATTCAGTATTGAATTACATCCCTGTTCAGAACAGCAAATTGCGGCCATGATTGACGGCTATAAATTTTTCGGGCTCGGCTATTCATGGGGCGGATTTGAAAGCCTGGTGGTGCCGGCGGATTTGCGTTATGGACGCAACGTGGTGCCGTGGACAGGTGGGCCGTTGCTTCGCTACAGTATTGGTCTCGAAGATGCAGACGATTTGATTAGCGATCTGGACGCAGGATTTGCGCGACTAAAAATTAAGTAAACGAAGACTTTCAAATTATGTTCAAAGCAGTTCGCGTCACCATCCTTCTCTTCATTCTGGTTGTTGTCGGCAGCGTCACATGGGTCACCAAATATCGCGCGCTCAAATGGGATAAGTCGCTTGACGTTGTTATTTACCCGATTAACGCCGATAAGTCTGACGTCACGCTCACCTACATCGCCAGCCTGCAACGCGAAACATTTCAACCCATTGCAAGCTTGATGCAAGAGGAAGCCAAGCGTTACGGCGTGGTCTCGGATGAACCGGTACGCGTTTGGCTGGCACCTGAACTTGACGCGATCCCGCCTGCGCCGCCGGTGGGTGGAAACGTTTTTTCGATCATGGCGTGGAGTTTGAAGCTGCGCTATTGGGCATCGCAGAACGATCACTTTGAACGTACTAAACCAAACATTCGTCTGTTCGCGCTGTTTCACGATCCCGCGCGTACGCCGTTGCTGGCACATTCGCTAGGCCTGGAAAAAGGCATGCTCGGTGTGGCCAATGTATTCGCGTCCCGTCGTCAAGCAGGCAGCAACAATGTGGTGCTCGCACATGAAATGTTGCACACGTTAGGTGCCACCGATAAATACGATTTGCAAACCACGCTGCCGATTTTTCCGGATGGTTATGCTGAGCCGAATAAGAATCCGCGTTATCCGCAAGAATCGGCGGAGATTATGGGCGGGCGCATTCCCGTGGGCGCGGGCCGTGCGGAAATTCCGGATGATCTAGCGCAATGCACGGTAGGCGCGGCGACGGCGCGTGAGTTGAAATGGTTGAAGTAGCGGACGATTCAGCGCTCACGTTTTAATGATCAATCCTTGGCCCGACGGCAAGCTTGCGACGGCCACATTTCGCTTCGCTGCCCACGCATCCATACCCACTTTTTGCGGGTGATATCCCGCGTAGGCGTAGTCATCGAGCAGCACCACCGCACCGCAACTGAGCCGATCCCAAAGATATTCAATCGCATCCACCTCCGGCTCGGTGCAGTTCAAATCCAGATGCAGAAAAGCGATTTTTTCTGAAACGATTTCTGGCAGCGTTTCGGGAATACTGCCGACCACTATTTTCTTGTTATTCCATCCCGAAAAGTTTTCCATCACGCCTTGCAGATTCTGCGTGTAGAACCCGCACGCCAAATCTTTTTGATTTCGTTCTTGAACGCCGGCGTTTCGCTCGTTGTCGTTCAGATATTTCAGATCAATGCCCGTGAACGTATCGAGTAAGTAAAAAAGTTTCCCGGTTTTGTCCCAGTCAAATCGCTGCATGATCGCCGAACTTAAAAAGCCACGGTTCACACCGCACTCCACAAAATCGCCTTGCAGTTTCAGCGCTGTTGCGGCCGCCCACAATCCGATATGAACACGCCAATACCATTTGTAGTCGGTGCCCGCCGCTTTCACGCCGCGCGCATACGCTGCCGTGAATGTCGGATCGATCATGAAATCATGGTTGTGCGCAGTCCGCAAACCATCAAAATCAAATTCTTGCCTTCCCAATTCGGCGTGCAGCAATTTGGAATCAGGTTTATACGCGCGTCCCTCGCGCTGCCCAAAATGTAGATAATGCTTCACCGGGTCGAGGCCAGCGCGAGCGACATCCGGGTTCGCTTGCAAATAATAGTCGCGATCAAAATCGCTCGGGAGTTGAACCGTAGGCATTTATGCTGTCCAAATATTTATCTACCAGCGCCATTTTCGCCTGATTCCACCGCGTTTATTTTTTGTTGAAAATGTCGTCACATCACGCAGTTAATTTTTGAAGTTTCTGTCGTTACCGCTTATAAACCCCAATACCCGCGCGGCGTTTGAAGCTATTTTGCGCCGAGAGGCACGCAAAATGGCGTTATAGCTCGTCGCGCCCATTCCCTAAAGTCTTGACTGCCCATGAAGCCATCCGCCACCCCGCTGCGCATCACCACGCAACCCGATCAGCCCAATCTTTCCAAAGGGCAGAGTCTATTCAACGCGCTCGTAAAAGATGTTGAAAAGAAGCGCGAGATGCTGGCCGAGTGGCAGGCCTTCATGCTGATGCACGATCAGAAAGTGGCGAAAGATTACCTGCCGTTGTTGGCCATGTTTCGCGAGCGTCAGACTGAAATGGTGCGGGTACTGGATGAAGCGCTTGCGCATAAAGGTCTGACCAAATCGGAGCGTGTTGTGGTCGAGAAAATAATCTGCACCGTGGCCGAGCAACTGATTATCGAAACCGATGATGCGGCCATTAAAGAAATTTACAATAAATACAGCGACACCGATTTTGATGCGGAAGAAGCCGCCGCCGTCGACAGCATGAAGGAGGCGATGGAAGCCATGTTCGGCGTGGATTTGGGCGACGTTGAAACCGCCGACTTGAACTCCCCCGAAGAAATTCTCGCGCGCGTACAGGCGCAGATTGAACGTGAACAGCAACGCCGTCTTGACGAACAAGCGCAGCATTCGTCGCGTAGAAAAACAGCCAAGCAAACCGCGAAGCAACGCGCGAAGGAAGAAAAATTAAAAGCGGAGTCCGACGAAACCAATCTTTCCCTGCGCGAGGTTTACCGCAAGCTGGTCAGTGCGCTGCATCCCGACCGCGAGCCTGACCCCGCTGAGCGTGCGCGCAAGACAGCGCTGATGCAGCGCGTCAATCAGGCTTACGAGAAAAAAGATTTATTGAAGTTGCTTGAGCTTCAATTAGCCATCGAGCAAATCGACGCGCGCGCAATTGCAAATTTGTCGGAGGAACGTCTCAAACATTTCAATAAAATTTTGCGTGAACAATTGAGTGAACTGGCGCAAGAAATTTTGGCGGTACAAATGCCGCTCCGCGAGCAACTCAATATGTCACCCACTCAACCCATCGCCATGAAAACGGTCATGCCGCGCCTGATGCAAGATATCGCCCATCTCAAAAGCCAGATTCGCCGCATCGAAAACGAAATTCAAATGCCCAAAAATCCGGTGGCGTTCAAACAGTGGATCAAGACTTATCGGCAGGCGCTGAAGGAGCGGGAGCGGGCGATGCGGTATGAGGATTTTGACGGGTATTGATGACTGTATTAGCCCGCCAAATGGCGATCCACGTGTTCCAGTGCCGCTTCTGCGCATAGCGGGCTGACATAAACAGTGCGCTCGCGCGGAGATCATGAGCGCGACCCTGTTCCCTGTCAGCGCTGCACTTATCTAGCCACGTGTTTCCGCACGTCGCAAAAATCACGCATTTCGATTACCATTAAGCACTCACTTTAAAATCTAATGCTAACTTTCAACCTATGAAGATACCCGCTACTGCCGCGCTACTTTCGTTTCTTGTCTTGGCCACGGCGTCAATGGCGCAGTCGGATCCGCGCGTCATTGAAGCAGAAGATAAATACATCCGCCCGATTTTGCTGGTCGCGCCGGATAGTCCAAAGCGTGATCCCGCAGACAAGTGGCCTATTGAGATTCGCGTAAGCGGGACGGTGAATGCGTCTGGCACCTTGGAGGCCGCAGAATTTTCGCCGTCAGAACGCAACGAAAAATATATCCTGGCGATTCAAGAAGTGTTGCCATTTTGGCGATTTCGCCCCGCGATTGACGACAAAATTTGCGCGCCCGTCGCGACTAGCGGCGTGGTGCTCGTCTGGTTTGAAGAAAAGGCGGGCAAGCCGTCTGTGTCTGTGTCGGTTCCTAAAAATAGTTCTGAACGCGAGGCTAACAAAGCTGCTCTATCAATGCCTCGTGTAACGCTGAAAGTCCGTCCGAAAGTAGAATATCCATCAGATGCGCGTCGCACGGGGATGGAAGGATCGGCAGAACTTTTGTTCCAGATTAATCCGCTGGGTGAGGTCATGCAGACCACGTTGCTGTACTCGATTCCGAACAAGATATTTGGTGACGAGTCACTTCGCGGTGCGCGCCGGACACAGTTTTCGTTAAGCGGCACCAGTGACGCGCCTGAGAAAAATCGGTGTATTACAATTCCATTTTTCTTTTGTCTTAAATCGCCCGCGAGTTACCCGAGTCCGGCTTGCTTGAAGTGATGGAAAGCGAGTTACGGCCATGATCGTTTTCTGCATGAGCGCGAATCTGAGCTGTTACTAAAAGTAATGGGCTAGCATAGGCGTGCCTTTCAGCGTATTTATGGCCGGTAAGCCACGCCAATGCTAGGGTTTGCGATTTGGAGCAGAAAAAATCACCAACCCAATCCCGCCCAAAATCGCCGCCGATGCAATTAATAATCGCATCGTCACAACTTCACCCAAAAACAAAATCCCACCTGCCGCCGCAATTACCGGCACACTGAGTTGTACCGTTGCGGCGGTGGTGGCTTTTAATCCGCGTAGCGCGGTGTACCAGATCGCGTAACCCACACCCGATGCCAGCGCGCCCGACGCAATTGCGTAGCTTATGCCCATCACATCAATTGAATTCGATGGGGGTGCAAGTAAATACACAACGATACTGAGCGTAATAGTGATCGGCACGGCGCGTAAAAAATTTCCAGCGGTGACCGCCGTCGCGTCGCCTGCTTTTCTGCCGCGCAGTGAATACACGCCCCATGCCGCACCTGCGCTCAGCATCAAAACCGAGCCCAATAGTGGCGGGGCGGTGAGGCCGGGTAATAACAATCCCGCGAATCCAGCGAATGCGCATAAAAGCCCGGCCCATTGCCGAGCGCTGAAACGTTCACCTTGCCAGAAGCCGTAGCTGATCATGCTGAATTGCACCGCGCCGAATAACAGTAACGCACCAGTAGCAGCGGATAGGCTGAGATAGGCGAAAGAAAAGCACGCGGCGTAGGCAAAGAGTGCGAAGGCAGATGGCCAGCTTCCATGTGAGGCCGCATTGCCTGCACCGGGTTTACGAATGCGCATGACGAGCCACAGTGTGAACGCGCCAGCGACGAGGCGGATGGAGGTAAAACTCGCGGCATCAATACTGGTATTTTTCAATGCGGCGCGACACAAAAGCGAATTGCCCGCGAAGGCAATCATCGCGAGTAGCGTGAGCGAAAATATTCTAGTGCGCGACATCAGCAATAATTTTTTATATCAGCGCGCATTCAGTTCCCGGTTTGCTTTATCAATTCTGCCGCGCTGGCCGCGATCAATCAATATTATCGAGACAGTCACATTTCCCAGCTGTGATCAGTATCGTTCATGCACGCATTCTAGCGCCGATCTGTTTCGCTAGCCGGTGTAAATATGTAGCGAATTCGAACGTTGCTGCGTTTGGGTAAACTGGACAAGAATTTTTACCACGTCACCGAATCGGAAAATGGAAAATCCCATCGCTGAACCCGCCACCCGCGCGGCATTTAATCCGTTGATCCGCCCGTACCTCGTCGTCACCATTGGCTTCACGTTGTTGATTACCGTTGTTCTCATTCCGTTCGCGATCATCTGGTTTCTTGGGTTGGGGCAGTGGTGGGCGCGACATTATTTCGACAAGCTTGAATGCGAGCTCACCGACAAGTCGATTCGCTTTCGCAAGGGTATTTTGGTGCAGGTGGAAAAAACGATCCCGCTGGAAAATATTCAGGACGTGACGTTTATCGAAGGCCCGATTTTGCGGTACTTCAATTTGAGCACCTTGAAGTTTGAAACGGCCGGCGCCAGTAACGTCCACGATGGCAACATGAAACTCACCGGCATCATCGGTGCGCAGGATTTCCGCAACCGTATTTTCGCCGCGCGCGATGCGTTGAAGCAGCGTGTTACCTCGCCCAGCCCAGCGAGTGGTGCCGAGCTCGCGGTGTTGAAAAGTATTGAAGCGAAGTTGGATGAAATTGTCGTGCAACTGCGCGGGAAAAACTGAGCAATGCGATTGATTTCAGCTCGAACCATCATTGCTGTCGTCATCCTGCTCAAATATAGCGGTGCTATCTTGCGCTTGATCGGTGACGCATCAAGCGAATCGATGAAAGTCGCGCTTCAACACCAGCAAAAATTCTGACGATTGGCGGGCGTGATAGCGCTGCTATTTGTGGTGATATTCGTGCTTGGTATTATTGCGGGCATCATGGGTTCCAAGTTGTGGTCATTCATCCGATAAGCGCGGCCAACCCCGTACACTCCTTCTGTGATTCGCTATGCCGCCATCATTTATATCACTGCAAATTCTTATCCGCTCCTCCACCGATGCTGACATCAACGCCATCGCCACTTTCTATCAACGGAGCGTTGCGACCGGCACCGCCTCATGGGAATACGATCCACCCAGCGTAGAAGAAATGGCGAAACGCCGTCATGCCGCGATTGCGAATGGCTTTCCCTATCTCGTCGCGGAGATCGATGGCCGCGTGGTGGGCTATTGCTTCGCCAGCACGTATCGCGCACGCATCGGCTATCGATTTGCGGTGGAAGATTCAATCTATGTTGCGCCAGACATGCAGGGGCGAGGCATCGGCAAAATGTTGTTGATGGCCTTGATTGGCGAATGCGAAAAATTGGGATTCCGTCAGATGATCGCGGTGATTGGCGATAGTGAAAATGCCGGCTCAATCGCGCTGCACGAACGCTGTGGGTTTCAGCATGCGGGGCGATTCAACGGTATCGGCTACAAGTTTGGCCGATGGCTGGATAGTGTGCAGATGATGCGCGCATTGGGCGCGGGTAGCAGCAGTGCGCCGGATGTGTAGCGTTTAGTCCACCATCGCTGCGGTCACGGCGACCGGCTTAACCACACGCACAATTTCCTGCGGCGACATGCCGACTAAAAATCCGCGCTTGCCACCGTTGATTAAAATTTTATCCAAATCGAGAATGGTTTTTTCGATGTAAATCGGCATCGGTTTGCGCAATCCAAACGGTGAACAGCCGCCGACTTGATAGCCCGAATGCCGTGTCGCATCTTCCGGTTTACATGGCGCGACGCGTTTCACCCCGACCTGTCGCGCCAGCTCTTTCGTCGATACTTTTCTGTCGCCATGCATTAAAACGCATAGCGGTTTTCGGGTGTCATCTTCAAAAATTAACGTCTTCACCACATGATGTTCATCCACGCCAAGTGAGCTAGATGACACCGATGTGCCGCCGTGTTCCACATATTCGTAAACGTGTTCGGTGTAGCTGACGTGATGATTTTTCAGGATGACGGTGGCAGGGGTTTCGGAATGTTTGGTCATAGCGGAAATATTAAACACCAGTATTGGCGGGTAGTTTGGAGCAAAAATGCTTGTAGATGCCAGTAAAATATAGACTTAAGAATTTTGAAATTTCCCGAAACTTCGCCGCTCCCGCGGAGGCGGGAACCTAAGTTTGGTTAAATTGTTGATAGCGCAACGAACTTGGATTCCCGCCTTCGCGGGAACGACGAATTTTAGATTTCGAGAAACCCCCATATGCAAACTACCCACGCGGATGATGCGCCTGATGCAGCGCTTTCATGCGTTCGCGCGCCACATGCGTGTAGATTTGCGTGGTCGTGATGTCCGCATGGCCGAGCAGCAATTGCACCACACGCAAATCCGCGCCGTGATTAATCAGATGCGTGGCAAATGCGTGGCGCAGGGTGTGCGGCGAAATCGGCACGTGAATGCCCGCGCGAAATGCTTGCGCTTTAATCGTGTGCCAAAACATTTGTCGGGTCATCGCGCCCCCGCGCTGTGTGACAAATAAATCCGCCGATTTTTGTGCGCCCAAAATGTCACCGCGCGCGTCGGCTTGGTAACGCTTGATCCATTCTGCGGCCACTTCGCCCATCGGCACCAATCGCTCTTTGTTGCCCTTGCCGATCACGCGCACCACGTTCATGTCGAGGCTCACTTGCGCGGTTTTCAACGTCACCAGTTCGGTCACGCGCAGTCCGGTCGCGTAGAGCGTTTCCAGCATCGCCTTGTCGCGCATGCCGAGCGGCGTATTTAAATCTGGCGCACTCAGCAGTGCCTCCACATCGCGTTCCGACAAAGATTTCGGCAAACCACGCGTGAGCTTGGGGGATTCCAGTGCGGCGCTGGGATCCTGGGTGATCAGGCGCTCTTGAATCAGATATTGAAAAAAACGTTTTAGCGCGGAGGTCAAGCGCGCAGTGGAACGTGCGCTCGATTTGGCGACCGTCACACGATGCCCTAAAAATTCCTGCAGATCGGTGTTGGCGACTTCCCGGAGCGCGCCTCGTTTCTGCGCCACCAGCCAATCGTGCAATTGCGTCACGTCGCGCCGATAGCTTTCAATCGTGTTACGCGCGAGGCCGTCTGAAAGCCATAATGCATCCGCGAATTGGTCGATGATGGGATCAGCATTCACGAATCCCGCATCCGCGAATTGGTCGATGATGGGATCGATGCTCATAATAAAAAATAACCTTCATGCGTGAGCAACCAGCGTTTGATGGCGAGTGGGTCATCACGCTTGCCGCCCATGAATCCGCCTAAGCCATTTGCTGCCGTGATGCGATGGCACGGCACCACAATCGGCACCGGATTTTTTCCGCAAGCGGTGCCGACTGCTCGCGGTGAGGAATCAACTGATAACGCCAGTTCGCCATACGTTTTCGTTTTACCCGCCGGAATTTTTTGCATCGCGTGCCACACATCGAGCTGATGTTTGCTGCCGTTCAGCTTGATCGGCAGATCAAATTTGAACGTTGGCTTATCAAGATAAATCGCAAGCTGCACGGAAACCAAATGCGCGATGCTGTTCGGTATCGGTGATTTTGATGCAACAGATACAGGCAGAAAATGAATCGCCAGCAAATGTGTGTCGTCGCTCATGATACCGAGCGTGGCGAACGGCGCTTTGATGCGGGCGCTATATTGCTCAATCGAGATCATGCGGCCAACGCTTTCAATTCAGTGACGAGTGCGTCGGGCAGTTCTGAACCGCCACGTGGTGATCTTTTGCGATTTTCAAATCGGCGAGAGACAGGCACCCGCACGCCATCACCTTCACGCATTGCCAGCGCCCATGCGAAAATCCGCGACCAAATAACAAATTACCAGTATATAAGGGGTGTTTGAAGCATAAATGCCTGAAACTGCGCGCCAGATATAGGGGTCAATCAACATAATTTATCGCCACTTGTTTGGGGTTCGACCACAAACTGTCTCCGGATTCATTTTCCTATTTTACGCCGTGATGATTTGTCGCACGTGATCGCTTAAAATCCTTCGATGTCCACTGCGCTCCTGTTGCTGCCCGATTTCGCCCTCATCCTGTTCGGCTTTTTGCTCAACCGCTTTACCGATTGGGGGCGCGGATTTTGGGGCGGCCTGGAAAAGCTGATTTACTTTGTGCTGTTTCCGGCGCTGCTTTTTTATTCCATTGCGAGAACGAAAATCGATTTTGTCGCCGCCGCCCCGGCACTGAAAACGGCGGTGGCGACGGTGCTGATTGGCATGGCGCTGGCGTATGCGGTGCGCTGGATTTTGAAGCCCGATGAAAAAATATTCGCTTCAGGTTTTCAGCTCGCGTTTCGATTCAATTCCTATATCGGCTTGGCGATTGCAGGCCGCTTGTATGGCGAGGAGGGCATCGCCGCATTCGGCATTGTGATTGGTATCGTCGTGCCGCTGTGCAATATCGGCGCGGTGTGGGCATTGGCGCGCCACGCAGAAACAAAATTATGGAAAGAGCTGGTGCAAAATCCGCTCATTCTGGCAACGGTCGGCGGCGTTTTGTTTTCGTTAAGTGGCCTGGCAATTCCGGAGCCCATACAAATGCTCATCACGCGGATGGGCGCGGCGTCGCTTGCCTGTGGATTGCTGGCGGTTGGGGCGGCGCTGAAATTTGCCGATGTCGGCAAAAATTTAAGCGTCATCACTTATCTCACCGCAGTGAAATTAGTCGCGCTGCCAATTGCCGCGATTTACATTGCCCGCGCACTGGGTGTGAGTGGCGTATTCTTTGACATGGTGGTGTTGTTTGCCGCGCTGCCTACAGCAACTTCCGCTTATGTCCTGGCGGTTCGGATGGGTGGCGATGGTAACTTTGTGGCACAGGGCGTGACCGTGAGTACGCTTGGCGGTATGCTGTCGATTCCTGTGTGGCTCAATTTTGCAAAATTAGTTTAAAACGAAATCAGATTGTGGGAGAAGGCGATGCGAATAGATGGTGACCGTGAGAGTGACAACGTTGAAGACCGTCGCGGCGGCGGCATGGGCAAAGCGGGCGGATTGGGCATCGGTGGTGTATTGCTGGCCCTGGTCGCGAGCTACTTTTTAGGCATTGATCCGCGTACGCTGCTGGGTGTGGCTGAGTCTGTGCAAGGTGGGCAACAGCAAACGCAAACGAAGGCGATTGATCCGGCAACGGATCCTGACGCGGCGCTGAAAAGCGAAGTGAGAAAAATGCTGGCGCGCAATGAAGATACATGGGGCGCGCTATTCCAACAAATGGGTGGCACCTATCAAAAGCCGAAGCTGATTATTTATTCCGGCGTCACGCGTACCGCCTGTGGCACCGGACAAGCAGCGATGGGTCCGTTCTATTGTCCCGGTGATCAGTATGTTTATCTGGACATGGATTTCTTCCGCGAGATGGAACGTAAATTTCGCGCCGGTGGCGACTTCGCGCGCGCCTATGTGATCGCGCACGAGATCGGCCATCATGTGCAGAATCTGATGGGGATTACGGGTAAGACTGACGCGATGCGTGATCGCGTGAGCAAAGTGGAATACAACAAAATCTCCGTGCGCGTGGAATTACAAGCTGACTGTTTTGCGGGTGTGTGGGCGCATCACTCCAACAAAGCCAAACCGTTCCTCGATCCGAATGATGTCGATGAAGCGCTGAAAGCGGCGAACGCGATTGGGGACGACGCATTGCAACGCCAGTCGCAGGGTGCTGTTGTTCCTGACTCGTTCACACACGGTACGTCGCAGCAGCGCGTACGCTGGTTTAAGACCGGCTTTGAAGACGGGAGCGTGAAGGGCTGTGATACGTTTGCGGCGCGGGATGTCTAATTAAAGTCTAGCGCTGGCGGGCAGTTTGGAGCAAAAATGCTTGGAACAACTGGCCAGCGCTAGAGTTTGTAACTTAAATGAAATGGATGCGTCCCTCTTTAGCCGTCATCCCGAGGCGCTTTTGCGAGGGATCTGCTGTCGGGATGCGCCATGGCTGACGAAAAACAGATCCTTCGCAAAAGCGGCTCAGGATGACAGCACTTTGATTTGCGATATTAGAACGTAGGTCAGGTTGCGTAGCTACCTGACATCGGTGATTAATTTTACGTTCGGCGTCAGGTAGCGTTGTTACAAAAACCCGAACCAGACCTAATCGCATAATCGCAAATAAAAAAGCCGCAACAGAATCCTGTTGCGGCTTTTTTGTCGACTTGAAAAGCAATTAAGCTTTGTCGTCGCCTCTGGTCT